>NZ_SMKQ01000337.1 GCF_004348995.1 Nonomuraea terrae
AGGGTGCCAAGGGCTGGTCCTCGGCGCGTGAGGCTCGCCTGGCCGTCTTCAAGTGGATCACCCGCTACAACACCCGCAGGAGACATTCCGCCATCGGCTACCTCAGCCCGATCGACTACGAGCAGCACACCGTCGATAGGGTGCTGCTCGCCGCATGACAACCGGTGTCCACACCTCGGGGTGAGCCCCCAAAGGTCGTTTCCCGTTGAGGCCTCTGGATCTGACGAGCCGATGATGAAAGCCCAGAAAGTCCAGGCCTTCCCCGCCGACCTCCAGATGGGCGATGCGGGTCTTGGCCGCCTTGGCTCCAAGCCCAGCTCGGACAGCAGTTGGGTTAACCGGGCCGGCGCCCGTTCGGCCTGACTGCGTGACCAGCACATCGCGATCAGATCGTCGGCATAACGGACCGGCGTCCCATCTTCTTCGTCCCATGCCCGGTCCAGCCGTGCAGATAGACGTTGCAGAAGACGGGGCTGACCACCCCGCCCTGCGGGCTGCCGGTGACCTCGCGTCGTACCTGCCCCTCCTCCATCACCCCGGCGCGCAGAAGCTTCAGCAGGGACTGGTCGCAGATGCGTTCCTCGATCGCTCGCATCAACTCCTGATGCGGAATCGCCGAGAAACAATCGGCGATATCCGTCTCGACTACCCACCGGCGCCCTTTCGCCTGCTCATCCACGAGCACTTGCAGGGCGTCGTGCGTCGACCGCCTCGGGCGAAACCCAAAAGAGCAGTCGAGCATGTCCGCCTCAAAGACCGGTTCGAACACGATCTTTACGGCGGCCTGCACGACCCGATCCCGAACCGCCGGGATCGACAACGGCCGATACTCGTCCCTGACTCCCGGCTTGGGAATCAGCACCCGGCGAGCGGGCAACGGACGATATCGCCCCTCCCGGAGTTCGGCGGCCAGCTCATGAGCAGCCGGGCGACCCCGTACTCCTCGATCTGGCCCAGCGTGGTCTTGTCGATGCCGGGCGCGCCGTTGTTCGCGCGCACCATGACCCACGCGCGCGCCGGGACGTCTCTGCGATAGACCTTGTCCATCAGCGCGTGGAACCTGCGTCCGGGATCGGCCTTGGCCGCCCGGTAGAGCACATGCTGCAAGGCACGGACCGGATCACGCGCGGACGCGACCCCGAAGCGGTGGGACTAATTAGCCGAAACAGCACTCACCGGGCCTCCTCCTCAAAGACACTGTGCATCGCCCCGATTTCGAGAGGCTCGGCACTCCCTCGTCTCACCAAGCTGGCGGGGTGAGTAACGACGCCGCAGGCTTCGCTTCATGCTGCGGACCGCACCGTCGCTCCCCCATCAGGGCCTTTGACGCTGGGCTTCGACCCCGCCCGTTTCCAGACGAAACCGCCAGCCTGCTACCGGGTCTCCTGGCAGCTACCCGGACCGGACTTCCGCCGGCAAGCGACGACGAGCTTACGAGCAACAAGATCCACCGCTACGTCACGGCTTCACCTCCTGCTCTGCTGGGCCCACGAAAAGGGTCACTGCTTCGGACGGACCGAGAACTCCAGGGGATGTTCGTTCCTGGCCTGCCCTATCAGCGGTAAAGCTTCGCCAAGCCCGGGTTGAGGGTGGTTCGCGGAGGAATGATCCCGCTCTGCCGTTAAAGGGAGATAGACGATGACTGATCAAATGCTGGGCGTTCACTCCGAGGTCGGCACGCTGCGTAAGGTCATTGTGCACCGGCCTGAGCTCAGCTTCCACCGGCTCACCCCTAAGAACATGGAAGATCTGCTGTTCGACGACATCTTGTGGGTTGAGCAGGCGCAAATTGAGCATGACGCCTTCGTGACGGTGATGCGCGAACGTGGCGTCGAGGTTTTCCACCACCAGCAGCTCCTGGCCCAGGCACTGGACGCCAGTTTCGAGGCCAAGCAGCACGCCATCGAGCAGACTGTTACCCACCTGACCGTCGGTCCGGCGCTGGTTGATGTCGTCCGTGAGACGTTGGCCGGTTGGAGCGGCGAGAAACTGGCCACCCACCTGATCGGCGGGCTGACCAAGGAGGAGTTCGGCATCGCCGACCTGGAGGCACACTCTCTAGTGGTGGCCTCGGCGAACCCGCGCGAGTTCATCTTGCCGCCGCTGCCCAACTCGCTCTACCAGCGCGACCCGTCGGCCTGGCTGTACGGCGGGGTCTCACTGAACCCGATGTTCTACCACGTCCGCCTGCTGGAGACGATCAACCAGTCGATCATCTACCACTACCATCCGATGTTCGCCCATGAGGATTTCGCCTACTGGTATCCGTACGCCGGCGAGGACAAGCGTTTCAACGAGGAGTCATACGGCATGGCCGCCATGGAAGGCGGCGACATGATGCCCATCGGGAACGGCACGGTAGTGATTGGAATGAGCGAGCGTACCAACGCCCGCACTGTCGAGCACATCGCGGTGTCGATGTTCGCGGCGGGCGCGGCAGAACGGATCATCGCGGTCCACGTTCCCAAGAGCCGCTCCTACATGCACCTGGACACGGTCTTCACCTTCTTGGATGTTGACAAGGCCACCGCCTACCCGCCGTTTTTGGAGACCGCCACCACCTATTCGCTGCGCCCCGGCGACAAGGAGGGCACCACGGAGGTGCACCGCGATACTAGTTTCGCTGCCGCGCTGCAGGAGGCACTCGGGCTGACCCGCCTGGAGATCATCCCGACCGGCGGCGATGACTACCAGATGACCCGTGAGCAGTGGGACTCGGCTAACAACTTCTTCGCCCTGTCCCCCGGCGTCGTGATCGGATACCACAAGAACGCCTTCACCAACCGCAAGCTGCGCGAGCACGGCGTCGAGGTCTTGGAGATCGAAGGCTTCGAACTGGGCAAGGGCCGCGGCGGCGCCAGGTGCATGACCTGCCCCATTGAACGCGACGCGATCTGAGCGCCGCGGCCGGTCATCTGTCGAGCTCGATACATGAGTTCGGCAGATGGCCGGGCCGTCTCTGACGCCGATGCCAACCGCGCAGTGAGCCTGACATTGCGCGTGGGCGAGTTGCTGCTCGCCAACGGCGAGGGAACCGAGAACGTCACGGCTGCGATGCTCGCGATTGGGCGAACGTATGGCCTGCGCCGCATCGAAGCGGATGTGAACCTGTCGGCGCTGACGCTGTCGCTTGTCCGGGACGACGGTCGCCTGCCGGTCACGGCCGAGCGGCGGGTACGCAGGCGTGAGCCTGACTTCGCCCGGCTGATCGCGCTGCACGAACTGGTCGACGAGGTCACCGGCCAGAGGCCGTCGCTGGCTGAGGCGCAACGGCGTCTGCGCGAGCTGACTGGCCGGGCCGGGGTCTACCCGGGCTGGGTGGTGGTCACGGCGCTCGCGCTGGTTTCGACCTCGGCGGCGGTGCTTGTAGGAGGCGGTGTGGTGGTGGCACTGGCCGCGTTCCTGGCGACTGCGCTCGGCGACCGGGCCGGGGCCTGGCTGGCCAGGCGGGGGGTGGCGGAGTTCTTCCAGTTGGCCGTGGCGGCGGCCGTCGGTACCGCGGCCGCGGTGTTCATGATCTGGCGACAGATGCCCGTACAGGCCTCGGCGGTCGTCGTGGGCGCGGTGATCGCGCTGTTGCCCGGCCGGCCGCTGGTCGCCTGCGTGCAGGACGGCATCGCAGGTGAGTACGTCACCGCCACAGCGCGGTTGTCGGAGGTGGTGTTCATCGTAGCGGCGGTGATTTCCGGGATCGGCACCATGCTGACCTTCGCCGTCAAGGCGGGGGTGTCGGTCACCGTGAACGACGCGCCCGCAGCGCCGCTGTCGCTGGCGGTACCGCAACTACTCGGGGCGCTCGGGCTTGGGCTGACGTTCGCAGTGGCCCTGCGGGTACCGCCCAGGCATGTGCCGCCTGCCGCGTTCGGCAGCGTGGCGATCTGGATTGTGTACGTCTGCCTGTGCTGGCTGAAGTTGCCGACGGTGCTGGCCACGACGGCGGCCGCCGCGGTGATCGGGCTGCTGGGCTCGGCGTACGCGCATCGGGTGCGCGTGCCGCCGATGGTGTTCGTGATCCCGGCGATCGGGCCGCTGCTGCCAGGCTCGGAATTGTTTCGCGGGATGTTGAAGCTGAGCCTGGGTGACGTGCTGGGCGGCTCGCACTATCTGATCGAGGCGCTGTCGATTGCGCTGGGCATCGGCGCTGGAGTGATCTTGGGTATCGACTTGCTGCGCGCCATGCGTCGTCGCGATGTGACGCGACGGATCCGCCAGGCCGCCCGCCGTACCAGGGGTTACTGACCTGCCTCTGACCTCCGCGCGATTCACCCTGTGTAACTCTGGGTAGTTGGCTCATTGCTTTAAGTCTGCATCGAGGTGCGGATCTGGGCCGCGCTTCAGGAGCAAGGAGACATGGTGGGCCTGAACGGCGATATCTGTCAGGAAGGCATCCGATGAGCAGCCACCCGGCGTTGCTGTTGTTCCTGGCCCTGTTCGGCCTCTACAGTCCGGTCGCGGCGCTCGCTTCCTACCTGCCGATCATACGGTCCTTTAACCGTGGGCAGGTCCTGCGCCTGGCCGTGGGCCTGGCGCTCAATGTCGTCGTGTTCGTGCTCCTCGCGCTCTGGGTCGGTGAGCCGCTCCTGGAACTCCTCGGCATCAGTGTCGCCGCGCTCACCGCCACCGGAGGCATCGCGCTGGCCTTCGCCGCCATCCCCCTGATGCTGGGCAAGGCGGGCACCATCGAAGAACTCGACAAGGCGCCGTCCGGCGAAGAGCCGCAGACCGCGCCAGAAAGCGTGAAATCGGTGCTGTTCACGCCGGTGACCTTTCCCCTCACCGTCGGAGGAACCACCTTCGCCTTCGCCGTCGCAGCCTCCGCGCAAGCCCCCAACCTTATGGACAAGGCGTTGCTGTCGCTGGCCGCACTGTGTTTCGCCGCTGTCACAGGCATCACCCTGTACGCCGCCGGCCACGTCCAACGGCGCATCTCCCTAAAGGGCGCCATGCTCCTTGACCGTATCGCCGGTATCTTGCTTACCGCCATCGCCGTCATCCTCCTGGCGAACGGCTTCACCGACCTCGTCCTCAACCGCCTCAACAGCTGACCCGGATGGCGGTCCTCCGGGTATGGCCTGGGACGGCGGTCGGGGACCTTCTTCGATGTTGACCTTGGTTCCCCTTTGTTTCCCGTCCGGTCCCATGGCATCTGGCATGCCTGTGGCGCGTGATCAAGGACACGATCTTGACGTGGTGACGGCCCGCCCGCTGCTGGCTCGGTGGGCTGGGGGTGAGGAACGAGGCCCAAACCTGCGATCGCCCCTGACCACTCCGGGGGATCGGCCACCCCGTGGCGATCGTCGTGCTGCATTGGGACACTGCGTGACTGGGCGAGCGGAAGTGCAGTTCTGGAGATGTGAGTACTGGTCCTTGGTTCGATCATGAATTCTTCTGTGTCTACGCCAGGGGAAGAGGTACGCGGTGTCACAGCTACGGATCTGCCCGGCAGCCCCAGGGAGAGACGCTGCCCTGCTCGCTGAGATGAACCATCACGCACATGGCATCCACGTAGAGCATCGGCCGGACCATACAGGGGGCTCACCCCGAGGTGTGGACACCGGTTGTCATGCGGCGAGCAGCACCCTATCGACGGTGTGCTGCTCGTAGTCGATCGGGCTGAGGTAGCCGATGGCGGAATGTCTCCTGCGGGTGTTGTAGCGGGTGATCCACTTGAAGACGGCCAGGCGAGCCTCACGCGCCGAGGACCAGCCCTTGGCACCCT
>NZ_SMKQ01000338.1 GCF_004348995.1 Nonomuraea terrae
GTCCTCGGCCCCGGACTCTTGGCGGGTACCTCTTCACTGTGCGCCGGCCGCTCCTGGGTTGTTCGCCGCGCCCTTGGCCGTCCCCGACATCCTTGGACTCACCGCCAAGGTCCCCCCGCCCCGACTCCACACCAGCAGCCGTGCATGCCGCCGCCACCTCCGCTGCCCCGCCAGACGACCCTGGACGCTTCCCCAACACACATCCCTGCGCACTCAAGCGCGGCTGACGGGGTCCTTCAGGGCGTCGGCGAGGCGTCGAGCACAACACAGCACTCCCCCGGGCGTGGGTCCAGCCGCGCCCGGCCCGGGTCGTCACCCAGCCCCTCCAGCAATCCCTGGCACAGCGCCAGATTCATCGAGCACACCAGCAGCGGCTGCTCCTCCGCCAGCACGTGGAACGGACAGTTACGCAGACGCGTCCGGCCGCCCTCAGCGGTGTAGGGCTCGTAGCCGCGCCCGTTCAGCACCCGGTCGACCGGCTCACCCCGCCGCCGCCCGCCGATCCGCGCGCCCGCGGAGCGAGCCGCCTTCTCCGCCGCCTCCTCGGCACCGAGCGCGTCCACCACGTCGGCCAGCGCAGACGCCAGGGTGACGTAGTCGCGCGGCGGCAAGCTCACCGACCGCTCGCCCGCGGCCCTGCGGTACACCTTGGCAGGCCGCCCGCTGCCCGGCCCCTTCTTCACCGGCGCCCGGAATCCGCTCTCCAGCAGCCCGGCCTCCACCAGCTTGTCCAAGTGGTGGCCGGCCAGCGTACGCGACACCCCCGCGGCATCCGCCGCCTCCCCGCGCCCCACATCACCACCGCTGGAGACGACCACGTCGTACAGACTGCGGCGAACGGGATCGTACAGCAGGGCCAGCGCCTCGAGGTCGTCGCTACTCACAGCGGGAGTCTACGAGCCGACGCCACCCGGCCGGCCGTGCCCAAGCCCGCCTCCTCACGGTCCTCCTGGTGGGACGGCCGCGGTAGCCCACTGCCCACCCTGCGGCCTATGAGCGCCCGCTCCAGCCCCGCCGGCAGCTCCCCACGGGAAACCCGCCGAGGCCCCACGGACGAACGTGAAGTCGATGAGACAGTGACCCAGCCCCACACGTGAGCGGTGTACTGGACGATCGCCATCGCCCCCGCCGCCGGTTGACCACCCGACGCCCAACTCGCTCACCCTCCCCGTCCGACGGCCACCCCTCGTCGCCCATCGGGACGCCGCGCCATGGCGCGAACCGGGACAGAGATCAAGCCGTCGCCCGAATCCGGAGCCGACATACGCCCCAAGTCCCCGCCAAGAACGGCCGCGTCGTCCAGACCGACCTCATCACGACCTGCAGGCCGCCGCCCGCCAGGCCGCCACCGATCCGGACTGGCAGGCCGACTACCGCCGGCGGCCACCCATCGCACGCACCGTCGCCTGGATCGTCGCCCGCGGAGACCGGCGATCACGCTACATCGGCACCATCAAGAACAACGCCTGGATCCACACCCACGCCGCAGCCCTCAACCTGCGAACCCTGATCAACCTCGGGCTCACCCGGACCGACAGCATCTGGACACTCGCCCCAGCCCGGCACAGCGATCCCGCGCAGCCCATCCACCCGCTCAGGAACACAGCGGGTCACAAGACCTTCAGTGATCTTCTACCCCGCCGGTGCGGGGGCCGCTCCTCCCCGCCACCCGACGGCGACAGCGCACCCAGAAGGGACACCAGCGGCGGCTCGACGCTCATGGTCCTCCCATGCGAAAGGCCCGGCGGTCAGATGCCGCCGGGCCTCGCAATCGCTACCGAATCGTCACACAGCCCGTCAGTACGCTCCCAGGACGTCCACCACGAACACGAGCGTGCTGTTGGCGGGGATGCCCTGCTGCTCCTGCGCGCCGTAGCCCATCTCCGGCGGGATGCTCATCACGACGCGGCTGCCGACCGGCACCCCGGCCAGGCCCTTCTGCCAGCCCTGGATCACCTGGTTGAGCGGGAACTCGGCCGGCTCCCCGCGCTCCCAGCTGGAGTCGAACTGCTGGTCGCTACCCCAGATCTTGCCGGTGTAGTGGACGGTGACCATCTGGTTCGGATTCACCTTGGCGCCGGTGCCCTGGATGACGGTCTTGACGACGAGGTCCTTGGACGCCTTCTCGTCGGTCTTGGTGGTGAGCGTCGGCGCCTTCTCCCCACCCGGGTTGTCCACCTTGACGCCCTTGATGCTCTCGCCGGTCTCCTTGCCGGTGGCGACCTTCAGCGCCGGCGGCTGCGTACCGACCACGTCGAACACGAACACCTTCGTCGGCTCGGCGGCCGTCGCCTGCGGCTGGGCCTCGACGTCGCTGGCGAGCACGGCCAGCAGCCGGCCGCCGTGCTTGACCTTGGTGAAGCCTTCCTGCAGCACCTGGGGCAGCTGCTCGTTGACCGGAATCGTCTCCGGCGCCTTGGTGTCGTAGGAGGAGCCCTGGGCGGCGTTGCCCTTGCCGTCCCAGTTCCAGACGGTCAGGTTGACGATCACGCGGTCGCCCGCCTTGATGCCCTCGCCGGAGCCCGGCTGGATCACCTCGTAGGAGGACTTGGTCGCGGGCGAGCCCGCGGGGAAGGTCACCGTGGGCTTGGCGCCCACGCTTCCGCTGACCTTGAACCCGGAGGCGGCGGCCCCGCTGGCGGTGGCGGGGGCGGCGCCGGTGCCGTTGTCGGATCCGCACGCGGCGGCGAAAAACATCAAAGGCACGGCGGCCAGTACGGCCAAAGCGCGGCGCATCGAATTTCCCTCGGAAAAGACATCAGATTCGCGTCACACTACCCGAATCCGCAGTAGGGCCGAGGTAAACGAACCTCCACGTCCCCGGCAACCCAGCGCTCAGCCCCCATTTCTCCGGGCATCCCACCCGCTACCCAACACCCAGAAGGCACAACTCCGAGAAGAGACTTTGCACAGTCCACGGGGTTATCCCGTCACACACCTTGTGTCCGACAGCCCCGGCCGAAGTCCATGACGGGTCCAACGATTAAGGCAGCAACAGACACGCGACGTAGGCCGAAGGTCGCATCAACCCCCTCGACAGCGCTGCTCCAGCGCCCCCGCAACGCTCCGCCACACCTGATCGAGAACGAATCCCCGAAGCGGCCCGCCCCGGGTCACCGAGCAGCCCCCACGGAGACGCGTCGGCCGGTCGCTCCAACACCTCGGACCCGGCGAGCCCCCGCACACCTGCGCCGGCCGGCCCCTGAGCACGCCTTCGCCGCCCGTCCTACCGCACCAGGAGCTGACCGACGCCCGGATGAACCTGCGCCCCGGACACCCCAGAACTCAGCCATCCTGGGGAAGCCTGATCCAGGCATCACCGGGCACCAGAGCCGGCGCCTCATGGGCCGGCCGCCGCCCGCGACGTACCCGAACCGACGCCCCCGGGACGTACCTGCACGAGCTGTGGCACCGGACAGACCTGCACCGGCGGCCGTACCGCACGACCCCGGGCCGATCGGCACCGGCACACGGCCTGGCCGACCGGCGGGCAGCCGTAGCGGCCGGCAGCCCGAGGGAGGGTTCACTCCCCCGGCCACCGGGCGCTTCGGCGGCTACATGCCCGCGATCAGCTTGTCGACCCGCTCGTCCACGCTGCGGAACGGGTCCTTGCACAGCACCGTGCGCTGCGCCTGGTCGTTCAGCTTCAGGTGGACCCAGTCGACGGTGAAGTCGCGCCGCTTCTCCTGCGCCTTGCGGATGAACTCCCCGCGCAGCCGCGCCCGCGTGGTCTGCGGCGGCACCGACTTGGCCTCGAAGATCTTCAGATCGGACGCCACCCGCTCCACCGAGCCACGCTTCTGCAGCAGGTAGTACAGCCCCCGCTTGCGGTGCACGTCGTGGTAGGCCAGATCCAGCTGGGCCACCCGGGGCGAGGACAACGGCAGATCGTACTTCTTCCGGTAACGCTCGATGAGCTGGTATTTCGTCACCCAGTCGATCTCGCGCGAGACCAGGTCGAGGTTGCCGGTGTCGACCGCGTGCAGCGTACGCTCCCACAGGTCGAGGACCCGGTGCGTGATCGCGTCACCGCCGCGGCGGTCGACGAAGTCCTTCGCCTTCGACAGGTATTCCTGCTGGATCTCCAGGCTGGACGCCTCACGCCCGTTGGCCAGCCGCACCCTGCGCCGGCCGGTCATGTCGTGGGAGACCTCGCGGATGGCCCGGATCGGGTTCTCCAGCGACAGGTCGCGCATCACGATGCCCGACTCGATCATGCGCAGCACCAGGTCGGTGGCGCCGACCTTGAGCAGCATGGTGGTCTCGCTCATGTTGGAGTCGCCCACGATGACATGCAGGCGCCGGAAGCGCTCGGCGTCGGCGTGCGGCTCGTCGCGCGTGTTGATGATCGGCCGGGAACGCGTGGTGGCGCTGGAGACGCCCTCCCAGATGTGCTCGGCCCGCTGCGAGACGCAGTAGACCGCGCCGCGCGGCGTCTGCAGCACCTTGCCGGCCCCGCACACGATCTGCCGCGTCACCAGGAACGGGATGAGCACATCGGCCAGCCGCCCGAACTCCCCGTGCCGGCCGACGAGGTAGTTCTCGTGGCAGCCGTAGGAGTTGCCGGCGGAGTCGGTGTTGTTCTTGAAGAGATAGATGTCACCCGCGATGCCCTCTTCACGCAGCCGCTTCTCGGCGTCGACGAGCAGCCCTTCGAGGATGCGCTCGCCGGCCTTGTCGTGCGTGACGAGCTCGATGACGTTGTCACACTCGGGTGTTGCGTATTCAGGATGACTGCCCACGTCGAGGTACAGACGTGCGCCGTTACGGAGGAAGACGTTGCTCGATCGGCCCCAAGACACGACCCGCCTGAACAAGTAGCGCGCGACCTCGTCGGGCGACAGCCTGCGCTGCCCCCTGAACGTGCAGGTCACGCCGTACTCGTTCTCGAGCCCGAAGATGCGACGATCCATCACCTCACACTATGCCCACGGATCGGCCAACGGGAGAGATCTCCCAGGTGTTTTCCCATCGGAACCCCCACATGACCGTTTCGTCCCGCGCCCGCCCCCACGGGGCGCGGGACCCGCGGCCTCCCTCAGGGCGTGAAGATCTCCTGCACCCGCACGATCTTCCCCTTGTGGACGGTGATCAGGGCGGGGTGCCGGGCGCGGTCGTGCCGCTTGACCAGCGTGGCCGTGGAGCAGCGCTTGGCGCCGAGCCCCGTCCTCCGGTCGACCGTCAGATCCGTCATCGCCGCCCCGCACCCGTACGCGGACAGGTAGACCACGTCCTTGGCGACGGGCGAGGCGTACGCTCTGACGTCACCCTCGGGCGGGCCCTCGAAGTGCCCCTCCGTGTGGGTGCCCTTCTTCCAGCGGATCGGCTCGTACTCGGCGACGCCGCCGCGCACGTCCGTCATCCAGCCGCGCAGGACACCGTTGCCGCGCGGGCTCAGGGCCTTGGTGAAGTCGTGCTTCGGGTCGGCCTGGAAAGTCGTGCCGAAGATCTTCGGCGCCTTGTACTTCGGGTACGCGGTCGTGGCCTGCGCCGCCATACCCGAGGTCAGCATCACGACCACGGCCGCGCCGGCCGCGAGAATGCCACGCAGAGGAGTGTTCATGGACCATCAGACCCAGCGTTTCCCCCGCAAGTTCAGACGATCCCGAGTGAAACACATCACACCCTCCCCCCC
>NZ_SMKQ01000339.1 GCF_004348995.1 Nonomuraea terrae
TCCCCCACCAGCCCGTCCTCGACCAGCACAGTCCCGACCAGCCCGGCCCCGGGCGGCACCGGTGAGGACGACGCGACGACCCCGACCCCGACCGGCCTGGCACCGGGCAGCACGGGCCAGGACGGCGCGGGGCCGGGGAGCTTGGGAGCCGGCACGGGGAGCACCGGAGCCGGCGGCACGGAGGCGGCGGGTCTCACGGATGCCGCCGGCGTGAACGCGGCCGGGGCGGCCGGCGTGAGCGCGGCGAGAGCCGTCGACACCGGAGCCGCCTCGGACGGCTTCGCGCCGGTCGCGTCCGAGACGACGTACCCGGGCTACGGCGGTCCGCTGACCGCCGTGGCGCTGCTGGCCGCCGCCGCGATCGCCGCGTCGCTGGTCCTCCGCCGCCGGCGGGTCACCGCGTAGCCCACGGGGAGCCACGGGGAGCACACGAACCCGTACCGGAACCACCGTCGTAGAGCTGCGACGGTCCCGGTCGGCGCGGCCGTCGAGTCGCGCCGACCGGGGCGTCACCACCACGGCCCTGAGCCCCGGAGGAACGCAGTCCTACTGGGTCTCAGGGATGTCGTCGTAGCGGGCGGGGTCGATCTGGGTGACCGTGCCGGCCGCGAGGGCGTCGATGATGCCGTCCAGGCCGTTCACCACCGTCCGCACGAGCTGGCCGCGCTGCTTGGCGCCCCAGGTCTGGGTCTGGCCTCGCACCTCGAACAGGACGGTGCCGGAGCCGTTCAGCGCGAACGAGCCGAGCCCCGTGCCGGGCAGGTCGATGTCCTGCGGATAGAGGGTCAGCGACCCGAACGGGGACTCGCCGCGCGTCTGCAGCGCGTCGTACGCGGCCAGCGTGAGCTGCTTGGAGTAGTCGAGCCGGTAGCCGCGGTTGTACTCCTGGTGGTTGTCGATGTCGATGAACTTGCCCGACAGCGACATGGTCACCTGGTTCTCGCCGCTCTCGTCGAGGTCGCAGGGGCCCTGGTGGTGCAGGTCGATGTAGGTGTCGACGGCGCCGAACTCCCCCTTCAGCGACTTGTACAGGTCCCTGACCGCCTGCGACTCGGGATGGATGTACCAGCCGGTCTCGGCGGAGGACCCGGGGAAGTCCTCGGGCCGCGGCACGTAGTCGAGGTCGGGGTGGTAGTCGCGGTTGACGTCGAAGCCCGGGCGCGAGGCGTAGTCGTCGCCCGACCGCGGCTGGGTGTAGTAGTTCCACGCCGGCCGCGCGGAGGCCAGCTGCGGGAAGTCCGCGACGACCTCGGCCCACGTGCGGTCGTTGCCGCGCCGGTCGAGCTCGGCGGCGTCGGGGTTCATCTTGGGCACCGCGACGAGCGTCACCTGCGAGCGCAGCCGCCGCGCCTCCGGCGTGGGCGCGGTGAAGTCGCGCAGCAGGGCGAGCAGGGCGTCGGTGCCGGTCTTCTCATTGCCGTGGATCTCACTGGTGATCAGCACGACCTTGGGACCGGTGCCGGTGCGCGCCGCCCAGATCGCGCGCCCCTGGTTCGAGGCGCCGATCTGGCTGACGTCGAGGACGTCCGAGCGCTGCGCCTCCAGGGTTTCCAGCGCGCTGCGCAGCTCGGCGTGGTCGGTCCACGCGTTCGCGCCGGTGTCGCCGGTCGAGGTGCCGCAGTGCGCGTTCGCGGGCGGGGCGGCCTGCGCGGCGGCGGGCGAGGCCGCCGTCAGGCTGGCGGCCACCAGGGCGGCCGCCGCCAGAGCCGCGTACGTCTTCCTGTTCGTCATCGTCCCTCACTCGTCCTCGTGCTGGTCGACCGACGGGCCGCGGTCGGGGATGGTGTCGGCGATCGCCGGGTCGACGGCGGCGAGGCTGCCGTCCGCGGCGGCCTGGAGCAGGGAGGCCATGGAGGCGTACGCCGTGCGGATCAGGTAGCCGCCGGACTTCTGGCCGAGATCGCCGCGCAGCTCGACCAGCAGGCTCGCGCTGCCCTGCAGGCCGAAGGAGTTGCGCGCGATGCCCGGGAGCGCGTCGCCGGGGTAGCGGCTGACGTCGGCGAAGCCGTACTGCTCCAGCGAGGTGTACACCAGCCCGGCGACCCGCTTGCTGTCGGCGAGGACGTCCGGCGCCACCCCGGTGTTGGTCGGCCAGAGGATGGAGGCGGTCGCCAGGGAGCCGTCAGGCTGGCGGTAGCTGCCCTGGTGGTGGTAGTCGACGGTGATGTCAGGACGCCACGAGCGCACCATCCGCTGGATCGCGGCCGACTCCGGCACCGGGTTGGCCTCCGGCGACATCGCCGGGTCGTGGTAGCGGTTGATGTCGAACCCGACCCCGGCCCGGCAGAAGGCGCCCGAGCAGTCCGGGTCGACGTTCTGCCGCTGGAACCGTTCGGTGCCGTCGGGGTTCGCCCGTACGATGATGCGCAGGGTCACGTCGTCGAGCACGTCGCGGGTCCACCCTGCCTGGTTGCCGCCGATGCGCTGCAGCAGCTGCAGGGCGGCCTCCGTGCCCAGGGGCTCGTTGCCGTGCTGCTGGGTGATGTAGAGCAGCTTGGTCGGGCCGGTGCCGACCGTCGCGGCCCAGATGTCACGGCCTTCGTGCGTCCTGCCGATCGACTCGACGTCGATCGCGCCCTTGGAGCGCTGCTCCAGGCGTTGCAACGCGGTGGTGAGCTCGTCGTAGGTGTGCAGGCGCTCCAGTGACACATGCTGCGAGTCCTGGACCCACGGACCTCCCGGCGTCGTGGGGTCGGCGTGAGCCGTCGCCGTTCCCGTGATCGTGAGCCCGAGTAAAGCGGCCAGGACGACCGCTGCCCGTCGCTTTCCCAACAAAACAGCCTCCTCAATTCCACGCGTGTCCGCGACGGTGAAACAGGCTTTGTGAGCGTGTTTCACCGCCGTGGGAATTCACAGGATTTCTGCAGGAATCAGAACCGCGCGGGTGGGGGCGACGTGCACGAACGGACGCCACCCGCTCCGCGGGGATATGCAGCGAACAGGACAGGACCATGGCCGCTGGGACATGCGACGGAAATAGGAGAGTCCTTCCCTCACGCTGCTGAACGGCGGCCGATACGACCGCCACAACTCTTTTAACAAACACAAAACAGCATGACAAGAGTCACGTTCGGTGTGGATATGACCCCGTACTGTCATTTCGGCCATGAGGCGCGTGAAGATCCACGCAGGTGGAACGCCCTGCGCAGGTCAGGGTCGTCGACTTTTCGGCGTGCCGGTAATGGCGTTTTTAGGCTCGCCCTTATCCAGGTCTGATTCGCCTGGCCGTCGGCTCAGGCGAGCGAGGCGGCCGCCGCGAGCGGCACGCGTCTAGAGTGGGGCGTTGATCGACATCCGGGCCGCCGTGCCCGGCGACGTGGCGGCGATCGCCGCTCTCATGGCGCGTCGCCGGGAGGCGTACGAGCTGCACCAGCCGGTCTTCTGGCGGCGTGCGCCCGACGCCGAGGCACGGCACGCCGCCTTCCTCGCCACGCTGGTGCGCGATCCCGAGGCCGTCTGCCGGGTGGCCGAGCCAGACTCGCGCTTCGCCGGGTTCGCGATCGCCTCCCTCGTCCGCTCTCCCCCGGTGTACGACCCCGGCGGGCCGACGTGCACGCTGGACGACTACGCCGTCGTGGACGACCGCGACTGGCCCACGACCGGCACCGCCCTGCTCCACGCCGTCACGGACGAGGCCCGCCGGCGCGGCGCAGGTCGTCGTGGTCTGCGGCAACGCCGACACCCCGAAACGCGAAGCCCTACGCCAGGCCGGCCTCTCCATCGCCTCGGAATGGTGGACCACCCCGCTCTGACGACCGGATCACCGCACCGGCACCCGTCGGAACGCGGTCGTGGGTTGTCGCCGTGGCCGGCCGCATCGGCGACCGGCTCGGCGGCCGGAGCTCACCGTGTGGCGAGGCGGGTGAAGGTGGCGCCCCGCAGGACGGCGTGGGCGCCCAGGACGTGGCCGTCGCACATCATCGTCACCGTCCCGGCCTCGTCGGTCACCTTCCACGTCACCGGCTCCGCGCAGGGCTTGGTGAGCCGGTCGTGGTCCCACGTGCGCCGGCACACCCGGCAGGTGGAGGTGCCGGCGCTGGACGACAGGGTCCTGCCGTGCTCGGGGCAGACGCCCCACGGCATGCCGCACTCGCGTACGGCCCAGAGCCGGTCGAGGTCTCCGGCGGCGCGCCGGAGGTCCTCACTCCCCCGGTCGAGCCACCCGGCGGCCTCGATGGCCGCGGCCATCGGGTCGCGTTCGGGCGCGTCCACGGCGACGCCCTCGCACAGCGCCCGGACTTCGTCCGCGAGCGCTCCGGCGCGGTCGGCGAGGAAGCGTAACTGGGCGGGGGTGACGTTCATACCGGCTCTCGTCTCATGAGGGCCGCCGGAGCGGCGAAACGGATTCGGATGCCACGATCGGCCGAGCCGACGCCCGTGATCCTAACCCTCCCCCCACCCCGACGCGCTGCGCCTCCGCCCCGTACCGAAGCCCGCCGCTCGGGGTCGGCGGAGCGGCGCGCACGTGGTGGGGCGTCAGCGCGGGTGGTGGAGGACGTCCTCCACTGCCTTGACGACGCTGTCGGGCTGGTCGTGCGGGATCTGGTGGGTGGCGTGGCCGGCGATGAGCAAGCGTCCGTGGGGAGATCGGGCGGCGAGCGCGCGGTGGCCGTTCTCCAGGTACGCGAGCTGGGCGCGGGGCATGCGGGGGCGTACGCCGGCGGTGATCACCCGGAGCGGGACGGGCGGGAGCGTACCGGCTTCCAAGGCGGCCTGGACCTCGCGCATGTGGCGGGGCAGACCCGCCAGGAGGCCGGCGAGCTCGCGGAACTGCCGGGCGTTCGCGGTGGGCAGCAGCGCGCGGAGGCGGAGCAGCCGCACGGCCACCGCGAACGACACCGTACGCACCAGCGCCGACCCCGGCGGCTCCCCGCTCACCGTGGGATCGACGAAGACCAGCCCCGCCACGTCATGGGGGTGCCGCAGAGCGAGCACCTGGACGACCAGCGCCCCGAAGGACCACCCCGCGAACACCGCAGGCAGCGGCACGCCGAGCCCGTGCAGCAGGTGGTGGAGGTCGTCGGCCATCTCGGCGACACTCTCCGCGGCCGGCCCGCCGGACCGCCCGACACCCGCCCGGTCGTACGTCACCAGGGTGGTCAGCCCGGCCAGCCGGCCCTCCAGCCCGTTCCCCCAGGCGTCGTCCGTTCCCTGCCCGGCGCCGCCGCAGTCGAGGACGAGGGTCGGGCCGTCGCCGCGCACCCGTACGCACAGCTTCCGTTCACCCACGGGAATCAGCCGCGTGTCATCATGCATGACGTCAACTTACGTTGACGTTCCCAGGAGCGTCAACCCATATTGACGCTCCTGGTGCACGACGGCACGGACGTCAGGAGCCGAGCGGAGACCCTCCGGCGTCAGCCAAGCGTCCACTCGCCCGTCTGATCGGCGAACCCGCTGTTCAACGCGAACTGGAACTTCCCGCCCGCGCCGACTCCGGCACCTCGAACACGATCACGCCCTTGCGGACGTCTCCCGTGTTGATCGTCGCGGAGCCCCCGGACGACTCCGCCCAGGAGCAGCAGCGGAAGGCCGATCGCGAGCAGCAGGATCAGGCCGGTGTTGCGCTGGGGCGGAGGCGGGGAGGTGGGA
>NZ_SMKQ01000033.1 GCF_004348995.1 Nonomuraea terrae
AGCGGGGTCAGGCGTGGGGGAGGCGGTAGGTGTTGTCGTCGAGGACCTCCGCCAAGCCGTCGGACACCAGGCCGTCGAGGGCGCGTTCGCGTTGGACCGCGTCGTCCCATACGGCGTCGAGGGCGGCCTTCGGGACGGGGCCATGGGAGGAGCGCAGCACCTCGAGGAGGCGGCCTCGGCACTGGCGGTCGGTGCCGGCGTAGGTCTGGCCCTTGCGGGCGGGGCCCGAGTGGGGTGGCTTGCCTGCCAGGCGCCAGGCGCACAGGTGGGTGATCGGGCAGTCGCCGCAGCGCGGGGCGCGGGCCGTGCACACCAGGGCGCCGAGCTCCATGACGGCCACGCCCCAGCGGGCCGCGCCCAGCTCGGGAAGCAGACTTTCCGCCAGCCGTCGCTCGGCCGCGGAGGTGGCCGTCGGAGGGTACTCCTCGGCGCGGACGGCCCGGGCGAACACCCGCCGGACGTTCGTGTCGAGGACGGCGTGCCGGCCGCCGTAGGCGAAGCTGGCGACCGCGGCGGCGGTGTATTCGCCGATGCCGGGCAGCGACAGCAGCGTCGCGTGGTCGGACGGCACCTCGCCGCCGTGCTCGTCGGTGATGGCCCGGGCGCAGGCGTGCAGGCGCAGCGCCCGGCGCGGGTAGCCGAGCCGGCCCCAGTGGCGTACGGCCTCGCCCGGCTGCTCGGCGGCCAGCGCCTTGGGGACGGGCCAGCGTTCCATCCATTCGTGCCAGACGGGCAGGACGCGGGCGACCGGGGTCTGCTGCAACATGATCTCGCTGACGAGCACACCCCACGGGCTCGCGTCGGGGGCGCGCCAGGGGAGGTCGCGGGCGTTGTGCGCGTACCAGTCCAGAACGGGGGTGCGCAGGAGGTTCGGCTCGACCACGGGGTCAAGCGTATTCGGGAAACGGCGCGGCCCGGCGTGTCGTCACTGTGCGTGCAGAACCGGTTACCATGCTGGGCCTATGGACCCGGATACGATGCGTGGCGACGGCGGCGACATCTACTGGCGGCGCCGCATGAGCGTGCTGGTTGCGGTGCTCGTCGTGGTGGCCGTTGTGGCGTGGGCGTGCTCCAGCGGGGGCAGCGGGCCGGAACGCGCCTCCAGCGCGCAGTCCTCACCGAGCGTCACGCCGTCCGCTGACCCGCTGCTGGCCGGGCTGCGCACGCTCGCCCTCGGCACGGCCTCCCCGTCGCCCACCCCGAGCGCCACCCCGAAGGCGACGCCTTCCCCGCGCCCGAAGCGGCCGGGGGAGCCGTGCGAGGAGAAAGACCTCGTGCTCAGCCTCCAGAGCGGCAAGGAGCCGATCTACGCCGGCGACGCGCGGCCCAGCTTCATCGTCACGCTGGTGAACACCGGCTCAGTGATGTGCACGGCCGACGTGGGGCCGCGAGCGGTGGAGGTCCGCATCACCTCGGGCGCGGACCGCATCTGGTCCACCGCCGACTGCGTGAGCGGCCCCGGCGCCGACGTCAGGAAGCTGGAGCGCGGCGTGCCGTACGTGCACTCGCTGGAGTGGGACCGGCGGCGCTCCAGCGACGACTGCCGCGCCAGCCCGCCCACCGCCCTGCCGGGCACGTACGTCGCCACGGTCCGCATGGGCAAGCTGCGCGGCGGCAAGGGCGTCTTCCACCTCCGCTAGAGGCCGTCACCGGCGCGCCGCCGGTGCGACAGACGGCGTGGCGGGGCCGGGCCCGGCCAAGGCCCGGCTCCAGGCTCCGGCTCCGCCACTGCCGACCAGCGGCTCTGACGTGGCGGCTTCGGGCGGCTCCGACGCGGGCGGCTCAGACGTGGCGGCCCGGATGTGGCGCCCCGGATGTGGCGGCTCGGGTGTTGCGGTCAGACGTAGCGTTCGAGGATGGAGGACTCGGCGAGGCGGGACAGGCCCTCGCGGACGCTGCGGGCACGCGACTCGCCGACGCCGCCCACCGCCTGCAGGTCGTCGATGCTGGCCGCGAGCAGCTTCTGCAGGCTGCCGAAGTGGTTGACCAGCCGGTCGACCACCGTCGCGGGCAGCCGAGGCACCTTGGCCAGCAGCCGGAAGCCGCGGGGGCTGACCGGGCTCTCCAGCTGCTCGGTGCCGTTGTGGCCCATCACGCGCGCCACCGCCGACAGGTCGAGCAGATCGCTGCCGGACAGCTGGTCGAGGTCGTGCATGGCCTCCATCAGGCGCCGCTGGCGGCGGCCTCCGGGGGCGGGGAGATAATCGCGCACGACCAGCTCGCGCTCGGACTCGACGCCGGCCACCAGCTCGTCGAGCTGGAGCGAGAGCAGGCGGCCGTCGGTGCCGAGCTCGACCACGTAGCCCTTGATCTCGTCGGAGATGCGGCGGACCATCTCCAGGCGTTGCGCGACCGCGGCCACGTCTCTGACCGTGACCAGGTCTTCGATCTCCAGGGCCGACAGGGTGCCGGAGACCTCGTCGAGGCGGTGTTTGTAGCGCTCGAGGGTGGCGAGGGCCTGGTTGGCCTTGGACAGGATGGCCGCCGACTCCTCCAGGACGTAGCGGATGCCGTCGAGGTAGAGGGCGATGATGCGCATCGACTTGCTGATCGCGATGATCGGCAGGCCGGTCTGCAGGGCGACGCGCTGCGCGGTGCGGTGGCGGGTGCCGGACTCGTCGGTGGGGATGGACGGGTCGGGCACGAGGTGGACGGCGGCACGGACGATCTTGTGGTCGTTGCTCACGACGATGGCGCCGTCCATCTTGGCGAGCTCGCGCAGGCGGGTGGGCGAGAAGTCGACATCGAGCTCGAAACCGCCGCTGCAGACCTCTTCGACCTCTTTGTTGTAGCCGAGCACGATCAGCCCACCGGTCTGGCCGCGCAGGATTCGTTCCAGGCCGTCGCGCAGAGGTGTGCCCGGCGCCACGGCCGCCAGGGCCTCGCGGCGACGGTCGTCCAGACTCCTATCCACCTGACCCCCGTGTCGATCGGTCACCGCTCAGCTTAGCCGCGCTATGTCACGTGCGTGAGAGCGTCCCAGACGTTCTCCGCCTGGACGACCTCGAACCCCGGTGCGAACGCCACCGGCCCCACCGGCACCAGAGCGCGCTGACCGTCGCGTCTGCGGCCCGGCTCTTCCAGGGATCCGGCGGGCACGAGGGCGCGCTTGAAACCCAGCCGGGCAGCCTCGGTCAACCGCCTGCGCACGTCTTTGACCGGGCGCAACTCACCGGCCAGACCGACCTCGCCCAGGGCGACCAGACCGGCGGGCAGCGGCTTGTCCCCGGCGGCGCTGGCGACGGCGAGCATGACCGACAGGTCGACGGCCGGGTCGGCCAGCTTGATGCCGCCGACGGTCGCGGTGAACACGTCGCAGCCCCCGAGCCGGGCGTTGAGCCGGCGCTCCAGGACGGCGAGGATCATCTGCACGCGGTAGGTGTCGAGGCCGGAGGACGTGCGCCTGGGCTGCTGGGCCTCCGTGCGGGCGACCAGGGCCTGGACCTCGGCGGGCAGCGGGCGCGTGCCCTCGACCGTGACGGTCACGCACGTGCCGGGGACGGGCTCGCTGCGGCGGGAGACGAACAGGCCGCTCGGGTCGGTGATGCCCTCGATGCCGCGCTCGTGGAGGTCGAAGCAGCCGATCTCGTCGGTGGGGCCGAACCGGTTCTTGATCGCGCGGACCATGCGCAGCCTGGAGTGGCGGTCGCCCTCGAAGTTGAGCACGACGTCGACGAGGTGCTCGAGAGTGCGGGGGCCGGCGATGGAGCCCTCCTTGGTGACGTGGCCGACGAGGACCGTCGCCATGTTGCGCTCTTTCGCCAGGCGGACGAGATTGGCGGCGACCTCGCGGACCTGGGTGACGCCGCCGGGGACGCCGGTGGTCTGCGCCGAGCCGATCGTCTGGACGGAGTCGACCACCAGCATCTGGGGCTGGACCTTCTCCACGTGGGCGACCAGGGCCGACAGGTCGGTCTCCGCGGCGAGGTAGAGGTTGTCCTGGATGGCGCCGATGCGGTCGGCCCGCAGACGCACCTGGGCGGCCGACTCCTCGCCCGTCACGTAGAGGACGGTGGTGCGCTCGGCGATGCGGGCCGCGGCCTCCAGCAGGAGCGTGGACTTGCCGATGCCGGGCTCGCCGGCCAGCAGCACCACGGCGCCGGGCACCAGGCCGCCGCCCAGCACCCGGTCGAGCTCCGCGACGCCGGTCGTGCGGGCGGTCGCCGTCTCGGCCTTGACCTGGCCGATCGGCAGGGCGGGGCCGGTGGTGGCGCCGGCCTGGACGACATTGACGCCCGCGCGGGCGCCCTCTTCGTCGACCGTGCCCCACGACTGGCACTCGCCGCACCGGCCGACCCACTTGGTGGTGCGCCAGCCGCACTCGGCACAGCGGTATCCGGGCTTCTGGGCTGTCTTGGCCATGCCGAGCAGGCTAGCGGCTGGCGCCGACAATCATCGAGAGGTCAGGCCAGGCCGAGCTCGGAGACGAGCATGCGCTTGGGCTTGGCGCCGATGACCTGCTTGACGGGCTCGCCGTTCTCGAACAGGAGCATGGTGGGCACGGCCATCACGCCGTAGCGGGCCATGATCTCTGGGTTCTCGTCGGTGTTGAGCTTGCCGATCGTCAGGCCGTGCTCGGCCTCGATCTGCTCCAGCACCGGACCGACCATCTTGCACGGCCCGCACCACTCGGCCCAGAACTCGACCAGCACCGGCTCGTCGCGCTTGATCACCTGCTCCTCGTAGTTGTCAGTGGTCAACGTGATCATGATTTATCCCCTTACGAAGCAACCTGGGCAGGACTGGGCGAGCTGGGCGGCCACCTCGGCGCGGCGCGCGAGCAGCACGCGGATCTCCCGGTCGATCTCGGCGAGCTTGCGCTCGTAGACCTCGACCGACTCCGCGCACGAGCCGCCGGTGCTGTGACCCCGGCGCAGGCAGTCGACGAACGGCCGGGTCTCCTCCAGCGTGAACCCGATGTCGAGCAGGGCCCGGATCTCGGACACCAGGCGTACGTCGTCCTCGCCGTAGTCGCGGTAGCCGTTGGACGTACGGCGGGCGTGCAGCAGCCCGTGCTCCTCGTAGTAGCGGAGGGAGCGGGTACTCACTCCGGTGCGTTCCGCCAGCTCACCGATGCGCATGCGCCCACGGTAAACGTTGACGTCGGCGTCAATGTCAAGTGGCGAGCGAGGACCAGAGCGGGGGAAGGCGGCGGCCTCTGGTGAACGAGCCCGCCGCATGGAGCCCCATGAAGACGGCTCAGTAGTAGCGCCAGCGGAGGACGTTCGGGTACTCCAGGTCCAGGCCCGGCGTCTCGGCGATGGCTTGTTCGGCGACCTCGGGGGCGAACTCGATGCGGAGCACCGCCTCCAGGTCGGCTCGCCGCTCGAACGCCATGCGAAGGTCGAGCGGCCGCCGCTGCCAGCCGTGGCGGACCCAGAACGCCTCGACCTCGCGGGCGGAGTACGCGGGCACGGTGCGCGAGAACCACCGGCCGAACGACCCCCGCGTGGCGTCGAGGTCGAGGACGAAGGCGGCGCCGCCGCGGCGTACGACCCTGGACAGCTCGCGCAGCCCCGGCTCGCAGCCCGGGCCGAAGAAGTACGCCCACCGCGCGATGGCCACGTCCACGGACGCGTCCGGCAGCGGCAGGTCCTGGGCCGTGGCGGCGTGCACCGTCACGTTGGCGAGGGCCGCGCAGCGGCGCCGGGCCAGCGCGGCCAGGTCGCCGTGCGGTTCGACGCCGATCACCCGCGCCGCCTCGGCCGCCAGGACGGGCAGGTGGTAGCCGGTGCCGCAGCCGATGTCGAGCACGGTGGCGCCGTCCCAGGGGCGCAGGGAACGCATGGCGGCGTCGGCCGCGCCCTCGGGGTCGACGGCGCGGTTCTCCAGCTCGTAGATCTGGGGCGTGTTCCAGATGTTCGGGCTCGGGATGGCGCCCTTGGCGATCCGTGACATGGCACAACCGTATGGCGCACCGGAGAGCGTGTGAGCGGCTCGACAAAGGGCCTGGCGCACCAGAGCGGCTTCTCCGGCTTAGGCTGGCAAGGTGGCTGATGTCATCCGCGTGCCCAATGCGAAGATCGCATTGTCCACCGCCTCGGTATATCCGGAACGCACTCCCGACGCGTTCGAGCTGGCCGCGCGCCTGGGTTACGACGGCGTCGAGATCATGGTCGGCGCTGACCCGGTGAGTCAGGACATCGACGTGATCGAGCGGCTCTCCGACCACTACCACGTGCCCGTGCTGGCGATCCACGCGCCCTGCCTGCTGGTCACCCAGCGCGTCTGGGGGCGCGACCCGTGGGCCAAGCTGGTCAAGGCGCGCAAGGCCGCCGAACGCCTCGGCGCCTCGACGGTCGTGGTGCACCCGCCGTTCCGCTGGCAGCGCGACTACGCCCGCGACTTCGAGACCGGCCTGGCGAGGATGCGCGACGAGACGGACGTCACGTTCGCGGTGGAGAACATGTTCCCGCTGCGGGCCAGGGGCAACGACGTGGTGCCCTACTCGCCCGACTGGAACCCGATCGACTACGACTTCCCGAAGGTCACGCTCGACCTGTCGCACACCGCGGTGTCCGGCTCCGACGCCATGGAGATGGCCGGCAAGCTCGGCGACCGGCTCGCCCACGTGCACCTGGCCGACGGCCTCGGCGTGACGAACAAGGACGAGCACCTGGTGCCGGGCCGGGGCAACCAGCCGTGCGCGCAGCTGCTGGAGCGCCTGGCCAACACGGGCTACTCCGGGCTGGTCGTCCTGGAGGTCAACACGCGCAAGGCGACCAGCCGCACCGAGCGGGTGGACGACCTGGCGGAGGGGCTGGCCTTCGCCCGGCTCCATCTGGCGGCCTCCCGGTGAGCGCTGGGCCGCTCAAAGAGCTGGGCAGGGTGTTCGACCGCGTGGCCGACGCGTACGACGCGGGCCGCCCCGGCTATCCCGACGAGCTCTACCGCGCGCTGGGCGAGCTGTCCGCCGTCGGTCTCGCCGGCGCGACCGCGGTGGACGTGGGGGCGGGCACCGGCATCATGACCCGCGGGCTGCGGGCCCGCGGCGCCCACGTGATCGCGGTCGATCCGGGCGCCGCGATGCTGGCCCGCCTGGTGACCAGGATCGACGAGGAGGGGGCGCCGGTCGTCGCGGTGCGGGCTGACGGCAACGCGCTGCCGCTGGCCGACGGGGTGGCCGACCTGGTGACGTACGCGCAGTCGTGGCACTGGCTCGACCCGGTGGCCTCGATCGCCGAGGCCCGGCGGGTGCTGCGGCCCGGGGGCGTGATCGCGGGCTGCTGGAACTTCCACCACGCGGCGCAGGCCGACTGGCTGGCCGCGTACGAGGTCCGGCTGGCCGAGGCCGTGCCGTCCTACAACGGGCCGGCCCTCGACGAGTGGTCGGCGCCGCCGATCGCCGCGGCGTTCGAGGTGGTCGAGGAGCGCTGGCTCCCGTGGACCAGGCTGGTCGGCATCGAGGACTTCCTGCTCGGCCTGCGGTCCCACTCCTACATGGCGGCGCTGTCGCCGGAGCGGGCCGACGAGCTGGTCGAGCGGCAGCGGGCGGAGCTGCGTGGCGAGTTTCCCGAGGGCGTGCTGTCGGTGCCGATGCGGGTCTACCTGGCGGTGGGCCGGTGACCGAGCCGGCCAGGCGGCGTCCCGGGCGCAGGCCCGGCTCGGCCGACACGCGCGGGGAGATCCTCGCGGCGGCCAGGAGGGTGTTCGCGGAGAAGGGCTTCGACAAGGCGACCGTGCGCGGCATCGCCAGGGAGGCCCAGGTCGATCCGGCGCTCGTGCACCACTACTTCGACACCAAGGCGGGCATGTTCGCCGCGGCCATGCAGCTGCCGATCACGCCCCAGCAAATCCTCCCGCTGGTGGTGGAGGGCCCCCGCGAGCAGCTCGCGGAGCGGCTCGTACGCTTGATCCTGAGGGTCACGGCCGCGCCGGAGACGCGCGAGCCGCTGGTGGCGCTGATCCGCTCGGCCATGACCAACGAGCAGGCGGCCGCGATGTTCCGCGAGTTCATCACGAACGCCCTGCTCTTCCAGGTGGCCGACCGGCTGGAGGTGCCGCACCTGCGGATCGAGGCGGCGTTCGGGCAGATGATCGGCGTGGTGCTGGCGCGCTACGTGCTCAGGCTGGAGCCGATCGCGAGCGCGAGCGAGGACGAGCTCGTCGAGCTGCTGGCGCCGACGATCCAGCGGTACTTCAGCGTCTAGAGCATTGTTCTACACAGGCCGGTGACCTTAGGGTATGTCTGTACCCCGGTAATGTTACCCATGGGTAGGATTTCGGGGTGGCTGGACAGCCAACGTCGTCTGTGGGAGGACCCCGTGCTCTGGGTAGCGATCATCGGGCTGGTCATGACCGTCGTGGCGGTCGCCTTGGCCGGCCGCAGGGCGCTGTTCCTGTACAAGCTCGCGACCGTGGGGCCGCCTGCGCCGGAACGCATCGAATATGCCAAGACCCACGCGGGTGACGAGATCAAGGCGCAGCTCGTCGAGGTGTTCGGGCAGAAGAAGCTGCTCAAGTGGACACCATCCGGCGTGGCGCACTTTTTCGTCATGTGGGCTTTCTTCATCCTGCTGACCGTCTACATCGAGGCGTACGGCGCGATCATCCAGGGCGCCATCACCGGCAGGCCCGATTTCCACATCCCGTTCATCGGGCAGTGGGGCGTGCTCGGCTTCCTGCAGGACTTCATCGCGGTCGCGTGTCTCGCCGGCCTGGTCGCCTTCGCGATCATCCGGGTCAAGAACTCCCCCAAGGCGCTCGGCCGCAGCTCGCGTTTCTCCGGCTCGCACCTGGGCGGCGCGTGGCTCGTCCTGTTCATGATCTTCAACATCATCTGGACGCTCTTCCTCGCCCGCGGCGCCGCCGCCGCGAACGGGAACCTCCCCTACAGCTCGGGCGCGTTCGTCTCGCTCGGGCTCGGTGACGTGCTGCCGCGGAGTCACCTGCTGGAAGAGATCGCGCTGCTGCTGCACATCGGCTTCATGCTGGTGTTCCTGGTCATCGTGGTGAACTCCAAGCACCTGCACATCTTCACCGCGCCGCTCAACGTGCTCTTCTCCCGCCGCCCCGACGGCCTCGGCGGCGCGCCCGAGATGCGCGTCGGCGGCAAGCCGGTCGACTTCGAGGACGAGGACCTCGACCCCGAGAAGCTCGGCCGCGGCAACATCGCCGACACCACCTGGAAGGGTTTCCTCGACTTCTACTCCTGCACGGAGTGCGGCCGCTGCCAGTCGCAGTGCCCGGCATGGAACACCGACAAGCCGCTGTCGCCGAAGATGCTCATCCTCGACCAGCGCGACCACGCCTTCAAGGTGGCCCCGTACCTCATGGCCGCCCAGCAGGGCGTCGAGCACAAGGACACCGACGTGCTCGCGCTGCTGGAGAAGCCGCTGGTCGGCGAGGAAGGCGTGATCCACCCCGACGTGCTGTGGTCGTGCACCAACTGCGGCGCCTGCGTCGAGCAGTGCCCGGTGGACATCGAGCACATCGACCACATCCTCGACATGCGCCGCTACCAGGTGATGGTGGAGTCGTCGTTCCCGTCCGAGGCGGGAGTGATGGTGAAGAACCTGGAGAACAAGGGCAACCCGTGGGGCATGTCCGAGATGAAGCGGGCCGACTGGATCGAGGAGCTCGACTTCGAGGTCGAGATCGTCGAGGACAAGATGCCCGAGGGCACCGAGTACCTCTTCTGGGTCGGCTGCGCGGGTGCGCTGGAAGACCGGGCCAAGAAGACCACCAAGGCCGTCGCCGAGCTGCTGCACATCGCGGGCGTGAAGTTCGCGGTGCTCGGCCCGATGGAGGCCTGCTCCGGTGACCCGGCGCGCCGGCTGGGCATGGAATACCTGTTCAACATGCTGGCCCAGCAGAACATCGAGACGCTCAACGAGGCCGGCGTCAAGAAGATCGTCGCCACCTGCCCCCACTGCTTCAACACGCTGGCCAACGAGTATCCGCAGCTCGGCGGTACGTACGAGGTCGTGCACCACACGCAGCTGCTGTCGAAGCTGGTGGACGAGGGCCTGCTCACCCCGATCACGCCGATCGAGGAGAAGATCACCTACCACGACCCTTGCTTCCTCGGCCGCCACAACAAGGTCTACTCCCAGCCCCGCGACATCATGTCCAAGGTGCCGGGCGTGCAGACCCAGGAGATGCACCGCCACAAGGACCGCGGCTTCTGCTGCGGCGCCGGCGGCGCGCGCATGTGGATGGAGGAGCGCATCGGCAAGCGCATCAACACCGAGCGGGTCGACGAGGCGCTGACCACGAATCCCGACACGGTGTCGACCGCGTGCCCGTTCTGCATGGTGATGCTCGGCGACGCGATCAACGAGAAGAAGAACAACGGCGAGGCCAAGGAATCGCTCGAAGTCGTGGACGTGGCCCAGCTGTTGATCAAATCGGTCAAGGGAGCTTCCTGACCGATGTTCGTCAAACTCCTCCACCCGTGTGGTGGAGGAGTTTCCCATGTCAACAGGCGTGATCAGAAGAAACCCGGCATCCACATAACGGGAAAATCACGGTAACCTCAACGACGCATGGCCTTATTCGACGGGGAGGGGGCTCGTGATGGGCGTCGTCGTCACGGACGCCGAAGTCACACTGGCCGACGTCCTCTCCCTGCGACTCGCCATCGACGGACCACTCGAAGACGGCACCGAGCTGGTGCTCCGGCACCGCACCACGGGGGTGGAGCGCGACGTGCGGATCGGCACCTCCGGCGTGCGGGCGCGCGAGGCCACGCTCGCGGTCTCGCTCGCGCCGCTGCGGCTCACCGCCGGGCGCTGGGACGCCTACCTGCGCTCCGGCGACACGCGCAGCCGGCTGCGCAGCGTCGATCCCGGCTTCTCGCTCGACCATCTCGACGCGTACGCGCTGTGCAAACGCACTCTCGCCTACCGCTCCTACCGCACCCGCAACGGGTTCCTGGCGCTGAAGATCTCCGACGCCGAGCCCGTCGCCGAAGTGCGCGCGATCTGGTTCCGCGAGGGCCGCTTCGAGGTGACGGGCCTGCTGGCCTACACGGGGCTGGAGGACGACGACTCCCGCCACGAGGCCGTGCTCACCCTCGACCGGCGGCCGACGAGCTCCCGGGTGTCGGCCACGGCCACCGTGCAGGGCGTGCGCTTCCACGCGGCCGTGTCGCTGGTCGACGTGCTGGCCGCCGATCCCGAGGAGTCCGGCATGTGGGAGCCCGCGCTGGAGGTCGAGGGGGTGCCCGCGCCGCTCCCGCTGGGGGCGCGGCTCGACGACGTCGACGGCAAACGGCGCCGGCTCCACTATCCGTCGGCCCGGGTCGACGGCGTGCTGATCAGGCCCTGCTACACCGCCGACGACGAGCTGCGCATCGAGGTGGGGGGATGAGGATCAGCCTGGTGCTCGCCTCCGCCTACGGCATGCGGGGCGACGTTCGGGCCACGCTCAACCTCGCCACCGCGCTGTCCGAGCGGCACGACGTCGAGGTCATCAGCATCCGGCGGCAGAAGGACAAGCCGTTCTTCCCGATCGGGCCCAAGGTGTCCATGCGCAGTGTGGTCGACGCCCGGCCCGGGGTGAGACATCTGTTGCCGCGCGGTCAGGTCCGCACCGAGGTGGCGCTCTGGCGGGTGCTGCGCAACCTCAAGTCCGACGTGCTGATCACGACCCGGCCGGGCGTCGGCGTCCAGGCGGCCAGGCACGCGCCGCGCGAGACCATCAAGATCGCTAGGGAGTGGGGGCGGCCGGCCGTCCCCGGCCCGGTGATGCGCTTCTATCCGCGCCTCGACGCCGTCGTGACGGCCACCGAGTCGGCGCTGGAGGAGTGGGCGAGGCTGCTCGGCGCGGGGCCGGTCGTGCACAGCCTGCCCGACGCGCTGCCGGACGGCCCGTGGCCGCGCTCGCGCATGGACAACCGCATCGTGGCGGCCGGCGGGCGGTGGGTGGCGGTGAAGGCGTACGACCGGCTCATCCGGGCGTTCGCGCTCGTGGCCGCGCAGCGCCCCGACTGGCGGCTGCGGCTGTACGGCGCCGGCCCCGAGGAGCGGCGGCTGCGCGCGCTGATCGGCGAGCTCGACCTGCACAACCACGTCTACTTCATGGGCACGACGTCCGACCTGGCGGGCGAGTTCGCCAAGGCGTCGATCGTGGCCAACACCTCGCGCAGCGAGGACCAGGGCATGACGGTGCTGGAGGCCATGGGTTGCGGGGTGCCGGTCGTGGCGTTCGACGGGGCGCGGGGGCCGAAGGAGTTCGTGGCGACGGGCTACAACGGCGTGCTGGTGCCCGACCAGGACGACCCTCTGACGTTCGCGGCGGCGCTGCTGGCGCTGATCGACGACGAGCGGCGGCGGCGTTCGCTGGCGGCAGGGGCGCTCGACACGGCCGTGCGCCACGCGGCCACCGAGGTGGCCGGCCAGTGGGAGAAGCTGATCGGCGAGCTCCGCTGAAATACCGGTTACGGGTACCGTAGAACCATGCATGGGTACAGCGGAGACAAGCAGGCATATCTGACACGCCTCCGGCGAATCGAAGGTCAGATCCGGGGCCTGCAGCGCATGGTGGATGACGATGCCTACTGCATCGACGTGCTCACCCAGGTCTCCGCGGCGACGCGGGCGCTCCAGGCGGTGGCGCTGGGGTTGCTGGAGGAGCACATCTCCCACTGCGTGGCCGACGCCATCAACAGCGGCGGTCCTGAGGCCGAGGCGAAGGTCAAGGAGGCCTCGGCGGCGATCGCCCGTCTCGTGCGGTCGTAGCCCTCGCCGGGGCAAGGTGACTAGTTAGGGGTAAACCCCGGAAACCGCCGTTCCCGACCCCTCAGGAGCCGGGAACTAGGTTCCCGGGGCTAGTAATCGTCTGGTCCTTCAGCGGCTCGCCGAAGTCCGCAATCCGAGCGCGTCGTCGAGTTCGTCCAAGGTCAGCCGCCGCTCGCTGACAGCCACGGCCGTGAGCACCTCGGCGTAGAGCGCAATCTCGTCCAACGCGACACGGTCGTGGACCCGAGAGTCCAGGTCATCGTGCCCCACCGCGTCGTCCTTCCTTCCGCAGCCCACACCCTCTACGAGGTTACGGCGGACGCCCCTCCGGGCGACATGGCCCATCGGAGTCATTCCTTTCGGAGCCTCGGGGCTCCTCTGGGTCATTTCCCCAATCCGAGATCACAATTCAGCGAATGAGCTGTTATCGCAAGTGTTAGAACGATATGGGCGAAGTAAGTGGGAAATGACGACATTAGTGGTTTACTTGAGACCGCTGTGGTCGTCGCGCTCGTGGATGAGTCGTGCGACGAGCGCCGACTGACCGGGCAGCCCCCGCTCGGGCACCTTCGCCCCCGTCAGCCGCTCCCAGGCGAGCCCCATCGCGTACGCGGCCCCGAGCACCGCCGCCGCGCTCCACCGGTCCGGCGGCGCCACCTCCAGCACCGGCGAAGGCACCGGTGCGGGCGCCGTCGAGACCCCACCCGCCCGCGCCTGCACCGGGAACCCGTCGGGCTCCGTGGACTCCGCCGCCGAGGCGCCGGTCAGGCCGGCCCGCCGCAGCTCCTCGTACGCCGCGCGCAGCCGGTGGTCCAGCAGGCTGGGCAGCCTCCCGCCGGAGTCGGACAGGTCGGCCAGGAACGCGGCCGCGCCGGCCCGCGGATCGGGCAGGAACTCCAGCGCCTCCACGAGGTCGTACAGGGTGTGGGAGAAGTGCGCCTCGGGGTCGTTCTCGACCAGCAGCGCCCGGCACAGCCGCGCCGGGCAGCGCTCCAGCCACACGCGGCGCAGCGCCGCGGCGTCGTCGGGGTCGGTCAGCTCGGGCCTGCGCAGCATGGGCTCGACCATGGTGAGCAGCGCGAGCGCCCGGGGCCTGAACCGGGTGTCGAGCAGCAGGAGCTGCGCCGTGTCGGCCATCACGGCGGCCAACCGCAGAGCCTCGCGCGTGCGGCCCGCGCGCATCCGCTCGGCCACGAGCGTGACGAGGTCGAGCAGCGGCGGCGCGGGCAGCCAGCGCACCCAGTCGTCGCCGGGCAGCGAACGGCGCAGGTATTCGCCGAACACGGTGATCAGCCGCTCGTTGCCGTCGAACGCCGGCGCGTACGCCGACCACATGATCGTGCCCCAGACGGCCGCGACCGTGCCGGGCACGTCGGAGCCGAACACGTCGCCGAAGGCCGTCAGCGGGTAGTCGAGCTCGGACTTGCGGCCGCTGGCCCGCAGCAGCACCCTGAGCTGCTCGGTGAGGCGCTCGGGCACGTCGGGGCCGATGAACGCCTGGGTCGAGCCGGGCTCGGCGTGGAAGTCGTAGCCGTCGGGCACCACGGTGTCGGGCAGCCCCGCCGCCGGATGCCCCACCTGGCGCGCCCGCGTGCCACGGGGCGGAGGGGCCGGCAGCCAGCGGCCGTCGGCCGGGTCGAGCAGGCGCCAGCGCGCGTGTGCGCCGAACAACCACCGGTCGCCGTCGGGGGTCACGAGAATCCTGGCCGCCAGGACGTGGGCCCGGTCGGGCACCGAGAGCCCCTGCCAGCGTGGGTCGGCGACCATCGCGCGGACCTCCGCCTCGGTGGCGGTGAACGCATCCCAGGGTGGCACGGCCGTCATCGTACTGGGCATCCTCGGATCATCCTTCAGGTTCTCACGGCAGAATGTCCCCTATGAGGGCGAAGGTTGCAGGAATGTTGGCAGTCGTGTGCGTGCTCACCGGATGCGGTACGACCACGTCGGCGCAGCCGACGCTCTCCGGGCCGGGTGTGCTCACGCTGGAGAACGCCAAGCCGCCCGCGCCGGGCGGGGAGGTGGGCGGCGCCTCGACGGAGTTCGACGACGCGGACGACCTGTCGATGTGGACGAAGCTGAGCGAGACCGAGAAGGACGTCGACCGCATCACCAAGCTCGACGTGAACAAGACCGCCAAGGGCGCGATGTACCTGGAGCCGAACACGTCGGCCTGGTTCGACGTGTTCCGCGGGCCGTATGTCTACCAGGACCTCGCCGGCGACATCGTCATGCACGCCCGGGTCAAGGTCACCGGGAAGAGCGCCGGGTGGCCCAAGCGGAAGTTCTCCCTCGGCGGCCTGATGGCCCGCCAGCCGAACTCGTACGCCAAGCCCAACTGGGTGTCGATCACCGTCGGGACCGGCGAGAAGAGCGGTCAGGTCGAGGTGAAGTACACCCAGGACGGCAGCTCCAAGCCGCAGGAACTGGCGGTCAAGGAGGGGTGGGTCGACCTGGTGCTGGCCCGGGTGGGCCGCGTCTTCGTCGCGCTGTACAAGGAGGAGGGCGGCCAGTGGAAGGTGGGCCGGCGCTGGCCCTCGACCCTGCCCGACGTGCTCCAGTGGGGCGTCACCGCCTACACCGACTGGGACAGCTACAGCACGCTCAAGAAGGACGCCGACAAGGGCAACGCCAAGCAGGTCAAGGGCACGCCCGACCTCAAGCTCACCGTCGACTTCGTGCGTTTCCTGCGGCCCGAGCTGCCCGAATACGCCGATCCGCTCAACGACGCCTCGGTGCCGGACCAGGTGCTGATCAAAGCGATGACGCCCGCCGGTGCCTGAGCGCCTTGGCCATGTAGGTGTCGGGCGTGCGGGCGAAGGAGTCGCGGTCGTCGTCGGTGAGCTCGCGGACGATCTTGCCGGGCACCCCGGCCACGAGCACGCCGGCCGGGATTTTCTTTCCGGGCGGCACGAGCGCCCCGGCGGCCACGAGCGTGCCCGCGCCGATGTGGGCGCGGCCCAGCACGATCGCGCCGATGCCGATCAGCGCGCCCGACTCGACGTGGGCGCCGTGCACCATCGCCTTGTGGCCCAGGCTGACCCGGTCTTCGAGGATGGCGGGCTCGCCGGGATCGGAGTGGAGGCACGACAGGTCCTGGACGTTGCACTCGTCGCCGACCTCGATGCGCTCGTCGTCGCCGCGGAGCACGGAGCCGTACCAGATGCTGGACGCTCTGCCGATGCGCACGTCGCCGACCACGACGGCGCCGGGCGCGATGTACGCCTCGGGGTGAATGTCCGGGACTGCCCCGTTGTCCAACGCTGCTATGTACATTCGACACATCGTAATTCCAGGTCCGGGTATGGCGTTCGGGTTGCGGACGTGGGCAGATGGCAGGAAAGTCGTTTCCTGACGTCTCGTCGCCAGACCCTCACAACCTGCAGTTTTCCCCCGCCTCACGCAAACCCTTAGGTAACCCCCATGACGAACCAGCACGAGAGCTTCCCCGACCTGATGCAAGAGGACACCTTCGAGGTCGTGATGCGCGGTTACAACCGCCGTCAGGTCCACGACTACATCATCCGTACCCGTAACCAGATACGGGATCTGGAAGAGCGGCTGGCGCGGGCGCTCGACCAGGCCGAGCAGGGCCGGATCGAGCTGGCGGAGGCCAGGCGGCGCATGGTCGAGACGCCCCAGAGCTACGAGGACCTCAGCCCCCGGCTCGCGCAGATCCTGCGGCTCGGCGAGGAGGAGGCCCAGGCCAAGCGGGAGGACGCCGAGGCCGAGGCCGCCGCCCTCCGGGAGGCCGCCAAGACGGAGGCCGACCGGCTGCTGACGTCCTCGCGCGAGACGGCCGACAAGATCCTGACCTCCGCGCAGGCCGAGGCCGAGCGGCGGGTCGGCGAGGCGACGCAGGCGGCCGAGCGCATGCTCGCCCAGGCGGGCGCCGACGCCGAGGAGCAGCGCGGCGCGGCCCGCGCCGAGGCCGAGGAGGTGCAGCGGGAATCGCGCGCCGAGGCCGAGCACCTGCTCTCGTCCTCGCAGGCCGAGGCCGAGCACGTGCTCTCGTCGGCGCGCACGGAGGCCGAGCAGCTGCTGCAGTCCGCCAACGCCCAGGCCGAGCAGCTCGTGACGGGCGCCCACGCGGAGGCCGAGCAGCTCGTGACCGGGGCGCGTGCCGAGGCCGAGCAGATGCTGGCGGCGGCGCAGCAGCGCACCGCGGTGCTGGACGAGCAGGCGGGGCGCCGGGTCGAATACCTGAGCAACACGCACACCGAGGTGGTGCGGCGGCTGACGGAGATCAGCTCGGTGCTCGGGGATCTCATGCACGCCGAGTCGGCGGCGGGGCCGCTGGTGCCCGAGACCGCCGCGCTGCCGGTGGCTCAGCCCGCTCAGCCTGCCCAGGCGCAGGAGGACGTGCGGGTGATCGTCGAGGAGGACGAGGTGGAGGAGGAGCCGCGCGAGACGCCCGTCTCCGACGACACCGACGTGAACATCGGCCGGCTCTCGGAAGCCGGCAAGTAGGCGAACAGCGGGCGGAAGCCCCCGCCCCCGATTGGGTCGGGGGCTTCCGCGTTCGTGGCCCCTCCGGGTTGGGGGCCCGGTGCCGGGGCCGCCTGGACGCAGGACCAGGCACCGGGCTGCTTGAGTACGCCGGCCGCGGAACGGTCCACGGCCCGCGTCAAGGAGGGGCGGGGCCGGATTGCCGAGGGTGCTGCTCGCCGGCCCGCCTCTCCTGGTCCCGGAGGAGGTCGCGCAGGCCCTCCGGGTCGTCCGCGTCGATGGTCATCGCGCATCCGGCATCGCGCTGCGCCGCGCTCAGCGGATGGTGTCTCGTGGCCCACCAGCGGCCGGCATCGCTCCGCCAGATGGTCCACTGGGGGTAGTCCCGGGCGATTTCGGCAAGATGCCGATCAAAGGACATCCTGTCCACCCTTCCCGGACCCCCAGGCGAGGTTTCCATCTCCTTTCCGAAGATGCGGCACCTCTCTAGAGAATTCAATGATCGTGATGGATAGCCTGTCGTGACCTAGGCGTCGAAGTCGTACTGCAGCACGTACGCCGCCGAGTCCAGGACCATCTCGTTGAGCTCGACCGGCACCCCGCCCGAGGTGTACGCGGTGCGTGAGATCACCATCACCGGTGTGCCGCCGGGCAGGTCGAGCAGCGCGCTCTCACGGGGCCCCGGCATGCGGGCGCGCACCTCCTCGGTGAAGTGGGCCGGCGGGATGCCGAGGTCGCCGAGCCGGGCGTAGACGCCGCCCGGTCCGGTGTCCGGGAGGGTGATCGCACTTCCCTCGACGAGGTGGGCGGGGAAGTACGAGGTCGCCAGTTGCACGGGCCGCGAGTCGACGCAGTAGCGGCGGCGGCGCACCCAGACCTGGCCGCTCTCCAGGACGGCCGCCACCTCCTCGCCGGCCCGCTCCAGCGTCACCTCCACGCGGTCCACGCTGAACGTCCGGCCGCGGGTGTCGGCGTCCCAGATGGACCGGCCCTGGCCCCACTGCTCGCGTGACAGCCGGCGTGAGCCGTGCCTGCGGATCGGTTTGAACAGCCGCACATAAACCCCCGAGCCTCGTTTGGGCACCGCCAGACCTTCGTTGATCAACACGGCAAGCGCCTGCCTGGCGGTGGCTCTGGCGATCGCGTGTTCGGCCATCAGCGCGTTCTCGCCCGGTAGTCGGTCCCCGTCGCGCAGTTCGCCGGACAGAATCCGGGCGCGGAGGCCGTCGGCGATGCGTCGATAGATAGGGGGCTCGTGGGGTACCGGGGATTCAGACAACTTTGATCACCCTCTGTCACCAACCAGGTAGTGGCGTCTCCAGAGAACTTGCCCCGTCTTGTCCACGATCGCACAGATACAGAGGTTGGTCGCGAGCTTCTTTTGAGCGGATCGTGCCTATGTGGTGAACTACGGAGTGTTTCAGCGGGCCGTTATCGTGGAACGGTCCCAGCCGGATCTCGACCGGCCCACCAGCGGTGGGTAACCAAAGAGAAGATCACGGCGCCCGCGGTGTTGAGCAGCACGTCGTCCACGGACGAGAATCGGCCCAGTCTCAGCGCGTACTGGAGCGCCTCGACGGTGACCGAAAACGCCGCCGCGACGGCCGCGACGCGGGCGGCCGACGACAGCGCGCGGCTGCGTACGGGCAGCAGGGCGCCGAGCGCGGCGAAGACCAGCAGATTGCCTCCGACCTGCACGAAGACCGTCTGCCACGGCGCCCCCGCCAGGTCGGCGAGGTCGTGGAACGGCATCAGTCCGACGCCTGTCGGGCCGTCGGAGGGCGTCAGGATCATCCAGACCCAGGGCGTGGTGCCGACCACGATGCCGACGTCGGCGAGGGCCGTACGCAGGGGTGCGGGGTGGCCGGCGCGGGCACGGCGGCGGGAGAGCGCCATGATCGCCGGCACCGCCAGAAGGGCGGTAAAAGTACCAGCAATAATGACATTTCCCCACAATTCCCATGTGTGCGCCATCCGGCCATCATCCCGATGATCTAGGGGTACCGGAAGCTGTCCTTCCGGACAGGTCACCCGGCCGGCAGATGCTCGGCCAGAAAGGCCGTCGCCACCGCCCACGCACGCTCGGCCGGCGCCGGCTGGTGGAACATCGGCGCCTCGCTGTTGTGGAAGGCGTGACCGGCCTCCTCCTCGACGTGCACGACGACGTTGGGCCGGCCCGCGGCGGCCCGCTCGACGGCGGCCACCCACTCGCGCGGGATGTACGGATCGCTGCCCCCGAAGACCAGCAGCAGCGGCGCGGCGATGCGCTCCATCAGCCCGGTCGCGTCGGGCACGGCCGAGCCGTAGAACGACAACACCGCGCCCAGCTCGATCTGGGTGGCCAGCATGTACGCCACCGAGCCGCCCAGGCAGAAGCCGACCGCGCCGACGCGGCCGTCCACCCCCGGCAGCGCCCGCAGATGGGAGACGGTGAGCGCGCAGTCGGACACCCCGTGGGCGAGGTCGAAGCCCTTGGACAGCTCGATGGCCGCCTGCGTGCCCTCCGGCGTGTGCTCGGCCAGCCAGTTGGGGGTCAACCGCCAGAACAGGTCGGGCGCGGCCACCACGTAGCCCCGCCCGGCCAGCTCCGTGGCCACCTTCTCGATGTACGGCCCCACGCCGTAGATCTCCTGGACCAGGACCAGGGCGGGGCCGGACGTCGCGTCCGGCAGCCACAGGCGTACGTCGAAGGAGCCGTCGTGGGCGGTGATGTGATCGGTACGGGTCCGCATGTCCACCAGCATCGCGCATGGCGCGCTCAGCGATCCGGCGAGACGATGCGCAGGAGAGGTTCCGTGTCCCGGAAGGGAGGCAGACATGAGGAGAGCGCTGTGCTGACCCACTTCATCGGCGGCGGGCCGCTCGCCGCCGGAAAGTCCTTTCCCGTCCACGACCCGGTGACCGGAGCGGTGGTCAGGCACGTCCACGAGGCCGACCCGGAGGTCGCCGACCGGGCGGTGCGGGCGGCCAGGGAGGCGGCGCGCGACTGGGCGGCGCTGCCCGTCGGCGAGCGCGCCGGCTGGATGCGCCGCCTGGCCGAGGGCATCGAGCGGCGCTTCGACGACCTGGTGGCGGCCGAGATCGCCGACACCGGCAAACCCCTGGAGCAGACCCGCACCCTCGACATCCCCCGGGGCATCGCCAACTTCCGCGCCTTCGCCGAGATCGCCGCCCAGCGGCCGGACGACGCCTTCCACCTGGCGGGCGTGCTCAGCTACACCGTGCACAGGCCGCTCGGGGTCGTCGCGGTGATCGTCCCGTGGAACCTGCCGTTCCTGCTGATGACCTGGAAGCTCGCGCCCGCCCTCGTCTCGGGCAACACCGTGGTGGTCAAGCCGTCGGAGCACACGCCGGGCTCGGCCGCCGTGTTCGCCGAGATCTGCGCCGAGACCGGCCTCCCTCCCGGCGTGGTGAACATCATCTTCGGGTACGGCTCCGCCGGCCGGCTCCTCGTCGAGCACCCCGGCGTGGACGCCGTCACGTTCACGGGCTCGACCGCCACCGGGACGGCGATCATGCGGACGGTCGCCGAGCGGGTCAAGCCGATCTCGTTCGAGCTGGGCGGCAAGAACGCCGGTCTGGTCTTCGAGGACTGCGACCTCGACCGGGCGGTGGAGGGCACGGCGCGGTCGGTCTTCACCAACGGCGGGCAGGTCTGCCTGTGCACCGAGCGCCTCTACGTGCAACGCTCGATCTTCGAGGAGTTCTGCGGCAGGCTGGCCCAGAGCGCCCGGGAGGTGGAGCCGCAGCCGATGATCTCGGCGGAACACCGCGACAAGGTGCTGTCCTTCTACGCCCTGGCCCGCTCGGAGGGAGCCAAGGTGCTCACGGGAGGCGGCGTCCCGGTGTTCAACGATCACCGCGATTCCGGATATTTCGTGGAACCGACAGTAGTGGCAGGCTTGTCGGAATGGTCGAGATTCAATCGCGAGGAAATCTTCGGTCCCGTGTGCCACGTCGCGCCGTTCGACAGTGAGGCCGAGGCGATCGACCTCGCCAACGGCAGCGACTACGGCCTGGCCGCCACGCTCTGGACCACGAACCTCGACCGGGCGCACCGCGTGGCGCAGCGGCTGGAGGCCGGGCTGGTCTGGGTCAACACCTGGTATCTGCGCGACCTGCGCACGCCGTTCGGCGGCGTCAAGCTGTCGGGCATCGGCCGGGAGGGCGGCGCCCGGTCGCTCGACTTCTACTCAGAACCCACCACGATCACCATCAAACTGGAGCAATCGGATGCATGACGAATGGTCCCAGGCGGTGGACGTGCCCGCCCAGGCCGCCGACCGGCTGGCCGAGGCAGCGCGTTCCGGCGAACCGTGCGCGCCGATCAGGGACCTGGTCAGCACGGCGGCCGACGCGTACGCCGTCCAGGAGATCGGCACGAGACGGGCGCTCGACGAGGGGAGGCGGCCGGTAGGCAGGAAGATCGGCCTGACCAACCTGGCCGTGCAACGCCAGCTCGGCGTCGAGCAGCCCGACTTCGGCATCCTCTTCGCCGACATGTGCTACGGCGACGGGCTGCCCGTGCCGATCGGGCGGTTCCTGCAGCCGCGCGCCGAGGCCGAGGTGGCGCTGGTGCTCGGCCGCGATTTGGAGGGCGGCCCGTTCACGGTGGTCGACGTGATCAGGGCGGTGGAGTTCGCGCTGCCCGCGATCGAGATCGCCGACTCGCGGATCACCGACTGGGACATCACCGAGGCCGACACGATCGCCGACAACGCCTCGGCGGGCGCGTTCGTGCTGGGCGGCACGCCGATGCCGTTGATGGGGCTCGACCTGCGGGCGGCCGCGATGACGATGACGCGCGGCGGCGAGGAGGTCTCGGCCGGCTCCGGCGCGGACTGCCTGGGCAACCCGCTCAACGCCGCCGCCTGGCTGGCCACCCGGCTCGGCCGCACGCGCTACCCGCTGCGGGCCGGCGACGTGGTGCTGACGGGGGCGCTCGGGCCGGTCGTGTCCGCCGGGCCCGGAGACGTGTTCGAGGCGCGCATCGAGGGGCTGGGCGCCGTACGTGCGGTGTTCGGCACGTGAGGGAGCGGGCCCGGGCCATCCGCGTGCCGGGCAAGGCCACCCCGCGCGGGCGCTTCCCGCACGTCAAGAGGGCCGGTGACTTCCTGTACCTCTCGGGCACGAGCTGTCGCCGCCCCGACGACACGTTCGTGGGCGTCGAGGTCGACAAGCACGGCGCCACGACCCTCGACATCCGCGCCCAGACACGGGCGGTCATCGAGAACGTCGGCGACATCCTCAAGGCCGCCGGAGGCTCGCTGGCCGACCTCGTGGAGATCACCACATACCTGGTCAACATGAACGACTTCCGCGGCTACAACGAGGTCTACGCGGAGTTCTTCGACGAAGAGGGCCCCGCCCGCACCACCGTCGCCGTGCACCAGCTCCCGCACCCCCATCTGCTCATCGAGATGCGCGCCGTCGCCTACCACCCCCTGGAGCGATCATGATTTCCCCCATCGACTTCACGAAGTGGATCGACGAGCACGCCCACCTGCACAAGCCCCCGGTCGGCAACAAGGTGGTCTTCGAGCAGGCGGACGACTTCATCGTCATGGTCGTCGGCGGCCCCAACAGCCGCACCGACTTCCACGTGGACCCGTACGAGGAGCTCTTCTACCAGGTGCGGGGGAACATGCACGTGAACGTCGTCACCGAGAACGGGCCCGAGACCGTGCACGTCCGCGAAGGCCAGATGTGGCTGCTGCCGCCGCGCATGCCCCACTCGCCGCAGCGGCCGGAGGCCGGGTCGGTGGGGCTGGTGGTCGAGCGCGTCAGGCCGGAGGGCACACTGGAGAGGTACCAGTGGTACTGCATGGAGTGCGGCGCCCTCGTCCACGAGGTCGAGCTGCAGGTGCGCGACATCGTCAAGGACCTGCCGCCGGTCTTCGAGGCCTTCTACGGAGACGAGCGGGCCCGCACCTGCGGCCGGTGCGGCGCGCTCCACCCGGGCAAGGGCTGAATGGTCACCGACGTCCACACGCACTACGTGCCCCGGGGCTGGCCCGAGCTGGGCTGGCCCGGGGCTCCCCGGCTGAGGGTCGACTCCGGGCGTGAGGCGACGATCCTGGTCGGCGACCGGGAGTTCCGCACGATCCGGGACGACTGCTGGGACCCGCGAGTCCGCCTGGAGCGCATGGACCGCGACGGCGTGGACCGGCAGGTCGTCTCGCCCACACCGGTCTTCTTCGGCTATGACCGGCCGGCCGCCGAGGGCGTGCGCATCGCGAAGGTCTTCAACGACCTGGCGCTGGAGATCTGCCGGGACGAGCGGCTGATCCCGTTCTGCCAGGTGCCGCTGCAGGACCCCGGGCTGGCCTGCGCCGAGCTCGACCGGTGCCTGGCGAACGGGCACCGGGGCGTGGAGATCGGCAACCACGTCGGCGACCGCGACCTCGACGACCCAGGCGTGGTGGAGTTCCTCCAGGAGTGCGCCGCGCGGAACGTGCCCGTCTTCGTGCACCCGTGGGACATGCCCGCCGGACCGCGCGTCACCCGGTGGATGGCGCAGTGGCTGGTCGGGATGCCCGCCGAGACGCACCTGTCGATCCTGGCGATGATCCTCGGCGGCGTGTTCGACCGCGTGCCGGACAGCCTGCGGATCTGCTTCGCGCACGGTGGCGGCTCGTTCGCGTTCTGGCTCGGCCGGTTCGAGAACGCCTGGCACCGCAGGCCCGGCGTGGTCGGCGTCTCCGCGTTCCCGCCGTCCCACTACCTCGGCCGGTTCTCCGTCGACTCCGCGGTCTTCGACGAGCGCGCGCTGCGGCTGCTGGTCGACACCCTGGGGACGGACCACGTGATGCTGGGCAGCGACTTCCCGTACCCGCTGGGGGAGTCGCCGTCCGGCGGGCTGATCCGGCGCGCGGGCTTCCTGTCGGAGACGGCCAGGGCCAAGCTGCTCGGGGGCAACGCCGAGGTGTTCCTGGGTTGCGACAATGGGGTGAAAACGGAACAGGAGTGATCCGGTGCCTGATCGTCACCATTGCCTCGCCCTCGACGCCGACGATCCGCTGCGGGCGTTCAGGGACGAGTTCGTGCTCCCCGAGGGTGTCGTCTACCTCGTCGGCAACTCGCTAGGCGCGCTGCCGCGCCGTACCGCCGAGCGGGTACGGCGGACGGTCGAGGACGAATGGGGCAAGGAGCTCGTCGGCGGCTGGAACACCGCCGGCTGGTACGACCAGCCGCTGCGGGCCGGCGACCGGATCGCCCCGCTGATCGGCGTGGGCCCCGGCCAGGTCGTCGCGGGCAACACGACCTCCATCGCGATCTTCCAGGCGCTCGCGGCGGCGCTGCGGCTGCGGCCCGACCGCCGTGTGATCGTCTCCGAGGTGCACAACTTCCCCACCGACCACTACATCGTCCAGGGGCTGGCCGGGCTGCTCGGCGGCTACGAGGTGCGCGACCTCGCCGAGCGGCGCTTCGACGACGCGGCCGTGGTGCTGCTGTCGGAGGTCGACTACCGGACGGGCGCCCGCCAGGACGTACCCGCCGTCACCGCCGAGGCGCACGCGGCCGGGGCGCTCATCGTCTGGGACCTGTGCCACAGCGCCGGCGTCATGGAGGTGGACGTCTCCGAAGCCGACTTCGCGGTGGGATGCACGTACAAGTACCTGAACGCCGGGCCCGGCGCGCCCGCGTTCCTCTACGTGAACCCGCGCCACCACGCCACCGCCGAGAACGTGCTGTCCGGCTGGTTCGCCCACGCCGAGCCGTTCGCGTTCGAGGAGGGCTTCCGCCCGGCCGAGGGGATCAGGCGGTTCGCGGTGAGCACGCCGCACGTGGTGTCGTTCGCGGCCCTGGAGGCGGCGCTCGACATCTGGGAACGCGTGCCGATGGCGCAGGTGCGGGCCAAGAGCATGGCTCTGACCTCGCTCTTCGTCGAGCTGGTCGGCGACGCGCTGGAGCTGGCCTCGCCCGCAGACCCGCAGGCGCGCGGCAGCCAGGTGAGCTTCCGCCACCCCGACGGCTACCCGGTGATGCGGGCGCTGATCGACCGCGGCGTGCACGGCGACTTCCGGGCGCCCGACATCCTCCGGTTCGGCTTCGCGCCGCTCTACACCTCCTACACCGACGTCCACGACGCCGCCGCCACGCTGCTGGAGGTGCTCGGCGAGGAGCTCTGGCGCCAGGAGAAGTACGCCCGCCGGCTGTCGGTCACCTGAGCTCGTCGAGCAGCTTGACCGCGCGCTTGGGCGCGACCGCGCGGTAGCTCTCCTCGACCCAGTCGCGCAGCACCTCCGACGGCGGCAGCTCCGCCTGGAACGGCACGGTCACCCAGCCCGCCTTGCCCAGGCCGTAGCCGCTGGGGGCCGCGCCCTCGACGCTCAGCGCGTGGCCGTGCGCCGCCGAGCGCAGCTTCACGCCGAACGTCGGCCGCCACTTGTCGGTCGGCTCGTCCACGCCGAGGAAGAGGAAGATCTTCTTGCCGACCTTGATCACCGTGTCGCCCCACGGGTGATCTTCGCGGGCCTCGGGCAGCCCGAGCGCGAACGCTCGGAGCTCTTCGCGGGTCTCGTGCCAGTCGCTCATGTTCGCGCCCCTAACCTCGGAACTCGGTGAGCTTGCGGTCGATGGCGTCCCTGATGCGGTCGCGGGCCTCCATGCGGGGCACGCCCGCCATCAGCAGACGGTCGTAGTCGGTGTCGAGGTGGCGGATCGAGGCGATGACGGCGAGCGTGATGGCGTTCTCGTCGAGCGCCTTGGCCGCCGCAGTCCGGCCCACCCGGCCGCTGCCGCGCTGGGCGGCGTGCCCGGCGATCTTCCGCGCCCGCTCCTCCGGACAGCCCGGGAACAGCCGGGCGATCTCGGCGGCCATCCGTGCCTGGAAGTCGACGTCCTGCTGCTCCCTGCGCTCGCGGTCGCGTTCGCGGCGGCGCTGCCGTACCTCCTCGTCGGCCAGGCAGCGCTCCTCGGCCGCGGCCAGCGCCGCCTCCTCCACCAGCACGCCGACACGCTGGTAGACCTTGCGCCGGCGGTTGTAGCGCACCACCACCGCCGACAGGCCGCTCTCCTGCTTGGCCCGGCGGCTCAGCGCCGCGTTGCCCGACGGCAGGAACACCAGGTGGTCCATGTCGGCGCAGGTCAGGCAGTGGGGCCTGTCGTCCTCCATGATCAGGTAGGGGCCGGTGTCGCCGCACGACGCGCACGTCCAGGCGTCGAGTGGGGCCACCGCGACCAGGTCGGGCGCCTTGCTCTGCGCCTCGGTGAGCCGGCGCACCCGGGCCTCGCCGAGGTCGGGGGAGAGCCAGTGCACCCGGAACGGCTCCTGCTCCGGCCCCGAGGTGAAACGCAGCTCGCGCCGGTCGCGGGTGCCGGCCACGTACGGCGTCTCCACCGGCTTGAGACCCTTGGCCTGCGCCCAGTCACGCAGCAGGACGGCCGTGGTGAGCAGGCGCTCCTCGTCGACCGCGGCCAGCTCGGCCAGCGTGGCCGCCCGGCCCTGCCGCCAGATGTCGACGTGGCGGGAGTGCAGCCAGCGCAGGCCCGTCACCACGTCGATGAATGTCACGTACTTCCGGGTGGTCAGCGCGACCTCGGCCGCCTCGGCGACCCGGCGCGCCAGGTTGGGCTTGCTCACCGGGCCTGCTCCGTCGGCCCGGTGAGCATGGCGCTGTGTCTGTCGGTTCGCTCGCTCCGCTCTCTCACGGCCCTAGTTTCCCGCGCCTTTGCGCGTGACGCGGCTTTCCTTGTACGACTTGCGGCAAGTAACCCCTTCGGCCCCGCAGAACCACGGGCCTGGAGGAAATCGTGCGTCTGTTCTGGCCCGCCCTTCTCATCCTCGCCACCTCGTGCGGCGTGGCGGAGGGCGGTACGCAACCCGTCGTCACCGGCGAGTTCGGCAGCAAGCCGAAGGTCGCCATCCCCAAGGGCAAGCCCGGCCGCACGCCGCGGATCACCGTGCTGTCCATGGGCACCGGACGGCGTACGGTCCCGGGAGACGTGGTGCTCGCGGACGTCGACATCCGCCGCTGGTCCGGCAACCAGCCGTACATGAGCACCTACGACGGCAACCAGCCGACCACCGTGGTGTTCGACGGCAGGCGGGTGTCGGAGACCTGGCGGCAGTCGCTCATCGGCCGGCCGGCGGGCAGCCGCGTCATGCTGGTCGGCCCGGCCGCCGAGGCCCTCGGTCCCGACGTGCCGCTGACCGGGCTCGCGCCCGCCGACATGCTCGTGCTCGTCTTCGACATCCTCGGCGGCTACCCGCCGGACGCCCGCCTCGTCGGGCGCGCCCTGCCGGTCGTCCCGGCCGACCTCGCGCCGGGAGAGCCGGCGCGCACGCTCATCGACGGGTCGGGCCGCACGGTCGAGGCGGGGTCGAAGGTGGTCGTCCAGTACGTGGCGGCGTCGTGGCCCGAGAGGACCGTCGTGGACTCCTCGTACCGGAGGGGAGGGCCCAGCGCGTTCACGCTCAAGGAGGGCGCCGTGCCGGCGGCCTGGCTCGGCGCCCTCACAGGGCAGCGGGTGGGCAGTCGCGTGGCCGTGGCGTCGGCGGGCGAACCGCCGATGCTGTACGTCATCGACGTCCTCGACACCATCGGCCACGCCTAGCGCCCGGGGGCGTCAGCCGCAGTGCTCGAACGGGCTGTCGTACCGCGACGACCCGGCCGAGCCGCCCCACTTGACGCACGTGCTCGCCGCCTGCGCGGTGACCGGCCCGGCGTAGTAGCCGAAGTTGCCGGAGTCCGTCCGTCTCGTGCTGCCCTGCACCTCCAGGTACGCGCTGACCGCCGAGGCCGTGCCGACCGAGGTCGACTTGAGGGTGACGACGCAGTTGTTGCCGTTGCCGGTGTTGTAGAGCAGGTAGACCGTGCCGCCGGTGAGGCCGGCCGAGTCGATCACGTTGTAGCCCGAGCCGCAGACCTGCTCCGGCGTGTACGGGTTCGCCGAGCCGCCGCAGTTGCGGGAGGTGAGCGTCTGCTGCGGGTACCCGAACGTGACGCCGTTGAAGACCGCCCGCTGGATGTTGGACGGATAGCTGCTCCCGAGCCGTACCTCGTAGTGGAGGTGAGGCGAGATGTTGTTGCCCGGCCGGCTCGTGTTGCCCAGGGTGCCGATCCGCTGGCCCTGCGAGACCGACTGCCCGGCGCTGACCGAACGGGTGTTGAGATGCGCGTAGTACGTCGACCAGCCGCCCCCGTGGTCGATCTTGACCAGGTTGCCGAAGCCGTTCGTGGAGCCCTGGTGGGCGGAGATCGCCACCGTGCCGGCCGCGGCGGCCACCACCGGGTCGCCGAGATCGGCGTCCGCGGTGCTGCCCCGGTTGAAGTCGATCTCATACGACTGGTGCGCGCTGCTGGCGCTGGAGTTGCCCGTCCAGCTCTGGCCGCAGGGGAACGGCAGCTGGAAGTTCGTGGCGAGTGTCTGGATCGGGTCCTGGGCCTGTTCGGGCTGCGGTTGTGGCTGGGGATCCGCGGCGGCAGCGGGGGCCGTCGCGAGGGTGAGTAACAGGGCGAGGCCCGCGGCCATTGCTCCGCTGAGCTTCATGGGGTGATCCTTTCCCGAGGGAGATCTGAGAACAGGGTCCGCGCGGCCCGTACAAGAATCGTCCAGAACCGATACAAAGAGCTGTCAGGCCTCTGTAGAGGAGCTGATGCGGATGACGGTCACCTTCCACGTGCTCGGGCCGCTAGAGGTGCGCTCCGACGGGCGTCCCCTCCGGATCTCCGGCAGGAAGCCGCGGCTGCTGCTCGCCACCCTGCTGCTCGACGCGGGCCGCGTGGTCTCCGCCGACCGGCTGGTCGAGGTGCTCTGGCCGCAGCGCCCGCCGCGATCCGCGCAGGCCAACCTGCGCACGTACGTCAGCTCGCTGCGCTCCGGCCTCGGGGCAGGGTGGCTGCGCGCGGACGGTAGCGGCTACGCCATCGACGTGCCCGGCGGCGCGCTCGACCTGCTGGTGTTCGAGGAGCTGGTCGACCGGGGCGACTACGCAGGGGCGCTCGCCCTGTGGCGCGGGGCCCCGCTGTGCGACCTGCCCGGCAGCCCGCTGTGGGACCGCAGGATCGAAGCCCTCGACGCGTTGCGCCTGCGCGCCGCCGAGGCGCTGGCCGAGCGCCGCATCGAGGGCGGCGACCACGACGGCGCCGTTTCCGCGCTGCGCGCGCTGCTGGCCGAGCACCCCTACCGCGAGGACCTGTGGAGGCACCTCCTGCTGACCCTGCACCGCGGCGGGCGCAAGGCCGAGGCTTTGCGGACGTACGCCGCCGTGCGGGACCGGCTCGTGGACGAGCTCGGCGTCGAGCCGGGGGCGGGGCTGCGGGCGGCGTACGAGGTGATCCTGGCGGACGACGCGCTCCCGGCCGCGCCCCGCCAGCTCCCGCCCGATCTGCCCGACTTCACCGGACGGGCCGGCGCGCTGGCCGAGCTGCGCGGGCCGTTCTCCGTCGCGGTGATCTCGGGGCCGCCAGGGGTGGGCAAGTCGGCGCTTGCCGTGCACGCGGCGCACGCCCTGCGCACGGCGTACCCGGCCGGGCAGCTCTACCTGGAGCTCGGCGGCCGGGACCCGGCCGGGCCGCTGGCCGAGGCGCTGCGGGCGCTCGGCGTCGAGCAGCCGCCGCCGACCGTGCCCGAGCGCTCGGCGCTGCTGCGCTCGCTGCTGGCCGAACGTCCCATGCTGGTGCTGCTGGCCGACGCCCGCGACGCCGCCCAGGTCAGGCCGCTGCTGCCCGGCAACGGCAGCGCTGTGATCGTCACCAGCCGGCGCAGGATCACCGAGCTGCCCGGCGCGGTGTGCGTCCAGCTGGGGCCGTTCGAGCAGGAGGAGGCGCTGACGCTGCTCGGCCGGGTGGCGGGGGCCGAGCGGGTGGCGCGCGAACGCGAGGCGGCCCGCGCCATCGTGGCCGCCTGCGGCGGGCTGCCGCTGGCCGTCAGGAACGCGGGCGCCCGCCTGGCCGCCCGCTCCGGCTGGTCGCTGGCGGTGCTGCGGCAGCGGCTGCAGGACGACTGGCTCGCCGAACTGGGTGACGTACGGGCCACCCTCGACCACGGGTACGCCCGCCTGCCTCGCGAGGCCGCCCACGCTCTCGGCACGCTGGGCCGGCTCGGCGCGCGGGCCCAGCCCGGCTGGGTGGTCGACGCGGCACTCGGCCGCCACGTCACCGACCTGCTGGTGGACGTCAACCTGCTCGACCCGGTCGGCACCGACCCGGCGGGCCAGCCACGCTACCGGGTGCCCGACCTCATCGGCCGCCACGCCCTCGAACGCGGCCCCGCACTGCTGGGCGACGGCGTGATCGGGCTCGACGGCGGGCTCGGCGGCGCGCTCGACGGTGTGAGCCGGATGCTGGCGGCGTGGACGGCGACCGCCGAGCACGCCATGGCCCGGCTGCCCACCACCGTCTTCAGCCTCACCGCCGACCGGGCGCCGCGCCGCCCGCTGCCGGCGCACCAGCTCGAACGGCTGACCGCCGACCCGGTGACGTGGTTCGAGGCCGAGCACGAGGCGCTCGCGGACGCGGTCGAGGCGGCGGCCGGGCTCGGGCTCGCGGAGCCCGCGTGGGGGCTGGCCGCCGCCATGGTGCCGTACCTGGATCTGCGCTGTCACCTCGGCACGTGGCGGCGTACGCACACGGCTGCCCTGGCCGCCGCCCGCGCGGCCGGCGACACGTACGGCGAGGCCGCCATGCTCAGGGGCCTGGCCCAGGTGGACCTCTACCAGGACCGGTACGACGAGTCGGCCGCCGGCTTCACCCGCTCCCGCCGGATATTTCGCGATTTAGGCGACAGCAGGGCCGAGGCCATCTCCATCTGCGGGCTCGGCGCGGTCGCCCAGTTCCGCGGCCGGAACGCCCGTGCGCTCGCCCGCTTCCGCCAGGCCCTGGCGGTCTTCCTGTCCATCGGCGACCGGCACGGCGAGGCGTTCGCCCGCCAGGCCATCGGCCGCGTGTGCCTGCAGTCAGGAGACCAGCACGGCGCGCGGGAGTCGCTGACCCGGGCCGTCCTCCTGGCCAGGGAGCTCGGGGACGCGCACCGCGAGGGCTGCGTCTGCCTGCAGCTGGGCCGGCTGCACCGGGAGATGTCGTTCCACCGGCACGCGCTGGAGATCTTCGAGTCGCTGGGCGACCGGCACTGCGGGGCGTACGCGCTGCAGGGTCTGGCCGGGCTGCAGGCCGCCCAGGGCGATTTGGTGCGGGCCTTCACCGGGCTGGAACGCTCGCTCGCCGTCTTCAGGGAGCTGGGCGACCGCAGCGGCGAGGCGTCGGCCACCCAGCTCCTCGGCGAGCTGCACCGGTCGGCCGGGCGCACGGGGCTCGCGCTCGACTACCTCAGGCACGCCGGCGCCCTGCGCCGCAACCTGCCCGCCTGAATCAATCGGACGAAGGGCCGAGGTCGGAGCGGAGCATGCTGTAGAGCACGCCGTCACGCCACTCGCCGGCCCGGAAGCCGGCACCGCGCAGGACGCCCTCGCGGGTGAAACCGGCCTTCTCCAGCGCCCGCTGCTCGGCCACGTTGGTGATCTCCGTGGAGGCCTCGACGCGGTTGGCCGTCGAGTGCTCGAAGAGGTAGCGGGCGAGCAGCCGCTGCGCCTGGGTGCCGTGGCCCTTGCCGCGCTGCTCCGGGGCCACGATCAGCCCCATCTCCCAGTAGTGGCTGGCCCGGTTGGCGACCCGCTTGCGGAACGAGACGAAGCCCACCGGGTCGTCGCCGTCCGCGATGATCAACATGCTGTGGTCGTCGCCGAGCAGCCCGTCCTCGGCCCACCGCTTGCGCATCGCGTGCGGGTTCTGGAAGCCGTACCACTCGAACTCGCCGCCGCCTTCGGGGTCGCTCGTGAGGCGGTGGAGGAGGGAAAGATCTTTCTCGCTGACAGGTCGAAGGCGAATGGTCATGAGCCGGACACTATGCGACGGACGAGCCGTCTGAGCCGCGACTCATGAAGCGGGGCGTGCTGCAGGGCCGCGAGCGCCTCGGCCGCGCTCGGGCGCTTGCCGGGGGAGTGGTCGAGCATCCGGCGCACGACCTCGGGCACGTCGGGGCCGTGGGCGTCGGCGCTGGTCGGCAGGTGGCCGGTGAGCAGCTGGTAGGCGATGACGCCGGCCGCGTAGACGTCGGAGGCGGTGCTCATCTGGTCGGCCCGCTCCTGGCACTCGGGCGCGACGTAGTGGGCGTCGAGCACGTTGCCCAGCTCGTGGACCAGGGTGTAGTTGCGCGGCCCCGGCTTGGCGTAGTCGAAGCCGGTCAGCACCGCGTGGCCGTCGTCGGTGACCAGCACGGACGCGGGGGTGAGCGCCCGGTGGATCACACCGTTGGCGTGGGCGTGCGCGAGCCCGCTCAGCAGGTCCTGGATCACGCCGAGCCGGGCGCCCTGGCCCAGCGCCAGGTGCAGGGCCTGGCCGTGCACGTCGTCGAGCACCAGCACGAACCGGCTCTCGTCGTCGATCGCGAAGAAGTCGCGCGAGCGCACCACGCACGGGTGGGGCGGGATGCGGGCCAGCGTCTGGTAGGCGTTGGCGATGCGCTGCCGCTCGGCCGCCCGCGCCTCGTTGTCCGCCAGCGGGTCGGCCTGGTAGACCCGCAGCAGCACCGTCTCGCTGCCCGGCAGCGTGGCGTTGAACGCGCGATATTCGGTGACCTTGGCGTCGCCGCCGAGCTGCTCCTCGACCTCCCAGTTGCCGAACCGGGGCGGCGCCTCGCTGCGGCGCACGGTCTGGTTGAGCGCGTCGAGGATCGCCGTCAGATACGGCCGTACGTCGGGGCTGCAGCCGCGCCTGACCCGCGAGACGTCGCTCATCGTGGCGATCAGGCGGGGCAGGTCGGTGACGTTGACCGCGTCGCGCCCGGCCGGGTCGACCAGCTCGGCGTCGGGCGAGGTGAGCACGACCAGGCTGTCGACGTAGACGCGTTCGAGCTGCGTGGCTCTGGAGACGAGCAGGCCCTTGAGCGCCTTGGCCGTGCCGCGCAGCTTCGTCACGGGAGAGCCGAACGCCTCCCTGCGCGGCGGGAACCAGCGCACGCCCGACACCTCGATGCGGCCGCGGGTGCCCTTGACGTCGACCACCACGAGCGAGTGGCCGGTCAGGACGATCAGGTCGACCTCGAACACGTCGTGGCCGCGCGGGACCTCGACGTTGTGCAGCAGCAGCCAGTCGGCGGGGGCGTGGTCGCGCAGATAGGCGATCACACGCCGCTCCGCGTCGTTGACCGGACGTCCTCCGCCGACGATCTGTGCCATGCCGTCTATCCTCGCACGGGTTCCTATTGACAACATGTTGTCGTAATGACAAGATGTTGTCATGAAGCGAATCGTTCACCACGCCGTCTACGACACGCTCGCCGACTGGGAGACCGGGCACGCGACCGCACACCTGCACAGCGGGCGCTACCACCGCGAGCCCGGCGGCTACGAGATCGTCACCGTGGGCCTGACCGCGGACCCGGTCGTCACCATGGGCGGCGTGCGCGTCGCCCCCGACCTGACGCTCGACCAGCTCTCGCCGGCCGACAGCGCACTGTTCATCCTTCCCGGCGCCGACCTGTGGGACACCGGTGACACGCTGGCGCCGTTCGCGCGCAAGGCGGGGGAGTTCCTGGCGGCGGGGGTGCCGGTCGCGGCCATCTGCGGCGCCACCGCGGGGCTCGCCCGCGAGGGGCTGCTCGACGACCGCGACCACACCAGCGCGGTGGTGCACTACCTGATGGCCCAGGAGGGGTACGCCGGCGCCGCCCGCTACGTCGACGCCGACGCGGTGCTCGGGGGCGACCTCATCACGGCCGGGCCGACGGAGCCGGTGGCCTTCGCCAGGGAGATCTTCCGCCGGCTCGACGTCTGCCGGCCCGAGGTGCTCGACGCCTGGTTCCGGCTGTTCGCCAGGAGCGACGCGACGGCCTTCGAGGTGCTGGCGGCGGCATGAGCGAGAGCGCCGAGCTGTTGTCGGGGCTGGCGCTCGGGGCGTTCCGGCTCAACGGCCAGTTCCTGCACGTGGCCGAGGGGCTGGCCCGGCCGGTGGGGATGACGGCGGCGTGGTGGCAGGTCCTCGGGGCCGTCCTGCGCGAGCCGCTGCCGGTCGCGGGGATCGCCAGGGCCATGGGGATGACCCGGCAGGGTGTTCAGCGGATCGCCGACCTGCTGGTGGAGCGGGGGCTGGCCGAATACCGGCCCAACCCGGCCCACCGCCGGGCCAAACTGCTGCAGCCCACGGACGCCGGCCGCGCGGCCATCGCCGAGATCGTCCCCGCCCACCAGGCCTTCGCCGACCGCCTGGTGGACGAACTGGGCGTCGAGACCGCGCGCGACTGCCTCCAGGCGCTCCAGCGCCTCTCGGCGGCCCTCGACGGCCTCACCGAGCAACCGTGAGGGCCGTCATCGGCCCCGGCCTCCTCGCCCAGTAGCCGTGAGGGCCGTCATCGGCCCCGGCCTCCTCACCGACCAGCCGTGACGGCCGCCGCCTGGACGGGGCGGGGCCTGCGGCGCGGCTTGAAGACCGACAGCGCCGTGGCCGTCACCAGCAGGACGGCCTGCGTGGCCGGCACGGCGACCTGGCCCCACTGACGGGCGTCGCCGGCGGCCCGCCCGCCCGCGGTCGCCGCGGCCATCCCCTCGGGGTCGAACAGGAACATGCCCAGACAGATCACCCCCACCAGCAGCACGAACTTGGCCGCCACCCAGAGATGCCGGAACACCCCCCACCGGCTGGTCAGGCCCAGCACGACGCCGGTGGCCAGCGCGACGAGGCTGAGCGGCATCCCGCCCGCGAACACCAGAGCAGGCATCAGCCCGTAGGCGGCGTGCGCCAGGCCAGTGTCCTCGGTCAGCGCCGCCGCCGTGTTCAGCACGGTCAGCGCCCACACCTCGCCGAGCAGCGCGACGGACGCGATGACGTGAATGACCACAATCGTCTTGCGGATACGTGGCCGCATCGCGCTCACCTCCTTCAAGGAATCCACGCCCATCGTCACGGCGCCGCCCGCCGGGGGCATCGGCCGGAAGTGGGCTTCCCGGCTACGCCGGTCGGCGTACGACGACCCCCAAGTTTCGGGCGATCGTTTCCTAAAGGCCGGTGAACGGCCACCACGCAATTCTCGCGGACAGCCAAACTAAACCGGCCCAGGTATTTCCGGGCGACGATTCTCCTCGCGTTTCGCCGAAGGGCGGGAAAACCCAGCACCAAGAAATCGAGGTGTCGCCTTGACCCCGAAGATGGCTATCTGGGTTGCGGTTTCAGCTGCCTGCCGCAATGGTTATGGGCGGCACCTCACAGCCCTGCAAAAACGACTATGGCGCTGGATTTCCGCGCCGTTCCATGGAGGAAACAAAACATGATCCGTCGCATTCTGGCCGGTGCCGCAATCGCGGCCGCGGCCCTCGGCTTCTCCGCCTCCGGAGCGCTCGCCGACGGCCCCAACACGTACAACTCGGGGCAGAACATCCTGAGCCAGTTCGGCGCCCTCAATGACGTGTCGGTGCTGAACAAGGTCCTGAACGACTCGATCAAGTACGTCGACCTCGTCTCGATCCTGGACATCCAGGACGTCAACGCGAACGTCCTGAGCAACCTCCACGACGTCAAGGCCAGCGACCGGAGCTGACGGCTCCGCGCGCGGAGCGGACAGGAGGCCGATCGGCGATTCCCGTGGGACCCCCGCGGACCGCCCGGCCAAGGTCGCCCTCCTGGGCGCCCGCGAGATGAACGGGAAACTGTCGTGGGAAGTCGCGAAGCCACGGCACGGGCTTGGTGCGCACCGAGTTCTCAGACGCCGCGCGGCCCCGGTCGATCACTGCAGGACGACCGGGGCCGCGCGGCCTCGTCCGTTCAACCGCGTTCGGTGAAGGCGGCGCTCTCGCCGGGCCGGACCACCCCCATGAAGGTCCGCCGCTCCAGCGGGTCCACCCGCACCGACTGGCCGGTGTACGGCGCGTGCACCATCCGGGTGGCGTCCAGGACGATCCCCACGTGCTCGGGCCCCGGGCTGTCCGCGTTGTTGTCGTAGAAGACGAGGTCCCCCGGCTCCGCCTGCTCCTTCGGGACGCGGGCTCCGGAGCGCCACTGCTCCTGCGTGGTCGTGCCGATCATCACCCCCGCCCGCGCCCACGCGTACTCGGCCAGGCCCGAGCAGTCGAAGCCCCACGTCCTGGCCCCCTTGCCGATCCCGTAGCCGGGGCCGCGCACACCGCCGCCGCCCCACGAGTACGGGATTCCGATCATCTCGATCGCCGCCCGCGCCACGATGGCCCCGGCCGGCGACCGTGCGGCGAGTGCCTCGGACGGCCGGCAGATCGTCGTCGCGCAGTCGTGCGCGCCCGCCGCCGCGGTGGACTGCGAAGTGAACAACATCGCCTGCGCCAGCGCTATGGGCAGCAGCGGCCTCAGTGCATTCATGGCATATTCAGCGCTCCCCGTGGTCGTCCGTGCCGATTTGTGCGGCACGTGGCAAGGTCGATCATTCCGCCACCTCTATGGGGATAAAACGTCCTTTGGTCGCGTGAGATGCACATATGGCCATAAGCTGAAAAATTACCGTTCAGCCGATTCCGGACAAAACCCCACCATTCTGGATATGTCGAGATCGATGGTGATTTGTGGGCGTGAAAAATGCCGGCGGGCTGCCGGCTGTCGCGTCGGGGCCGGATCGTGACACGCCGATGATGCGCACGGATGTTTCCGGAAATATCGCCGGCCCATGATGGCTCTCGGCGACGCGTATCCCGTGCTGATTCCCGGTGAAGAAGGAGGAGGAAAGGCGGAGCATTCCGCGGGCCGCCCGCAGCGGCCCCGGCCGAGAGCGCCTCGGCCTACACGTCCCCGGCGAGCGCCGGGACCCTCCGTCCGCGAGGCGACTCCGCCGCAGGTCAACACCCTTGGCGGCACCTCTGCCCCGCCGGGCGGGGACGCGGTGAGGCCCGTCGAGGTAGATCACCCTTCCGAACGGGCCATCGTCTGTCACGTCCGTGGTCGGCGCGGGTACGGCCGGCCTGTTCGGAAAGCGCTCCCCTCCATACTTTCCCCGTAATACGGTCATATCACGGCGAAAAATACATAGTGCCACATAGCTCGTGTAGCCTGGATTCGGGCTAATCGCCGGAATTGTTCGGTGGTCATCCCGGCCGCCGACAGTACGGCAGGACAACCCCCAGAGCGCGTGTTGGGGGGTGCGTGGAGCGTGGACATCCAGGAGCGGCTGCTCTACCAGGACGAGCAACTCAGGATCACGGTGGCCATGGCGCCGGGCGTGCCGACCGTCACCTTGTTCGGCCAGATCGACGCCAGCAACAGCCCCGCGCTGGCCAGTGCGCTGGCCGAGTGCCGCACGGGCCCCCACATCGTCGTCGACATCGGCCGGCTGACCTTCGTCGACGTCTCCGGCCTGCGGGTGCTGGCGCTGCCCGCGCTGCCGCCGTCACAGCGGTGGATCCGCCTGCACAACGTCACGCCGTACCAGCAGCGGCTTCTTCACATCATGGGGTGGTCCTGCCGGCCGACGGCACCCTAGGCACGATCAGCGCGGCCGACGTGCCGAGGCCGGTGGGCCCACCGAGCCGGAACGGGCGCGGCTGGTGGTGGCGGCGCAGCGTCGCCTCGTCGTAGCGGAAGCAGCCGCGGTGCCAGTTGTAGATGCCCGCCAGCCAGTCGCGCAGCTCGGTCACGAACGCGTCGAGGTCGCGCCGCGCCCCGTCGCCGAGGCCGAAGTCGTCGCACACGATCGGCAGCTCATGCTCGACGATGTGCTCGAACTGCCGTACGCGGGCGGCCAGCAGGTCGTCGACGATGGACAGCGCGGTGGGGTGGTCGCACCCGAAGAAGTTCTGCACCACCAGGACGCAGTTGTGCACCTCGCCCTCGAACTCGATCTCCTTCTGGTACGAGAAGACGTCGTTGAGCAGCGCGCCGGCGTCCATCATGGCGTTCTCGGCGGCCACCATCGGCCCGCTGGCGTAGAACTCGTCCGGGATGCCCTTGGAGTGGCGCAGCCGGGACAGGCTCATCGTGAGCTGGGAGCCGAAGGTCAGCCTGCGCATCTCCAGGTAGTCGACCGGGTCGGGGACGCGGTGGGCGATCTCGCCGGCCAGCTCCCACAGCCAGCCCTCGCACATCTCCTCGACCGCCGCCCGCAGCTTGCGCCGGTCTTCGGGCGGCATCGGCCCGGCCGTGCGCGCCCACACGTCGGCCAGCCCGCGTTCGAGCGCGTTCGCCGGCGGAGGGGCGGGCGTGCCGTCGAGCGGCATGCAGCCGCCGAACCGGTCCACCGTGACCTTGGCCGCCGCCAGGTTGCGCGTCCGGCCGAAGACGACGGGGAAGTAGTCGTCGCCGTACGTGCCCCAGGCCAGCCAGAACGAGGCCAGGTCGAGCTCCTCCGGGGTGGCGTCGGGGTGCAGGCCCGCCGCGCAGAGCGGCAGGTCGTAGTCGACCAGTTTGCGCTCGTCCCACACCGCCGCGCCGTTCTGGGGTTCGAGCATGCCCATGCTCGCGCACCAGGTCACCGTGCTGCGCCGCGCGTGGTCGAGGTGGGGTGACAGGCGCAGCTCGTACGGCACGTACAGGTCGGGGATCACCGACGGCCCCACCCGCTGGTACGGCACGTGCGTATGGCTGCGCACCCGCTTGGCGCCCACCAGGCCGGTCAGCGGCGACATGCCGAACGGCCGGTCCTTGCGCACGTCCTGGTTCATGTAGCGGCTGGAGCGCATGTGCCACTCGTGCCCGCCCGACTGCCAGTCCTGCAGCCCCTTGACGTAGGCCATCACCCCGGCGGCGCTGACGGGGTCGATCATGTGCTCGGCGAACAGCGGACCCAGCTCGGTGAAGACCGTGTGCTCGAACTGCTGCAGTCGCGAGGTGAGCAGGTCGTTGACCGCGTCGGCCGCCTCCTGTGTGCCGCAGCCAAGAAACTTCTCCAGCACGAGCACGCCGTTGCTCAGCTCGCCCTCGTCGCCGACCTCCCGCTGGTAGGAGAACAGGTCGTTGCGCAGGTGGACGGCGTCGGAGAAGGAGTCGCGCAACACCCGCATCGGCCGGGTCGCGGCGATGCGGGCCGGTACCTCGGCCCCCACGGCGTGCTCGACGAGCCCGGCGGACCAGGGGGCGCCGCCGACCTTGCGCCGCATCTCGATGTACTCGACCGGGTTCGCCACCCGGCCCCGGTTGATGTTGGCCAGCTCCCAGAGCGACTCGTTGAGCAGGTTGCGGGTGCTCTCGGCGAAGCGCGCCCGCCAGCCGGCCGACATGCCCGGCACCGTACGCGGCCACAGGTCGGCCAGCCCCGCCTCGACCGGGTTGACCGGCTCGGGCACGGCCCCGCCGTCGCCCATCGGCATGAACGCGGCCAGCCGGGCCAGGTACTCCTTGCCGCCCGCCAGGTCGCCGGTGCGCTTGAAGACCTCCAGGAAGTGGTCGTCGAAGAAGAACACCCACACGTACCAGTCGGTGATCAGGCAGAGTTCGGCGGCGTCGCAGTCGGGATGGGTGTAGCCGCACAGCAGCGGATAGTCGTGGGCGTCGAGGTCGGCCTGCTCCCAGACGCCCGACCCCTCCAGCATGCCCATGTCGCGCGCCCACCGTCTGGAGTGCACGCGCGCCTCTTCGAGATGCCGGTTGAGCCGGGCGGGGTACGGCACGTAGAAGTCGGGCAGGACGAACGGCTGGGACAAGGTCACTCCTTGACGTGAGAGTTCAGCTCGACGCCCTCCAGCACTCCGAGGGCGTCCGGCACCAGCACCGCGGCCGAGTAGTAGGCGCTGACCAGGTACGACGCGACGGCTCTCCGGTCGATGCCGGTGAACGTCACGCTCACCCCCGGCTCGACCTGGCCGGGCAGCTCGGCCGGGCGCAGGCCGACGACGCCCTGGTCGTCCTCGCCGGTGCGCAGCACCAGGATCGAGCTGGTGCCGGTCCGGCTCACCGGGATCTTGTCGCAGGGCAGGACGGGCACGCCGCGCCACGCGGTCAGCCGGGAGCCGTGCAGCTCGACGCTGTCGGGGTAGATGCCCCGGGCACTGCACTCGCGGTGGAAGGCGGCGATGGCGCGCGGGTGGGCCAGGAAGAACCGCGACTTCTTCCTGCGGCAGAGCAGCTCGTCCAGGTCGTCGGGGGTGGGCGGGCCCGTGCGGGTCTGGACGCGCTGGCGCGGGTCGGCCTGGTGCAGCAGGCCGAAGTCGCGGTTGTTCAGCAGCTCTCGCTCCTGCGACTCGCGTATCGCCTCGACGGTCAGCTTGACCTGCTGCTCCTTCTGATCCATCGGGTCGTTGTAGAGGTCGGTGACCCGGGTGTGCAGGCGTAGCACGGTCTGCGACACACTCATCACGTACTCGCGGGGGCCGGGGTCGTAGTCGGCGAACGTGGTGGGCAGCGCCGGCTCGCCGCGATGCCCGGCCGCCGTGACGATCGCCGCCTCGCCCCACCGGTTGCGCGGCCGGGCGAGCAGGGCGCGGTGGCGGTCGAGCGCCTCGCGCAGCGCCGGCGACCGTTCGGCCAGGGCGTGCAGCTCGGTCCACGGGAGGGCCAGCACCGTGCACGGGGTGCCGGCCTCCAGCGTGTGCTCCCACACCGCGCCCTCGGCGGGCGGGCCGGAGCCGGCATGGTCGCCCCCGGCCAGCGAGCCGGCGACGACGCGGTCGCCGTACGCGCCGGTCTGGAGCCTGATCGCCTTGCCGTGCGCGATGATCAGCAGTTCGCCGGCCGGCTGTCCGGCCTGGACGATCGTGTCGCCGCGGTCGTACTCCCGCTGCTCGAAGCGCCCCGCCAGGGTGTCCAGCACCGGGTCATCCGCCAGGCCGCCCAGAGGGGGCAGCTCGGCCAGGCTCGGCGGGACGACCCGGACGCGGGAGCCGGCGTTGGAGAAGCTCACCCGGCCGCCGCCGACGGGGTACGTCAGCCGGCGGTTCACCCGGTAGACCCCGGCCTCGACGTCCACCCACGGCAGCACCCGCAGCAGCCAGCGCGGGGTGACCTCCAGCGTCTGCGGGACGGTCTTGGTCGTCGTGGCGAGCGCGCGCGCCGCCGCGGTGTCGAGGCTCAGCCGTTCGGCCCCCGTCATCGGCTAGTCGTTCCGGCCGAGCTCGACGTCCTCCAGGACGCCGAGCGCGTCGGGCACCAGGACGGCGGCCGAGTAGTAGACGCTGACCAGGTAGGAGATGATCGCCTTTTCGTTGATGTTCATGAACCGCACCGACAGGCTCGGCTGGTACTCGTCCGGGATGCCGGTCTGGTGCAGCCCGACGACGCCCTGGTTCTCCTGGCCGGTACGCATCAGCAGGAACGACGTCGTGCGCGTGGCGGAGACCGGGATCTTGTTGCACGGGAAGATCGGCACGCCGCGCCAGGCCGGCACCCGGTGCCCGCCGACCTCACTGGCCTGCGGGTAGAGGCCGCGCTTGCTGCACTCGCGGCCGAAGGCGGCGATGGCCTGCGGATGGGCCAGGAAGAACGCCGGCTCCTTCCACACCAGCGCCAGCAGGTCGTCGAGGTCGTCGGGGGTGGGAGGGCCTGAGCGGGTGCGGATACGCTGGCTGAAGTCGGCGTTGTGCAGCAGGCCGAACCCCCGGTTGTTGATCAGCTCGTGCTCCTGGCGCTCGCGCAGGGCCTCGATCGTCAGCCGCAGCTGCTGCTCCAGCTGGTTCATCGGCTGGTTGTACAGGTCCGAGACCCGGCTGTGCACGCGCAGGACGGTCTGGGCCACGCTCAGTTCGTACTCGCGGGGGCTCTGCTCGTAGTCGACGAACGTGCCGGGTAGCACAGCCTCGCCGACGTGGCCGGCGGACAGGTCGATGGCGGCCTCGCCGTAGTCGTTGGTGGCGCGCGAGCCGCCGGCGCGCCATGTGTCGACGTGCTCGCGCAGGGCGGGGGACTGCGCGGCGATCTGGTCGAAGTCGTGCCGGGAGAGGCTGAGCACGGTGGTGGCCGTCTTGGCGCGCGCGGTGAAGGCGTACTCGCCGCCGTCGGTCAGGGACTGCTCGCCGAGGTGGTCGCCGTCGGCCAGCACGCCGAGGTCCTGCTCGTCGCCGTACGCGCCGCGCCCGATCTTGGCCACGCGGCCGTGGACGATCAGCACGAGCCGGTCGGCGGGAGCGCCCTCGGAGACGATCCTCTCGCCCGCCTCGACCTCCCGCTGGGTGAAACGGCCGGCCAGCGCTTCGAGCACCTCCATGTCGTCGAAGCCGCGCAACAGGGGCAGCTCGGTGAGCTCGGCCGGGATGACCCGCACCTCCGACCCGGTCGCGGTGAAGGTGATCCGGCCGTCACCCAGTGTGTAGGTGAGCCTGCGGTTGACCCGGAACACGCCGCCGGAACACTGCACCCACGGCAGCAGCCGCAGCAGCCAGCGGGAGGTGATCTCCTGCATCTGCGGCGGGGTCTTGGTCGTGGTCGAAAGTTGCCTCGCGGCGTCGGTGCTCAGACTGAGCTGCCCGTCCCCGTTTCCGGGCATGGTCGAGTGCGTCGTTTCCGTCATGGTGTTCCGCCAATCTCAGAGTGCGGCCTGGTGGTGGGAGGAAAGATCACTTGGTGCGGTGGGCGAGCCGGTCGGCCATCAGCGCCAGCTCGTCGGCCGCCTCGGGGGCGACGCGCGCCTCGGCGAGGGCCGACATGGCCTCCCGCACCCGCTCGCCGATCAGCGTCTCGACCCTGGCCAGCGCGCCGGTCTCGACGAGGATCCGGCGCAGCTCGGCGGCGCGGTCCTCGGTCAGCTCGGGGTTGCCGTGCCAGGTCCGCAGATGGGCGAGCTGGGCGGGGGTGGCCTGCTGGACGGCGTAGGCGAACATCACCGTCTGCTTGCCCTCGCGCAGGTCGTCGAGCGCGGACTTGCCGGTCTCCCGCGACGAGCCGAACGTGCCCAGCACGTCGTCGCGCAGTTGGAACGCCTCCCCGAGCGGCACACCGAACCGCGAGTAGGCGTCGAGCAGGTCGAGGTCGGCGCCGGCCAGGGCGCCGCCGATCTGCAGCGGCCGTTCGACGGTGTATTTGGCGCTCTTGTAGCGGATCACCGTCAGAGCCTCGGCCTCGGTGGCCCCGGAGCGGAGCTGGGCGAGGACGTCGAGGTACTGGCCGCTGATGACCTCCGTGCGCATGGCGTCGAACAGGTGGTGGGCGGCGCGCAGCCGTATCGGGTCGATGCCGCACGACGACAGCAGCGCGTCGGCCCAGGCGAGGCTGAGCGTGCCGAGCAGGATGCCGCCGGCCCGGCCGAACGCGTCGGCGCCCGGGCCGCGGTGCAGCAGGGCGAGGTTGCGGTGCACGGTGAACCGGCCCCGGCGCAGGTCGCTGTCGTCCATGATGTCGTCGTGGATGAGCAGGCCCGCGTGGCACAGCTCCAGGGCCGCGGCGGCGCTGACGATCTCGTCGCAGTCGTCGCCGCCGGCGCCGCGCCAGCCCCAGTAGCACAGCTGAGGCCGCACGCGCTTGCCGCCGCCCAGGATGAAGTCGGTCAGCAGCGTGTACGCCGCCTCGACGCCGGGATCGGAGATGGGAGTCCGGCAGGACCCCAGAAAGCCGCTGAGGCGTTCGTCGATACGTGAACCCAAGGTCTGCTGGGTGAGGCCCACCGGCATGGGTGCGGCTCCTTCGGTACGTCGGTGACTACCATCAGTTACTCATCGAATACGGATCGTGTAAAGAGTCTTCCGCCACTCGAGATTTCTCTTGCCTCAGATGTACCGACCGGCCCAGAAAGGCTCGCCGTTTGAGGCTCTATGTAGGGGTATGCGGCAGTTGTGCCCCCGGCAGTGAAGGAGACGAGCATGAAAGCAGTCACCTGGCACGGCAAGCGCGACGTACGGGTGGAGGAGGTCCCCGACCCGGCCATCAAGGAACCGAACGACGCGATCATCAGGGTCACCAGCAGCGGCATCTGCGGCTCCGACCTGCACCTGTACGAGGTGCTCGGGCCGTTCATGGCCGAAGGCGACATCCTCGGGCACGAGCCCATGGGGATCGTCGAGGAGGTCGGGTCCGGCATCAGCACCATCAAGCCCGGCGACCGCGTCGTCATCCCGTTCAACATCGCCTGCGGTCACTGCCACATGTGCGGGATGGAGCTCTACGCGCAGTGCGAGACCACCCAGGTGCGCGAGCACGGCATGGGCGCGGCGCTGTTCGGCTACACCAAGCTCTACGGCCACGTGCCCGGCGGGCAGGCCGAGTACCTGCGGGTGCCCGAGGCCCAGTTCGGCCCGATCAAGGTCCCGGAGGGGCCGCCGGACGAGCGCTTCGTGTACCTGTCCGACGTGCTGCCGACCTCCTGGCAGGCCGTCGAGTACGCCCACATCCCCGAGGGCGGCAGCGTGGCCGTCTTCGGCCTCGGCCCCATCGGCCAGATGAGCGCCCGCATCGCCCGCCACCTGGGCCACCGCGTCATCGGCGTGGACGGCGTCACCGCCCGCCTGGAGATGGCCCGCCGCCACGGCATCGAGGTCGTCGACGCCAGCGAGGTGTCCGACGTGCCGGGGGAGATCCGGCAGCGTACGGACGGGCGCGGCACCGACTCCGTCATCGACGCCGTCGGCATGGAGGCGCACGGCTCGCCCGCCGCCAAGCTCGCCCAGACGATCACCGGGCTGCTGCCCGACGTGGTCGCCGCGCCGCTCATGGCGAACGCCGGCGTGGACCGGCTCGCGGCGCTCAACCAGGCCATCGACTCCGTCCGCCGCGGTGGCGTCATCTCCATCACCGGCGTCTACGGCGGCATGACCGACCCGATGCCGATGCTGCGCATGTTCGACAAGGGCATCACCATCCGCATGGGCCAGGCGAACGTCAGGAAGTGGATCAGCGCGCTCATGCCGCTGCTCACCGACGACACCGACCCGCTCGGCGTGATGGACTTCACCACCCACCGGATGCCGCTGGAGCAGGCGCCCGAGGCGTACGAGATGTTCCAGAAGAAGGCCGACGGCGCGGTCAAGATCCTGCTGAAGCCGTAACGGGGCAGTTCACGCGCGTTTCACGGGCCCCGCCCCGGGCAGCGGAGCACGCATGAGAGTCGTTGTGGTGGGAGCCACCGGGAACGTCGGCACCTCCGTGGTGCGCGCACTGGCCGCGGACGACAGCGTGACCTCGATCGTGGGTGTCGCCCGGCGGCTGCCCGGCTGGCGGGTCGATCGCACCGACTGGCGTCAGGCCGACGTGGCCACCGCCGACCTGACGCGGATCTTCGACGGCGCCGACGCGGTGGTGCACCTGGCGTGGCTGTTCCAGCCGACCAGGAGCCCCGCGGTCACGTGGCGGGCCAACGTGCTGGGCAGCATGCGGGTCTTCCGCGCGGTCGCCGAGGCCGGAGTGCCGTCCCTGGTGCACGCCTCCTCCGTGGGGGCGTACTCGCCGGCGCCCAAGGACCAGCCGGTGGACGAGAGCTGGCCCACACACGGCTGGCCCGGCGCCGCGTACGGGCGGGAGAAGGCGTACGTCGAGCGGGTGCTCGACGTCTTCGAGCACGACCACCCGACCGTCCGCGTGGTGCGGATGCGTCCCGGGTTCATCTTCCAGCGGGCGGCGGCCACCGAGCAGCGGAGGTTGTTCGGCGGACCGTTCGTGCCCGGGCGGCTGGTCAAGACCGGACGGATCCCGTTCGTCCCTGACATCCCCGGGCTGCGGATGCAGGTGCTGCACGCCGAGGACGCCGCGCAGGCGTACCGGCTGGCCGTTACCGGGCGGGCGCGGGGCGCGTTCAACCTGGCGGCGGAGCCGGTGATCGGCCCGAACGAGCTCGCCGGGCTGCTCGGGGCCCGCACGGTGCGGGTGCCGGAGCGCATGGCCAAGGCGGTCATGGCCGCGGGCTGGCACCTGCGGCTGCTGCCCGCCGCGCCGGGGCTGCTGGAGCTCGTCCTGCGGATGCCGATCATGAAGACCGACCGGGCCAGAGAGGTGCTGGGGTGGACGCCGCGGCACTCGTCCCTGCAGGCCCTGCGCGAACTGTTCGACGGACTGCACGACGGCGCCGGCATGGAGACCGCCCCGCTGGCGCCCGACAAGGGGCCGGCGGGCCGGGTACGCGAGCTCGCGACGGGGATCGGCCGGCGGCCGTGACGTCATGACCTCGCGCAGCCCGTTCCCCGCAGGCGAGGGAGGGGGCTGCGCGAGGCCGCGCAGCGCGGCTTCCGTGTCGTCGGTCATGACACGAGGAGACGCATGCGCACGCTGATGGCCGAACCCTTCACCGAGGTCGACGTGACCCGGCTGCGCCGAGCGGTGGCGGAGAAGGCCGAACAGGCGGGGCTGCACGGCTCACGCAGGGACGACTTCGTACTGGCCGTGCACGAGAGCGTGGTCAACGTCGTGGAGCACGCGGGCGGCCGCGGCTTTCTCAAGCTGTGGACGGTGAACGGCGTCATCTGCTCCGAGACGACCGACCACGGCGCCGGCATCCCCGAGGCGTACGTACGGGAGGACCGCACGCCGTCCGAACGCGCCGACTACGGACGGGGCATCTTCCTGATCCGCCGCCTGTGCGACGAGGCCGACTTCCGCACCGGCCCCGGCGGCACCACGGTCCGGCTGACCATGCGGTTACCGCGCCGGCGCGTCCGCGGGGGCATGCGAGGGATCCGGGTGTCGGCGCCCGGATCCCGGCTGCTCGGCCGTTTCGGCACCTGATCCCGCCCCGTCTGACCTGGCCCATCTGAGCCGGCGGGCCGCCAGGTAGTCTCGAGGGGACGGAAAGGGATCACTACGTTGAGCGGCGAGAAGCTTTCCCCCGGGATCATCTCTCCCGTCCGGCGCATCGGTCGGCGGGAGTTCGACTTCGAGCGCCAGGTGGCGATCATGGCCATCGTCAACCGCACGCCCAACTCCTTCCACGACCAGGGCCGCACCTTCGCGCTCGACAGCGCGGTGTCGGCCGCCGTCAAGGCCGTGGAGCAGGGCGCCGACTGGGTCGACATCGGCGGGTTCGCCTTCAGCGCCGCACAGGACCCGATCGAGGCCGCCGAGGAGATCGAGCGGGTCGTGCCGGTCATCACCCGGGTCAGGGCCGCCACCGACGCCGTGATCTCGGTCGACACCCACCGGCCCGAGGTGGCCAGGGCGGCCGTCGAGGCCGGGGCCGACGTCATCAACGACACCAACGGGCTGCGCGAGCCGGGCATGGCCGAGGTCGCGGCCGAGACGGGCGCCGCCGTGGTCGTCACGCACAGCCTCGGCGGCCCCGGCCGGCGGGTCCTGCGGCCGAGCTACGCCGACGTCGTCGCCGAGGTGGCCGCGTACCTGCAGGAGCGGGTCGCGTACGCGCTGAAGGCCGGTGTCGGGCCCGACAAGATCGTCATTGATCCCGGGCACGACCTGAACAAGAACACCTTCCACTCCCTGGAGCTGACGCGCCGGCTCGAGGAGATCACCGCGATCGGATACCCGACGCTGGTGGCGCTGTCCAACAAGGACTTCATCGGCGAGACCCTCGACCGGCCCCAGGGGCAGCGGACCGAGGGCACGATCGCCGCCAACGTCGTCTCCATCCTCAAAGGCGCCCGCATCCTGCGCGTGCACGACGTGGCCGCGACGGTCGCGTCCGTACGCATGACCGAGGCCGTGCTCGGGTGGCGCGGCCCCATGGCACCAAGTCACAACCTCGCGTGAGGAGAGCGTACGTGACCGAACGCAAGCCCGTCGGCTTCCCCTTCGAGACCTGGATCGACCGGCAGATCCGCGAGGCCGAGGAGCGGGGCGAGTTCAACGACCTGCCGGGCAAGGGCAAGCCGCTGCCCGGGCTCGACCGGCACCTCGACGAGATGTGGTGGATCAAGCAGAAGATCGAGAGCGAGGGGTTGTCGATGCCCCTGCCGCCCACCCTGGCGCTGCGCAAGGAGGCGGAGGAGGCGCTGGCCGAGGCGCGCGGGGCCCGTTCCGAGACCGAGGTGCGGCAGATCGTCGAGGACATCAACCACAAGATCCGCGAAGCGATCAGAACCGGCCTGTCCGGCCCTCCGCTCAACCTGATGCCGTACGACGTGGACGCGGTCGTCTCGGAGTGGCGCGGGCAGCGCTAGCCTTCGGCGCTGAGGGCCTGCGCCACGGGGCGGCGCGCCGCCAGGCGTGCGGGCAGGGCGGTGAACGCCGCCGTCGCCAGGAGGGTCGCGAGTGCGGCGCCGAGCAGCCAGGAGGAGGGGGCGTCCACCGCGTTCCTGGCGGCGAAGAGCGAGAGCAGGCCGGTGCCCAGGGGAACGCCGACGATGGCGCCGGGCAGGCTGGGCAGGAGTTGGGCGGTGGACAGTCCCGCGGTGATCTGCCCGGGGGTGGCGCCGAGCGTGCGGGCGATGGCCATGTTCGCCCGGGCCTCCATGGCAGTGGTCCAGGTGAAGGTGATGGTGTTCACGACGGCGAGTGCGACCAGCAGGATGGCGACGGCCAGCATCAGGTGGCGGTCGTGCTCGCCGCGCAGGTTGGGCAGGGCGGCGGAGCCGTCCAGCCCGTAGCCCCTCTCCGTCTGGGCGTGGATGGTCAGCAGGGCGACGATCGCGATCACCGTGGTGGCGGTGGAGCACGCCTGCAGCACGGCGCGGCCCGGTCTGCGGGCGGTCAGCCGCAGCCCGAGCAGCAGCGGCGTGGGCAGCAGCGCGGACAGCGCGGTGATCCAGGGGCGGTGACGGGGCTGGTGCGCGGTGGCGGTCAGCGCCGTGACGGTCGCCGTGCGCAGGGCGCGCAGCGTGGGGCGCAGGGTGGACAGCACCGCCACCGCCACGGCGAGGACGGTCGCCGTCGCCACGGTGGCGGCGGTCGGCCCGGCCACATCGCCGATCCGGCTGGCGGTGGGGCCGGCGATGACGGGCGCGGTCAGGCGGGCGACCACCAGTCCCAGCGCGTCGCCGGCCAGCGCCAGGGCCAGGTACTCGGTGAGCAGGACGGTGGCGATCAGACCCGGGGCGGCGCCGACGGCCTTGAGCAGCCCGGCCCGGCGCGTCTGCTCGGCGGCGCGTCCCGCGGCCAGCGCGGCCACTCCGGTGATGGCCAGGAAGCTGATCAGGTAGCTGCCGACGACCAGGATCGGCTGGCTGTGCTTGAGGATGCCCATGTCCTGCTGGGCCGTGAACTGCCAGGAGCGGAAGTTGATCCTCACGGCGGAGTCGCGGTGGGCGTCGCTGAAGGTCTCGGTGGCGGCGGGGTCGCGCAGCTTGAGGTCCAGGGCCATGGTCACCGGGAGATCCCGGGACGACGCCAGTTTCCTGGCGTCTGATCGGGTCATCCAGGCCAGGCCGCTGTAGTCGGTGGGGCCGCCGCCCGGGCCGATCTGCGCCGCCCCGGGGTAGACGGAGGTGGCCGCGGTGACGGCGATCCCGACGACCGGGTACGACCGGCCGGCGATGGTGACGCGGTCGCCGGCGCCGACGCCCAGCGCGGTGGCGAAACCGCGTTCGAGGACCGTGCCGCCGGAGCGTACCCAGCGGCCCGAGGTCACCAGCGGCCGGTTGACCGCGCCGGGCTTGTCGGCGAAGCCGTGCACCACCACGTTGGAGCTGAGGCCGCGTGCGGTGAGATCGGCGTAGACGACGCGGTAGGGGCCATGGTGGGCGACCACTTCGGGAGCGTCCGCCAGCGAGGCCAGGGCCGAGGCCACGGCGGGGCCCGTGTCGCCGGAGAGCGCCACCACGTCCGGCCCGGCGGTGGCCGCGCGGGTCTGCTCGTACAGCGCCTCGCTCACGTCGCGCACGGACAGGCCCAGGGCCATCGTGGCGGTGGCCACGGTCACCGCGAGCAGGAGCATCGCGGCCTGGGCCTTGTGCCTGCGGAGGTCGGCCAGCACGAGTCGCGCGACGAGCACGATGGAGCCCATGACGTTCAGCCCTCCAGCCCGATCAACCCGCCGAGCCCGCGCGCGTGGGAGCCGGCCAGCCAGGTGTCGTCGACGAACATCCCGTCGCGCATCGAGACCAGCCGATCCGCTGTGGCCGCCACCCGTTCGTCATGCGTGACGATCACGAAGGTCTGCCCCGCGGAACGCAGCTCCTCGAAGATCCTCAGCACGTCGAGGGTCGCCGCGGTGTCGAGGTTGCCGGTCGGCTCGTCGGCCAGGACCATCAGCGGGTCGTTGACCAGCGCGCGAGCGACGGCGACGCGCTGACGCTGCCCGCCGGACAGCTGCGACGGCAGATGCCGGGCGCGCTCGGCGAGCCCGACCCGTTCCAGCAGCAGGCTCGCGCGCCGCCTGGCCTGGCGGCGCGAGCGCCCGGCCAGCAGCGCGGGCAGCTCCACGTTCTCAGCCGCCGACAACTCCTCCACCAGGTGGAAGGCCTGGAAGATGAACCCCACCGACCGGCGCCGCAGCCGCGCCAAGGCTCGCTCGCTCATGGTGTCGATGCGCCGCCCGGCCACCCACACCTCCCCACCGGTGGGCCGCTCCAGGCCGCCGAGCAGGTGCAGCAGCGTGGATTTCCCGCAGCCGCTGGGGCCCATCACCGCCAGCATCTGTCCCTGAGGCACCTCCAGGTCGACCTCGTCCACCGCGCGGACCCGGCTCTGCCCCTGACCATGCGTCTTCACCAGGCCGCAGGCCCGGACCGCGGCACCTGACACGTTCATCCACCCTCGACTTCGTCATCGACCTTGGACCAGACCCGCTCACAGGCATCCAGCCAGCGCAGGTCCGCCTGCAACCGCAGCACGACCCCTTCCAGCAGCAGGCCGGCGCCCGCCCCCGCCGGCTCGGCCAGCGCGGCGTGCTGCGCCTCACGCAAGCGGCGCAGCAACTCACGGCGCTGCGCCGCGATGAGCTCCACCGGGTCGGCCAGCCGGGCCGAGGCGGCAGCGGCGAGCTTGAGATGAAACTCCGCCAGGTCCGGTTTCGGCCAGCCCACCTCGGCCAGCCAGGCCGTCACCCGTTGCTGCCCGGCCGGCGTCAGCGCGTAAACCTTGCGCTCCGGCCGCTCGGGCAGGCCGCCCGCCCGCTCACAGATGACGAGCCCGGCCTTTTCCAGCCGGGCCAGCGTCACGTAGATCTGGCCGGGGTTCATCGACTCGCCCAGCGGGCCGAGGCTCTGCCGCAGCCGGGCGCGCAGGTCGTACCCGTGTGACGGCTCTTTGGCGAGCATCGCCAGCACTGCGTCTTGCACGCGGACCCCCTAACGGTTAGCCAATAGATAGCGGTTAGCCGTAAGGGGCGTCAAACCAGCGCGAGAACCACGAAGCCGGGCCCAGGAGTAGTCCTGGGCCCGGCGGTCATGCGATCAGCGGGAGTTCTGGCTCAGTCGCAGTGTTCGAAGGGACTCGTGTACGAGCTGCTGCCGATCGAGCCGCCCCACCTGACGCACTGTCCCGGAGCAGAAAGCCTGACAGGCCCGGCGTAGTAGCCGTAGCTGCCTGAGTCGGTCGCCCTGGCCTCGCCCTGCGGTTCGAGGAAGGCCGACATCGACGAGGCGGTGCCGACATTCGTCGTCTTCAGCGTCGTGACGCAGTTGTAGCCGTTGCTGGAGTTGTAGAGCAGGTACGTGCGGCCACCGGTGAGAGCGGCCGAGTCGATGACCGCGTAACCGCTGCCGCAGACCTCCTCCGGCGTGTGGGGGTTGGCCCCGCCGCCGCAGGTGTTGGTGCTGGTGATGGCCTTCTTCTGGCCCAGGGACACGGTCACGCCGTCCACGGTCGGGCTGGTGTCGACCGCGCCGGAGGAGGTTCGCTGCTCGTAGTGCAGGTGCGGGGCGGTGCTGCCGCCCGTCGAGCCGACGGTGCCGATCACGGTGCCCTGGCCGACGCTCATCGAGCCGCCGGCCGCGCGCACCATCGTGGCCAGGTGGGCGTAGCGGGTCCTGGTGCCGTCGCTGTGACGGACCTCCACCCACTTGCCGTAGCTGGTGCTACCCGCGTCGTTGAAGTAGGCGGTGCCTCCGGCGGTGGCGCGTACGGTCTCGCCGTTGATGGCGTCGCTCCCGTAACTCTGCCAGTCGATGGAGCCTGACGGGTTGTGCGAGGGGGTCCAGTTGTTGGCGTAGAACGTCTTTCCGCAGTTGAACGGGCTTTTGTGGCTGGCGAGGACGCCGGTGCTCCGCGCCGATGCGGCCTGGGGGATCAGGGCCGCCGCCAGGGTGACCAGCAGGGCCAGGGCGGCGGATGTGCGGATCGGTGATCGGCTGAGGGAACTGATCATGGGGACTACTCACCTCTCTGGACAGGTGGGTAAGTGGGGGCGCCCCGTTGATCAGGAAGATAGACCCGAAACTTCTCTTCATCAATCCCTGTTGGAATGAAAACTTTACGACGTCTTGTTGATGACGGATCGACGCGCAGGAGAGGCCTGGGGCCGGGCCTCTCCTGCTGGGGAAGGGGTCGGGGTGGTTTCGTCCTCGGTGGGTCAGTTGATGGGCGGATAGGCGTTCTGGAGGAGTTCGCGGAACTGGGCGGAGAACCAGCGGCCTGACAGCGGGGCGTCGGCGAGGGCGCCCGTCGGGTTGTTGCCGTTCAGGTCGTTGCCCGTGTACGTCGGGTCGCACATCCGGTCGAAGCGCTTGCCCTCGTCGTTCTCGATCTCCCTGCTGGATCCGTCCGACTCGCCCGGCGGCTTGACCCAGACGTAGGCGTCGAAGCCGGCCGCGGGGCTCGCGGTGGGCCGGACGCCCATGCCGGCGCCGCTCTGGTTGCACCAGTTGCCGGCGTGGATGCGCCGGTCGACGCGTGACTGGTCGACGAAGACGTCCACGTCGGTGGAGGTGCTCGGGCCGGTCGGGCGGGCGCTGCCGCCCCAGCCGTTGCGCGATGTGTCGATCAGCATGCCGAGCCCGTCGTCGAAGCCGCGGCTGACGAGCGCGGCCCGCAGGGCGGTGGCGAAGCCCTGCTCGTCGACGTACTGGTTCCAGTCCACCCAGGTCGAGTCCCGGACGGACGTGCCGTTCACGGTGGTGCTGACCGTGAAGTGCGGTTCGGTGGTGGCCGAGTAGTTGGCGGTGTTGACGATGAAGCCGTCCACGCTGTCCACGCCCGCGGCGGTGCCGGTGGCCATGCTGTGGAAGAGGTTCACCGTCGGGGTGAAGTTCGAGTCCCAGCCGAGCCAGCCGTGGTGCCCGGCGTCCACGTACGTGTAGACGTTCGGGATGGCGTGCAGCCGGTCGAGGGCGTAGCGGACGCCGTCCACGTAGCCGCCGGTGCCGTTGGCCTCCTGGCACTTGGGCACGCTCAGGTTGGTGACCAGGTTCGGCAGGGAGTCGGGCTCGATGATCGTGACGATGCGCAGGTTCGCGTACGCGGGGTCGCGGAGGATGGCGGCGATCGGGTCGACGTACTGCGTCCTGTAGCGGTTGAACCCGTCCTCGGCGATGAGCAGCTCGCCGCTGGAGGCCAGCGCCGAGCAGTCACGGTTCGGCAGGTTGTAGACGACGACCTGGATGGTCAGCGGCGCCGAGCCGTTGGCGGCGTCCTGCCGGACGGCCTCGTCCATGTGGGCGCGCAGGCCCATGGCCGACGACGATCCGGCGATGGCGGCGATGCGGTCCATCCACACGGCGGTGGAGAGGTCGGAGACGGCGTCGCCGCCGGGCTCGGCCGCGGCCTTGGCCGCCCAGTTCGGGTTGACGTAGCCGGTGGCCCCGGCGTAAGGGTTCTCGACGTGGCCCGGCGTGCTGCCGCCGTCGTCGTCGGCCTCGGTGGCGGTGACCGTGCGCGAGGTCAGGCCGGGGGCGGCGACGGTGAACGTACGGCTGCCGTTCGCCGTGTCGGCGTCCTGGGCGGCGGCCAGGGTGACGGCCTGCGGGGTGTCCCAGTTCTGCGGGGTGAAGGTGAGGCCGGCCCCGGAGGAGACGGTGAGGCTCGCGTCGCCGCCGCCCGCGGTCGTGGTGACGGTCACGTTCGCGTCGGGCCGGGCGGCCAGGCGCACGGTGTACGTGCCGGTCGAGCCCTCCGGCACGGTCACCGACGCCGGGGTCACGATGATCGCCTGCTCCACCGTGGCGTCGTCGTCCACCTCGGTCGCGTTGACCGTGGCGCCGGTCACGCCGGTGCCGGCGAGGCTGAACGCGGCCGTCCCCGCGGTCGTGTCGGCGTCCTGGGCGGCGGCCAGGGTGACCGCCTGCGGGGTGTCCCAGTTCTGCGGGGTGAAGGTCAGGCTCGCACCGGAGGAGACGGTGAGGTCGGCGTCGCCGCCGGTCCTGGTGGTGGTGACGGTGACGTTCGCGGGTGGGGCCGCCGACAGCCGGGCCGTGAACGTCGCCGTGCCGCCCTCGTCCACCGCGATCGAGCCGGCCGAGGTGACCACCGACGGGGTGGTCGGCGTCGTGCCGCCGCAGGAGGTGCCGTTGACGCTGAACGACGCCGGGTTCGGGTTGCTGCCCGACCAGGTGCCGTTGAAGCCGATGCTGAGGGAGGCCCCGGTGGCCAGGTTGCCGTTGTACGCCAGGTTCGTCCCCGTCACGCGGGTGCCCGGCTGGCTCCAGTTCGCACCCCAGCCGCTGGGCGTGTACCGCTGGGTGGTCGTGGGGTAGTCGAAGGTCAGCGACCACGACGTGAGCGGGTCACCGGTGTTGCGCAACGTGATGCTCGCGGTGAAGCCGCCCTGGCCGGGGCTGCTCGTCCACGAGTTGGCGGTGTAGGTGACGTCGCAGGCGACGGCGGCGTTCGCGGCCGTGCCCTGGCCGACGACGATTCCCAGGGCCGCGACGCTCACGGCGGTCGTCGTCACGGCCCATCTGCGGAGGCCGCGGTGGAGTCTCACAGGCGATCATCTCCAGGGTCAGGTGGCTGGGAGCGCTCCCATCGTGTGCCGCCCCCGCCGCCCTGTACAGCGGCCGGCGGCCGGGCAGGCGCCGGCCGCCCCGCACGCTCGCCGAACGTCCCGGAACAGGGTGAAATTTTCATCCGGCCGGCCTGGTGAGAGGCGTCGCGGGGGATTCTTCCGTCGACGGCCCATCGACAGTGCGGCCTGGATCCGTCTACGGCGCAGGCTCCTCCGGCATCACCCCGCCGCCCGAATGGGACGGCCGCGGCCGGCTTCTCCTGCCGGCCGCGTCCGTTCTGCGTTCGCCGGCTCATCGGGAGGCCGAGGTGGCCGGCGCGAACCGCTCGCGGGCCGCCTCGATCGCCGCGTCGTCGGAGAAGTCCGCGAACGCCTCCTCGTGGTAGCGCTCGGGGACGATCCGCCGGACCCGCTCCGGGTAGCCGGCGCCCGGCTCCGGCACCACGATCCGGGGCGGGATGCCCATCTCGACGGCGATCGGCCCGGCGGCCCGTACGGAGGCGGCCCAGTCGGGGCTCTCCCCGGTGATCGCGCACATGTGGCGGGCGTACACCCACCGCACCTCGACCAGCGAGTCGGCGTCCGCCGGTTCGACGCCGAACGGCTCCACGGCGCACACCACCTGGGAGTCGAAGCTGTGGCCGTGGGCGTGGTGCTCGCCGGGCGAGGCCCCTTCCAGGGCCAGGGTCACCTGGGCGGCGAGCTCCTCGTCGAGCTGTGACGACGGCTGCCTGGCGGCGAACAGCGTCACCCCGGCCAGCACCAGACCGGCCAGGGTGACGATCGCCGCGAGGAGCCCGCGACGCTGCTTGATCACGGGCTCGTGCAGGTCAGGGCGGGAGCGGGGCTCGGGATCGAGCCGGTGGCGTTGAAGCCGAACGTGGTGGTGGCGTTCGGCGCGAGCGTGCCGTTGTAGGGGGCGTTCCCGACCGTCACGTTCGGTGGCCGGCCGGTGAGCACGCCGTTCCACGGCGAGCCGTCGAAGCCCTGGCCGCCGGTGTAGGCCCACTTCACCGTCCAGCCGTTGATCGCGCCGGCGCCGGTGTTGCGGACGGTCACCTCACCCTGGAAGTGGCCGGCCCAGCCGGTGTCGGTGGCCCGCCAGGTTGCGGTGCAGGCGCCGTTCGACAGTGGCGGCTCGGTAGGCGGCTCGGTGGGCGGCTCGGTGGGCGGCTGCGACGGGCCGGGGCCGCTGCCGCCGGGGCCGACGCCGGTCACCTCGCCGTTGCCGCCGTCGAAGACGACGTCGGAGCAGCTGTAGAAGTTCTCGTTGCTGTCGGAACGGATCCAGTGGGTGAAGATGATGTGCCGGCCGGACTTGCCGGACGGGAGCTGGGTGTTCCAGTAGCTGTCTCTTAT
>NZ_SMKQ01000340.1 GCF_004348995.1 Nonomuraea terrae
ACCCCGAACCCCCCGCATCCGAACCAAAGGTGCGACCTCCCTCAGACGGTGACTTCACCCCATGCGGCGCGTCGCCCCCCAGGCCCGGATCACCTCCATAAGACGCATACGACCCAGCCCGAGAATCACCCCCGGAGACCGAACTCGCCCCAAACGACACCACACCCCCCGGCCCAGAACTTCCCGAATCCGGACTAAAAGGCCGATCAGCCCCAGACAGCGCATCAACGCCATAGTGCGACTCACCCCCGGACGACGGCCTGAGGCCATAGGTCGGAGCGGCCCCGGAGGGCGGCCTGGCACCGTAAACCGGATCGGCCCCGGACTGCGGTCTGGCACCGTAAACCGAGTCGGCCCCGGACTGCGACCTGGCGCCGTAGGACGTGGGAGCCCCTGACGAGGGATTCGGGCCATAGGACGGGTTGCCCCCGGGCGACGGATCCTGGCCGTAGGGCGGGTTGGCGCCACGCCAATGTTCTTTGGCACCCAGCCGTGGCTGCACGTGGGGGGCCGTCGGCGCGTAAGGCGGCCGCGCGTCCGACGGCCCACCGTAGGGCCACTGCGGCCGAGCCTCCTCCCCCCGCTGCGGCTCCCCCACCTGCCCGTACGACGACTCCGCCCGCCCACGCGGTTGCCCCGGTGCCCCGTACGGCCGCTCCGACTGCCGGTGTGGCGGCTCCGGCCCCTCATGCATCTGGCCCGGCGGTTCGAACGTCGGCTCCGGTCGTCCGTACGTCGGGCCTTGCCCGAATGCGTCTGACCGCTCCGACTGCCCGTACAGGTCGGGCCGACTCGGCGGCCGCTCCAGCCGACCGAATTCTTCATGCGGCTGACCAGGCCGCCCTTGTGGTTGACCGGGTTGCCCCTGCGGCCGGCGCCAGACCTCGCGTGACCCACCAACCTGCTCAGGCGGCCGGCCGGGCTCCTCACTCCTCGCCCTCGGAGGCGCCTGGCTGATCGTCGGAAACCCGACCGGCGGCAGAAACGTCGGCCGCGGCGACGACCGCCCCGAACCAGAAGAACCGGGACCAGCAGACCCTGAACCTGAAACCGCCGAATCGCCAGCCTGCGAACCCAGCGACCCGGAACCCACCGAACCAGCGGGCCCTGCACCAAGCGACCCAGGACCACGCGAGCCCGAAGCACCTGACGCGGGCTCACCCGAACCGGAAGCACCCAACGCGGGCTCGCCCGAATCCGAATCCAAACCCGAACCGGGGCCGCCCGAAGCCCCTGAACCGGGACCGCTCGGGCCGGAGTCACCCGAAGCCCCTGAACCCGGACGGCTCGGGCCGGAGTCCCCCGAACCACCTACACCCGAACCGCCTACACCCGCGCCCGACCCCGTGGCTGCATCCCTATCGGTCCCCGGCACGTCAGAGGGTTCCGAGATGGAGGGCGCGGGTGGCGGGGTGACGGATTCGCCGGTTGGCGGCGGCAAGAACTCCGGCCTCCCGACCGGCACCCCTTCCCGCCCCGACCCACGTTCCTCCGGCGAGGACGGCGAGGACGGCGAAGAGGACGACGGCGGAGGGTCCGGCGGTCGCGGCGATGTGGTCATGGACGCGGTCTACTCCCTGGTCGCGATCAGGCTAGGGCCCGAGGACCGACATTCGATCAACGGCTCCGATCCATCCCCTGCCCGCGCCGACAACCGGCGAAATGCCAAACACAACACCTAGGTGTACATCTCCGGATTAATCCCCGTACAAAACCCTGCCGACACGATCGACGCCAACGCCCACCCGATCATCAACCCCAGCCCCAACCCCACGGACCAGGACTTCCGCAGCACCACGAGCACCACGCCGGCGACGAGCCCCAGCAGCGCGAGAAAACCCGCGGCCACCCCGATCGCCACCGTGGACTGCAGGCTCAGGGCGACCAACCCGACGAGCACGTTGACGACGAAGTACCCGAAGAGCCCGGCGAACGCCGTGCCGACGACCACCCCCGTCCGACGAGGCGGTTCAGAAGGCCCAGAAGGCGGCGAATGGCTCACGAGGCACACACTACGGGCCTATATCCCCTCCGAATAGTAATCGGAGTAGTAAATCGCCGCCTGCACCCGGCTCCTCAATCCGAGCTTGTTCAGCACCCGGCTGACATGCGTTTTGGTCGTCGCCTCGGCCATGTCGAGCTCCCTGGCGATCTCGGCGTTGGACATTCCACGCCCGATGCACGCCAGCACCTCACGCTCCCGAGGCGTCAGCCCGCCCGGATCGGCGACCGCCTCTCGACGTACGGGAGCGCCCTCGGCGAACGCCGCGATCAGCCTCCGCGTCACCCCCGGCGAGATGAGCCCATCCCCGCGCGCCACCACACGTACCGCATGAACCAGCGACTCGGCATCGGTGTTCTTCAGCAGAAATCCCGCCGCCCCGGCCCGCAACGCCCCGAACACATATTCGTCGACATCGAACGTCGTCAGAATCAGCACATCACAAACTCCCGCCAGCTCTTTGGTGGCCGAAATTCCGTCGAGCCGCGGCATGCGCACGTCCATCAACACGACGTCGGGCCGCAGCTCCCTCGCCATGGCCACGGCCTGCTCACCATCGCCGGCCTCGCCCACGACCTCGATGTCATCGGCGCCGTCGAGGATCAGCACGATCCCGGCCCTGACCGCCGCATGGTCGTCGGCCACCAACACCTTGACGCTCACTCACCACACCTCCATCAAGCCCGCTCCTCCACCGTGGAGGCCCGCTCCACGTCCCCTGGCTCACGACGACCTTCGCCACTCGTGCGCCGTCCACGACCTCCGTCACCGGCCCCGAACACCCACGTCGCGCCTTTGGACGTCCGTGCCTCGGTCGTCTCCTCAGCCGTCGGCAGGTCAGCCAGAACCCGCCATTCATCGCCGCTCTTCCCCGCCTCGAAAAGCCCGCCGACCAGCGAGGCCCGCTCCCGCATGCCGATCAGCCCGGCTCCCGCCCCGGGCAGCCCGGTCCGCCGCTCGCGGAGCGCATTCACGACCCGGACCAGAACCCGTTCCTCCTCATAAGAGACGAGCACGGAAACCGGCGACTCTCCGTGCTTGAGCGCGTTGGTGAGCGCTTCCTGCAGAATCCGATAGCCCGCGAGATCGACGGACGCCGGCAGCTCGCGTACCGTCCCCTCGACCCGCATGTCGGCGGCCAGCCCGGCCCGCCGCACTCTTTCGACCAGCGTCTCGACGTCGGCGAGGCGAGGCCGCATCGCCCCTGCGCTCCCCTCCGCCTCGTCGCCCTCCTGCCGCAGCAGGCCGATCATGGCCCGCATCTCGGCCATGCCCTTGACGCTGTTCTCCCGTACGGATTCCATGACCTTCCTGACCGTCTCCCGGTCGAGATCCTTACGGGACAGCGCGGCCGTGGACTGGATGGCGATGGCGCTGAAATGGTTGGCGATCATGTCGTGGAGCTCGCGCGCCATCCGCGTACGTTCGGCCGTGACGGCCGCCTGCCGATCCAGCTCGGCGAGCCTGGCGACCTGCTCGGCCCGCGCGCGTTCCACCGCCGCCCGGTCGCGGTGCTCGCGCAGCACGACGGCGGTCATCACCGGCGTGACGAGCACCAGCCCGGCCTGCACGCCCGCGACGGCCAGCACCCGCCAGTCGGACGCGACGAACCCCGCCACGGCCCCGGCCGCCACCGCCAGCACGGATGTGACGCCGAGGAGTATCCGAGCGAGGGGCGCCGGCCCGTAGAGCGCGGCGGCGTACAGATTGTCGGTGAAAATGAGGACAGTGCCGAGCGACGGCCCCACGAAGCCGTCCACCACGATGGCGAGCACGCCGAGCCCCAGGGAGCCCAGCGGAGCCCGTTGCCGCAGCAGCACCCCCACGCAGGTGATCGCCAACGGCACCCCGAGCACCCACATGGGCACGCCACGGTGGAGGTAGGCCCCACCCGCGATCAGCACCGCTCCCACCGCGAAGGCCAGCACAGCCCCCAGCACGACCCGGTTCATGACCCCATCCCACCATCTCCGGGCCGTGCTTCACTCCTACGAACGTCCGCCTGTGGACACACCTTTCGATGTATCCACAGGCTGGAGAACTGCCGGGCGAGACGCTCATCCCTGACTCGCCGATCAGAGATCTCGCCCCACCGGCGATCTTTCTTACCCCCGCGGCGGATAAACCTCCACCCGGAACGTCGCCCTCCGTTTCGCGCCACCGTCCACTCGTTGCGACCATGTGCTAACAGAAAGTGGGACTCCGGCGCCTCCAGAGCCGACCCCCTCCCAACTGCCGCAAAGGTAGGAGTACGTGAACATAGAGGCCGAGATTCGCGATCTGAAACGCCGTATCGCGGCCCTCGAAGCCGACGTCCCTCCCGGCAGCGGAACCTCCGCCCGCCGCAGGGCTCGAACGCGACGTAGGCACACCATCCCGGCACACAACTGCACCCGTCAGGAGGACCCGCCCGCCGACACCCTCAGAGCGCCGGCCCGCGGCGACGACCTGAGGGCCCAGATCAGGTTCCTCCAAGCCGAGGTGAACGACGACCTCTCGGCCCTGAACGTCGAGATCGGCGGCTTCCGGCGCCAGGCCAACGACCACTTCGCCTCAGCCCACCACACGGCCCGGGCGCACCACGACTCCCTCCAACGCGCCCTCACCGGCCTCACCCACCTGCTCGAACGCCTCCTGACCCGCCTGGACGCCTGACCGCCCGGCGACCCACGATCCAACCCCGGCCACCCCGCCGAGGGCATCCGCCCAGCTCACCGCCTCAACCCTCCGCCATCACCCAGCCAAGATCGCCCCCACGACCTCCCGATTGCCGTTTCCGGTTCGAGGCACTCACAGAAACCCGCTATGCTTGCTTAAGCACCGAGCGGCCGTAGCTCAATGGATAGAGCATCTGACTACGGATCAGAAGGTTACGGGTTCGACTCCTGTCGGCCGCGCACAGCACAGAGGCCCGCTACCAGGGAAACCTGGAGCGGGCCTTTGGTTTGTCCGGATGATCTCGCTGACGGGGCCTCTTCGCCGATGGCCTCGGCGAGGATGCCGGCCGCCGGGGCTTCCGCCGTACGCACCACGTGGGCGTTGACGCGGCGTGGCCGAGGCGATCGAAAAGAGCGTGCCCGGGTGGCCGGGTCCGGCCGGTCGTGAAGACGTAGTAGACGCCGCCGGGCGGACCTTGCGCTTGTCGGCGGACTGGAGCTTGCGCTGATTCTTCGAGGCTGATGGCCGAATGCGACCATCGCGCTCGCCAAGGCCGAGGCCGGCCCCTGCCTGATCCGCCTCGTGCCACGGGGTCCGGCCAGGGCCCCGTGGCCAGCTGCGCAGGACGACATCGGATCAAGCGGCGTCGAGGGCCTCGGTGATCTTGCGGGCCATCTCCGTCATGGTGGGGCTGGGCTCGCCCTTCTGGGGCCGGGAGGCTGCTGCGATGGCGACGATGACGGTGCTGCGGAAGTTGTCGGCCTCCGCCGGCGCCTGCTTCTTGAGCAGGCTCATGGCTGCGGTCAGGGCCGGCAGCACCTGGTCGGCGAGTTCGGCCACGGTCTTGCCGT
>NZ_SMKQ01000341.1 GCF_004348995.1 Nonomuraea terrae
GCCTGAGGCGGCCCCGCGGCAGCCCGCGCAGCCCGCGCGGCCCGAGCGGAAGGGGCCCGTGTCTGCCGTCGGCTCGGCCATGGAGAACGAGGTCGTCCGGCTCACCAACGCCGAGCGCGAGCAGGGCGGCTGCGGGCCGCTCAAGCACGACGCGCGCCTGCGCGAGGCCGCGCACGGGCACTCCGCCGACATGGCCGAGAACGACTACTTCGAGCACGACTCCCAGGACGGCCGCGACATGGTCGACCGCATCCGCGCGACCGGCTTCGGCGGCTCGGCCTGGGGGGAGAACATCGCCATGGGGCAGCCGTCGGCGGCCGCGGTGGTCAAGGCGTGGATGAACAGCGACGGCCACCGGCAGAACATCATGAACTGCTCGTACACCCACATCGGGGTGGGCGCGGCCAAGGACGCGCAGGGTCAGATCTACTGGACGCAGGACTTCGCGGCCGACTAGGCGAGCGCCTCGCGCAGGCGGCGGAACTCGGCGGCGAGGGCCGCCGGGGTCCAGTGGGCGTTGAGCCCGCTCGGGTTGGGCAGCACCCAGACCCGCACCCCGCCGACGAGCTCGTCCTGCGGCCCGATGCGGGCCTTGGGGCGGGCGAAGGCCGTACGGTAGGCCGACACGCCGAGCACGGCCAGCACCTTCGGCCGCAGCCCGGCGACCTTCGCGGCCAGGGCCGCCCCGCCCGCGGCGAGCTCCTCTCGGGTCAGCTCCGATGCCTTGGCGCTGGCGCGGGGGACGATGTTCGTGATGCCGAGCCCGTACGACGGGAGCAGGTGCTGCTCGGCCGGCGCGAGGCGGCGCGGCGTGAAACCGGACGCGTGCAGCGCCGGCCAGAAGCGGTTGCCCGGCCGGGCGAAGTGGTGACCGGTGGCCTCCGACATCAGACCGGGGTTGATGCCGCAGAACAGCACGTCGAGTGAGGGCGCGAGGACGTCGTCGAGCACGTGCCGGAGACTAGCCCATCTCCTCCAGTTTGCGGCCCTTGGTCTCTCTGACCCACTTGGCCACGAAGAGGAACGACAGCAGGGCGAACAGCGCGTATCCGGCGTAGGTGAGCGGCAGGTTCCGGTCCGCCAGGGCCGGGAACGACACCGTGATCGCCCAGTTGGCGATCCACTGGGCCGCCGCCGCCACGCCCAGGGCGGCGGCGCGGATGCGATTGGGGAACATCTCGCCCAGCAGCACCCAGACCACCACGCCCCACGACAGCGCGAAGAACAGCACGAACATGTTGGCCGCGATGAGCGCGATCGCGCCCTGCGGGTTCGGCAGGGAGACCGCGCCGTTCACGACCCGGGAGGCGCTGAACGCCAACGCCGCGGTGGCCAGCGAGACGGCCATCCCGGCGGAGCCGATCATGAGCAGCGGCCGCCGGCCGATCTTGTCGACCAGCGAGATCGCGATGAACGTGCCGATGATGTTGATGATCGAGCTGGAGAAGCTGATCAGCAGGGAGTCGGCCTGGTTGATGCCCACCGACTGCCACAGCACCGACGAGTAGTAGAAGATCACGTTGATGCCCACGAACTGCTGGAAGATGGAGAGCACGATGCCGATCCACACGATCGGCAGCAGCCCCAGCGCCGGGCCGCGCAGGTCGCGCAACCCCGGCACGCGCTCGGTGCGCAGCACGCGCTGGATCTCCGAGATGCGGTCGTCGAGGTCCACGTCGTCGGGTTCGACCTCGGCCAGCACCTCGCGGGCCCGCTTCGTCCGCCCTGACATGATCAGGTAGCGCGGCGACTCGGGGATGGTCAGGGCGAACAGCAGGTAGAAGCCGGCGGGCACCACGCAGGCCCCCAGCATCCACTGCCACGCCTGCAGCGGGCCGAGGTAGTTGTTGACGTCGCCGTCGGCCAGCCGCGCGATCACGTAGTTGACCAGCTGAGAGACGGCGATCCCAAGCACGATGTTGAGCTGCTGGAACGACCCCAGCCGCCCCCGGAAGGCCGGCGGGGCCACCTCGGCGATGTACGCCGGCCCGAGCACGGACGCCATGCCGATCGCGAACCCCGCCACCACCCGCCAGAACGCCAGATCCCACACCGAGAACGGCAACATCTGCCCGATCGAGCTGACCGCGAACAGCAGTGCCGCGACCTGCATCGACCTCGTACGCCCCCACCGGTCGGCCAGCCCGCCACCGGTCCACGCGCCCAGCGCCGAGCCGAGGAGCGCGATCGCCACCACGAACCCGATCTCGAACGACCCGACCGCGAAATGCCGCTGGATCCCCACCACGGCCCCGTTGATGACGGAGCTGTCATAGCCGAACAGGAATCCGCCGATGGCGGCGGCGGCCGTGATGAACACGACATGGCCGAGATGCTCATGATGGGTGTATTGAGTAGCCATGTAGGTCCTTACCCCGAAATGAGGCATCACCCACGAGCCACAGGCATCACAGGCGTGGGTCGACCGGCTCCGACTCCAGCGCCAGCACCGCGAAGACCGGCTCGTGCACCCGCCAGCGTGCCTCGCCGTCCGCCAGCCGGGCCAGCGCCTCCAGGCCGAGCGCGTACTCGCGCAGCGCCAGGGAGCGCTTCTTGCCGAGGAAGCGGCGGCGCAGCACGTCGAGCGACTCGGTGTAGTCGGGGCCGTAGATGATGCGCAGGTACTCGCGCCCGCGCACCTTCACGCCCGGCTGCACCCGCCCCGGCGTGTACGCCGCGGGCTTGACCACCATGCCCTCGCCGCCGGACGCCGTCAGCGCCTCCCACCACGCGGTCGCCTCGGCCCTCGACTCCGCGGAGCCGAGCCGGACGGTGACGTGCCGCGTCCGCGTGATCAGCGGCGAGTCGAGCAGCGCGAGCGTGGACAGGTGCCAGGCGTGCGGCTCCAGCGCCGTGGCCCGCCCTTCGCAGGCCAGGATCTGGAACGGCGCCACCCGGATGCCGTCGAGACCCTCGACCGGCCAGCAGTAGCGCGCGTAGGCGTCGCGGAACAGGGCAGCGTTCTCGGAGCGGCGTCGGGCGCGGTCCAGCAACGGTCCCACACCCAGACCGCGCCCGGCCGCCGCCTCCAGGGCCGCGACCGCCTCGGGCAACGCCACCCGGGCGGCCGCGCCGACGGAGGCGTACTGCGACCTGATCAGCTCGCCCGCCTTGGCCGACCAGGGCAGCAGCTCGCAGTCGAGCGCCACCCAGTCGGAGCCGAGCGCGTCCCAGAGCGGCTCGCACGCCTCGCGCAGCCGGTCGACCAGCGGCGACGGGTCGGCGAAGAACGGGCGCCCGGTGCGGGTGTAGACCATGCCGGCGCCGTCCGTCACGCCGAACCTCTCCCGCGCCACCTCCGGCGTCCTGGCCAGCACGGCGACCGCCCGCGAGCCCATGTGCTTCTCCTCGCACACGACCTCGTCCACCCCCGCCGCGGCGAACTCCTCGAACGCCTCGTGCGGGTGCTCCAGGTAGCCGTCGAGCCGCGAGGTCTCCGGCGGGGCCATGGTCGGCGGCAGGTAGACCAGCCAGCGCGGGTCGGCCGCGAACCGGCTCATGACCTCCAGTGCGGCGGCGGCGTTCTCCTCGGCGACCTTGATGCGGCCGCCGAACCTGGTCTCCACGTGCCGGGTGCCGATCACGTCGGTCACGTCGAGCAGGCCGGGGTCGCGTCCGGCGGTGCCGAGCGGGCGGGCCGGCTCGTACCAGACCTTCTCCGCGGGTACGCGGACGAGCTCGCGCTCCGGGTAGCGCAGGGCGGTCAGGTTGCCACCGAACACCACCCCCGTGTCCAGACAGATCGTGTTGTTGACCCATTCAGCGCGGATCGTGGGAGTGTGGCCGTAGACGACCATGGCGCGGCCCCGGTACTCCTCGGCCCACGGGTAGCGGACCGGCAGGCCGTACTCGTCCGTTTCGCCGGTGGTGTCGCCGTACAGGGCGAACGCGCGCACCCGGCCGGAGGCGCGGCCGTGGTAGGCCTCCTTCAGCCCGGCGTGCGCGACGACCAGCCGGCCGCCGTCGAGCCGGTAGTGGCTGCGCAGCCCCGCGAGGAAGCCGCGGACCCGCTCGACGAACTCCGGCGGCTGCGCGGCGAGCTGGTCGAGTGACTCCTGCAGGCCGTGCGCGACGGTGACCTTGCGGCCCTTGAGCGCGCGCAGCAGCTTGTTCTCGTGGTTGCCCGCCACGCAGATCGCCGTGCCGGCCTCCACCATGTCCATGACCAGGCGCAGCACGCCCGGTGTGTCGGGGCCGCGGTCCACCAGGTCGCCGACGAACACCGCGGTGCGGCCCTGCGGGTGCCGGATCCCCTCCCAGCCCAGCTCGCGCAGCAGCGTCTCCAGCTCCGAGCGGCAGCCGTGCACGTCGCCGACGATGTCGAACGGGCCCGCCAGCTCCGTCAGGTCCGACCACGCCTTCTCGTACGTGACCTGCGCGGCCTCGATCTCCTCGACACCGCGCAGCACGTGCACCCTGCGGAACCCGTCGCCGGAGATGCGGGTGAGGGAACGGCGCAGGTCCTTGTCCTGGCGGGCCACCACGCCAGGGCCGAAGTCGCGGTCGGGGCGGACGGCGTTGCGCTCGATCGCCACCTCGCGCGGCACGTCGAGCACGATCGCGTCGGCCAGGACGTCGTGCCGCTTGGCCAGCTCGATCAGGCCGCGGCGGGCGGAGTACTGGACGTTGGTGGCGTCGACCACGGTGAGCAGACCCCGCGACAGGCGCACGCCGACGATGTGGTGCAGCAGCTCGAACGCCGCCGGGGTGGCCGACTGGGCGTTCTCGTCGTCGGCGACCAGTCCGCGGCAGAAGTCGGAGGAGATCACCTGCGTGGGCTTGAAGTGCCGGCGCGCGAACGTCGACTTGCCGCTGCCGGACACGCCGACGAGCAGCACCAGGGAGAGCTCAGGAAGCGAGATCACGGGTGAACACTCCCATCTGGGTCGGCGGGCCGAGCTCGGGGTCGTCGTCGCCGACCGGCGCGAACGAGACCCGGTAGCCGTACCGGGCGGCCACGCCGGTGGCCCAGGCGGTGAACTCGGCACGGGTCCACTCGAAGCGGTGGTCGGGGTGGCGCAGGCCGGTGAGGAACGGGTACCGGACGTTGTACTCGGCGTTGGGGGTGGTGACCAGCACGTGCCGCGGGGTGGCGGCGCCGAACACGACGCGTTCGAGCGCGTCCAGCCGGGGCGGGTCGACGTGCTCGATCACCTCCATGAGCACGGCGGCGTCGTAGCCGGACAGCCGCCGGTCGGTGTAGGTGAGCGCGCCCTGGAACAGGGTGAGCCTGGCCCGGCGGGTGTCGGGCATGCGGTCGAGGCGCAGCTTGCGGGCGGCGATGGTGAGCGCCATGGGGGAGACGTCCGTGCCGGCGACGCGGGTGAAGCGCGGGCGCTGGAGCAACGCACCGACCAGCTCACCCCGCCCGCACCCGAGGTCGATCACACTGGTCGCACCCAGCTCCTCCAGGGTGGCGAGGATGGCCTCCCGCCGCCTGACACTGAGC
>NZ_SMKQ01000342.1 GCF_004348995.1 Nonomuraea terrae
GGCCTGGGTCGGCGCAGTGGAGGGGTTTTGCTGGTGGTGGGGTGGACGACTGGTGGTAGCGCGGTGGTAGCAGAAGGGCCATTGACGGTCACGAACGTCCATCAGTGGTCATCGGTTGGATCGTGTTTCGACCAGTGGTTTCACCGACAGCCACGGACTTCCGGCGACTATCACATCGCGGCAAGGCGGTCAAAGTTACCGCTAGGTCGAGACCGTTCGGGCATGTGAGGGGCGTTGTTTGATATCCTGAGAGCCCGTGGACACTTCGACCACACCTCGAGCCACGGGAGCCCCTTTGCGCAGCGCATCGCAAACCAAGCATCTGTTCGTCACCGGCGGTGTCGCCTCCAGTCTCGGCAAGGGGCTCACGGCATCCAGTCTCGGCCGCCTGCTCAAGGCACGGGGTCTGCGGGTCACCATGCAGAAGCTCGACCCCTATCTCAACGTCGACCCCGGCACCATGAACCCGTTCCAGCACGGCGAGGTGTTCGTCACCGACGACGGCGCCGAGACCGACCTCGACGTCGGCCACTACGAGCGGTTCCTCGACACCGACCTGCACGGCTCGGCCAACGTCACCACCGGCCAGGTCTACTCCAACGTCATCGCCAAGGAACGGCGCGGCGAATACCTGGGCGACACCGTCCAGGTCATCCCCCACATCACCAACGAGATCAAAGACCGCATCCGGGGCATGGCCGGTCCCGAGGTCGACGTGGTCATCACCGAGGTCGGCGGCACGGTCGGCGACATCGAGTCGCTGCCGTTCCTGGAGGCCGTCCGGCAGATCCGCCACGAGGTCGGCCGCGACAACGTGTTCTTCCTGCACGTCTCGCTGCTGCCGTACATCGGGCCGTCCGGCGAGCTGAAGACCAAGCCCACCCAGCACAGCGTGGCCGCGCTGCGCAGCATCGGCATCCAGCCCGACGCGATCGTGCTGCGCTCCGACCGGTCCGTGCAGACGTCGATCAAGCGCAAGATCAGCCTGATGTGCGACGTGGACGAGGACGCCGTGGTCTCCTGCGTGGACGCCGCCTCGATCTACGACATCCCGAAGGTGCTCCACTCCGAAGGGCTCGACGCCTACGTCGTGCGCCGGCTCGGCCTGCCGTTCCGCGACGTCGACTGGAAGGAGTGGGAGCAGCTGCTGCGCCGGGTGCACCGGCCGGCGAAGGAAGTCACCATCGCCCTTGTTGGGAAATATATTGATTTGCCGGATGCGTACCTCTCGGTCACGGAGGCCCTGCGGGCCGGCGGGTTCGCCAACGACGCCCGCGTGAACATCCGCTGGGTCAAGAGCGACGACTGCGAGACCCCCGAGGGCGCCGAGCGCGAGCTCGACGGCGTCGACGGCGTGCTCATCCCCGGCGGCTTCGGCGTACGCGGCATCGAGGGCAAGATCGGCGCCATCCGCCACGCCCGCGAGAACAAGGTCCCGCTGCTCGGCATCTGCCTCGGCATGCAGGGCATGGTCATCGAGGCCGCCCGCAACATGGCCGGCATCGCCGGCGCCAACTCCGCCGAGTTCGACCCCGACACCGAGCACCCGGTCATCTCCACCATGGCCGACCAGGAAGACGTCGTCGCCGGCGAGCGCGACATGGGCGGTACCATGCGCCTGGGCAGTTACACCGCCAAGCTGGCGGAAGACACCCTGGCCCGCCGGCTCTACGGCGGCAAGCCCACGGCCGACGAGCGCCACCGCCACCGCTACGAGGTCAACAACGCCTACCGCGAGCAGCTCGAACGGGTCGGCCTCGTCTTCTCCGGCCTGTCGCCCGACGGCCGCCTGGTCGAATACACCGAGCTGCCCACCGACGTCCACCCCTTCTTCATCGGCACCCAGGCCCACCCGGAGTTCCGCTCCCGTCCCACGCGGGCCAACCCGATGTTCAAGGGCCTCGTCGGCGCCGCCCTGGTCTACGCCGACAGCCGCGTGGGCGCCCGGGTGGGCCAGTGAGGATCGAAGACACGCCCGAGGCGTGGGATGTGGTCGAATCGAGACATCGATTCACCGGGCACGTCATCCAGGTCGTCACCGACAGCGTCAAAATGCCTGGTGACGAGGTCGCCGACCGCGACTACGTCGTCCATCCGGGATCCGTCGCCGTGCTGGCGCTCGACGAGCGGCAGCGCGTCCTGATGATCCGGCAGTACCGCCACCCCGTCCGCCGGTTGTTGTGGGAGCTGCCCGCCGGGCTGCGCGACGTCGAAGGCGAGCCGCTGGCCGAGACCGCCGCGCGCGAGCTGGCCGAGGAGGCCGGCTACCGCGCCGCCACCTGGCACACGCTGCTCGACCTGCGCTCCTCGCCCGGCATGACCGACGAGCGCATCCGGGTGTTCCTCGCCCGCGACCTGACGGAGATCCCCGAGGAGGAGAACGGGTTCGTCCACCGCCACGAGGAGATCGGCATGCCGGTCGAATGGGTGCCGCTGGACGACGCGGTCCAGAAGGCCCTCACGGGAATGATCCACAATTCCCCGGCCGTGGCCGGTATCCTCGCCGCATATGCGGCTTCGGCTGAGGGGTTCGCCTACCTGCGCCCCGCCGACGCCCCGGAGGCGTGACGGAAGGACCTGTTCGTGGAGGCAGTGCTCTCCAGCTATCTCGCCCATCTCGCGGTGGAACGGGACCTGGCTGCCAACACGCTCGCGTCCTACCGTCGTGACCTGCGCCGATACGTCGAGCACCTGCGCGGGCGCGGGCGTCTGCGGCTCGACGAGGTGGGGGAGGACGACGTCCAGGCCTTCCTGGCGGCGCTGCGCGCGGGCGACGGCGACCACCCCGCCCTCGTCGCCAGCTCCGCCGCCCGCGCTGTCTCGGCCGTGCGCGGGCTGCACCGCTTCGCCCTGCGCGAAGGGGTCACGAGTCACGACCCCGCCCACGAGGTGCGCCCGCCACGCCAGCCGCGCCGCCTGCCGAAGGCGATCGCCGTCGACGAGGTGGAGCGGCTCATCGCCGCCTCCGGTCCCGACGGCGCGCCGCTGACCCTGCGCAACCGCGCCCTCCTGGAGGTCCTGTACGGCACCGGCGCCCGCATCTCCGAGGCCGTCGGGCTGGCCGTGGACGACCTGGAGGACGACCAGGTGCGCCTGCGCGGCAAGGGCGGCCGCACCCGCGTCGTCCCCCTGGGCCGCTACGCCCGCTCCGCCCTCGACGCCTACCTCGTACGCGCCCGTCCCGGTCTGCTCGCCCACGGGCGCGGCACGTCCGCCGTCTTCCTCAACGCCCGCGGCGGACGGCTGACCAGGCAGGGCGCCTGGGAGGTGCTCCAGGCCGCCGCCGAACGAGCCGGACTCCACGGGATAAGCCCCCACGTACTCCGGCATTCCTTCGCAACACATCTCTTGGACGGCGGCGCGGACGTTAGGGTGGTCCAGGAGCTGCTCGGTCACGCCTCGGTGACGACCACGCAGGTCTACACCCTGGTGACGGTCGACAAGCTCCGCGAGGTCTACGCCGCGGCGCATCCGCGTGCGCGGCAGTGATCTATAGTCTTTGGGCGTACGCCACCCTCCGGCGTGCCGCCTTGCCGCGTTAAGTGGCGACGCCATAGTGTCCGTCCGGACGGTCCGGTTCGGGATCGTCAGGGAGGTTCGAGCTGGTGACTGTGGAGACCAAGGGTTCGACCCCGGGGACCCCCGACAACCCCTGGGGCGACACGAAGACCAACGCGCCTTCCAAGGGCGTCAACCTGGGCCCGACGCAACGGCCCCGACCGGTGTTCCCCGAGCCGGTGCCCCCAGCGGTGCACGGTCCGGCGCGCGTGGTCGCGATGGTCAACCAGAAGGGTGGCGTCGGCAAGACCACGACCACCATCAACCTGGGGGCCGCACTCGTCGAATACGGCCTCAAGGTGCTGCTGGTCGACTTCGACCCGCAGGGGGCGCTCTCCGTCGGCCTGGGCATCAACCCGCTCCAGCTCGACCTGACCGTCTACAACCTGCTGATGGAACGCGGCGTCACCGCAGAAGACGTCCTGATCGAGACCGGTGTCGACGGGCTCGACCTGCTGCCGAGCAACATCGACCTGTCTGCGGCCGAAGTGCAGCTGGTCACCGAGGTCGCCCGTGAGCAGGTGCTCGGCCGCGTGATCAAGCCGTTGCTGCCGCACTACGACGTGTGTCTCATCGACTGCCAGCCGTCGCTCGGCCTGCTCACGATCAACGCGCTCACCTGCGCGCACGGCGTGATGGTGCCGCTGGAGTGCGAGTTCTTCGCCCTGCGCGGCGTCGCGCTGCTGATGGACACGATCAGCAAGGTGCAGGAGCGGCTCAACGAAGACCTCGAGATCGAGGGCCTGCTCGCCACCATGTACGACGCCCGCACCCTGCACGGCCGCGAGGTGCTGGCCCGGGTCGTGGAGGCGTTCGGCGACAAGGTGTTCCACACGGTGATCAACCGCACGGTGCGTTTCCCCGACGCCACGGTCGCCGGTGAGCCGATCACGACGTTCGACCCGTCATCGCTCGGCGCGAACGCCTACCGTGAGCTGGCCCGCGAAGTGCTCTCGCGCTGGCCGGCGCCTGCCACAATGGCCAGGTGACAGCAGAGCAGACCGAACCCCAGGGCTTCCAGGTCCACCTGGACGTCTTCGAGGGCCCGTTCGACCTGCTGCTCGGCCTCATCGCCAAACACAAGCTCGACATCACCGAGGTCTCGCTCTCCAAGGTCACCGACGAGTTCATCTCCTACATCCGGTCCCGGGGCCCCGAGTGGGACCTCGACCAGACCAGCCACTTCCTGCTGGTGGCCGCCACCCTGCTCGACCTGAAGGCCGCCCGGCTGCTGCCCACCGGCGAGGTGGAGGACGAAGAGGACCTCGCGCTGCTGGAGGCCCGCGACCTGCTGTTCGCGCGGCTGCTGCAGTACAAGGCGTACAAAGAGGTGGCGAAGGTCTTCGCCGGGCGGATGGCGGAGGAGGCGCTGCGCTTCCCCCGTACGGCGCCGATGGAGGAGCAGTTCGCCAACCTGCTGCCCGAGCTCATCCTCGGCATCGGGCCCGAGCAGCTCGCCCGCATCGCGGCCAAGGCGTTCACGCCGAAGCTGCCGCCGACGGTCAGCATCGGTCACATCTACCAGCCGCTGGCGAGCGTCAAGGAGCAGGCGTCCATCCTGGTCATGCACCTGCGCCGGCTCCGGCGGGCCACCTTCCGGGCGCTGGTCGCCGACTGCGAGGGCACCTTCGAGGTCATCGCGCGGTTCCTCGCGGTGCTGGAGCTGTTCCGGGAGTCGGCGGTGTCGTTCGAGCAGATCGAGCCGCTGGGCGATCTGCACGTGACCTGGACCGGCTCCGACGACGGGGACGTCGCGGTGGGCGACGACTACGAGGAATCCGCGGAGAAACCATCTGATGACTGACGACAACCCCCTGCCCAACCCCCGCAAGTCCCCGGAT
>NZ_SMKQ01000343.1 GCF_004348995.1 Nonomuraea terrae
GCCCCCACCCGAGCCGCCACCCGAACCGCCACCTGAGCCGCCACCTGAGCCGCTCGCGGAGGCGGCCGCCGCGGAACCGGACGAACCACCCGTCCCGCCGACCCGTGGCCCGCCACTCCGCGGGCGCGCGGCGCCGCCCAGGTTGAGCGGGGGCGCGGTGCCCCTGCGCGGTTCGAGCGAAGCCCGCGCCGCCGCCTTGCCGCCTTGGTGGTCGGTGTCGAGCGGCGCCGCCGTCGCCGGGATGCGGGTGCCGGTGGGCGATCCCTCGCCCTCCTCACCGCGTACGCGCGCCTGCCCCGCCGCGGCCGTCGCCGCCGCGCCAGCAGGGTTGGCCACGCTCGCCGCCCTGATGAGCGGTTCGGCCTTGCGCAGCCCCCAGCGCCCGATCCGGGCCGAGGCGACCGGCGGCAGCACACCCACCGACCGCTCCAGCACGGACGAGCTGGCCGCCTCGCCGAGCATGCGGGTGGCCACCGTGTGACCGCTCATCGAGGCGAACAGGTGCTGGAACGGCCGCCGGTAGAAGAACACCGCGATCGTCAGCAGGGCCATGAACAACACTTGGAGCCCCCACGGCATGGCCGTGGAGATGATCAACGCGTAGCCGTACACGAGGACGCTGAGCACGATGGTCAGCACGGCCTGCCGCAGCAGCGTGCCGATGAGCATCTCCACCCAGCGCATGGCGACGATCCGGCCGCTGCCCGGATGCACGCCGATGAGCAGGAAGACCGGCCCGAGGATCAGCAACAACAGGAAGCCGACCTTCAGCACCAGCAACGAGACCGCCACCAGGAAGATCAGCAGACCCGCCACGATGGCCGCGATGAACGCGCCCACGGCCACGCCGAGGCGGTTGCTCCAGTCGCGGCCGGAGAAGACGGTGTAGCGGGGGTCGTTCCTGAGGCTGCTGGCGAGTGCGGCGTACTCCGACTGCCGCTCCCCCACGTCGGGGGCCGGCTGCCCCGGCACGGCCGGCGGGATCGACTGGATCTCCAGCATCTTGCGGCCGAAGTCGCGCACGATGGGCTGCTGCGGGTCGGAGGTGCCGAACATGCCCACCAGCCACGGCTTGCAGACCAGCGTGGACCACAGGGCGTCGGCGTTCTGCTCGATCCCGGGGGTGCCGTTCTGGCCGTAGCCGCCCGCCCTGATCTCGGGGGTGGTGTCGCCGGGAGGCGGCAGGCAGGACGCGCCGCCCGCCCCGGGCAGGCCGGAGAAGGCGGAGTTGACGACCTCGCCGGTCTTGTCGGTGACGACCTTGCCCAGGCCGGTGAAGTCACCGGGACGGCTGAAGAACCAGACCGCCACGGTGACCGCCAGCACCATCCAGATCACGCCCTCGGCGGTCGTGGTGGCCCGCTTGCGGATGAGGCCGTACCAGGCCAGCCAGATCGCGCCGAGGATGATGACGGGCTGCAGGAACTGCCAGTACATGGCGTCGGCGAGGTTCGTGACGATGTCGTCGACGACGTCCTTGATGGCCTGGAGCGGTCCTTCGGTCGCCGCGGCCTGGTACGTGGTGATCGTCAGCCGGTCGATGGCCTTGGCCGCGGTGAAGATGCCGTTGGCCCACATGTTGCCGAGCACGGCGACGTAGTCGGAGCAGCCCAGGTCGTGCGTGTGCCAGAACTGGCCGCTCATGCCGAACTGGGCGTAGTTGGTGGTCGGCGCCTGGGGCCCGCCCTCAGGAGGCGGCGGCTGGATCATGCCGTCGGTGCCGCCGCCGATCACCTCGGGGGCCAGCGCGCCCGACAGGTCGCAGGGGGCCGCGGCGGCCGGCTGCGTGGCGCCCACCGCGAGCGGCACCACGAGCATGCCGAAGGCCAGCGCGAGAACGAGCGCCAGCCGTCTGGGTAGCCGGATCTTCATGACCGTACCTCCTGCGCCCTGCCCACGCCCCCCTGAAGATCATCATGCCCCGCGCTCACGGGTTTGTCGTGTGTCGGGTTCGTGTCGAGCCAACGGAGAAGCTCCTCGGAGACCAGGTCTACTCCGATGCGGCCCGCCCTGCCATCCAGATCACGAAAAACGCATTCGCCGTTGCCGAGCGAGCGGAGCACGGCCTTGTGCTCCTCCGACGGCTCCACCCCGAGCAGCGACATGACGTGGTCCACCTCCACCCGTTCGGTGGACCGGAACGCGAACACGGACGACAGACAGTTGGTCACCTGCTCGTTCAGCAGGTCTCCGGCGTTCTGCGAGACCAGCACGAGCGCGGTGTTGCGGGAGCGGCCCATCCGGCTGACCTCGGGCACCAGCTTGGCGCCCTCGGGCGTGGAGGTGATCGCCCACGCCTCGTCCAGGAAGATCGCCTTGGGGGCGCGCCGGTCCAGGCCGTTCATCAGCCTGCGCGCGAACTGTGAGACCAGATAGAGCAGCGCCACCGACAGGCGCTGCTCGTAGGAGTAGTCGTCCCTGACCGTGGCCACGTCGGGCAGCGTGAGGCCGCCCAGCGTGAACACGGTCGTCCAGCCCTCGGTGTCGATCTGGTCGCCGCCGGAGGGGTCGAAGCAGAGCCGGGCCAGGCGCATCTCCGACATCGAACGCAGCACCGCGCCCAGGTTCTTCGACGCGGGGTCGTCGGCCTGCTCCAGGAAGTCGACGACCTTGCCCAGCGACGGCCCCGGCTGGTTGGACACCGCCGCCACCGCCTGGATCATCGCCGACTCGCGCTCCTCCGACATGCGCGGCAGCAGCAGCCGCAGCGTCTCGGTGGCCATGGTCTTCTTCGCCGCGATGTCGTCGCCGAACGAGAACGGGTCCAGCAGTCCCGGCGCCGCCGAGCCGAGCGGGATGACGCGCGCCTTGCGCCCCCGCTTCTCCAGCAGCTGTACCAGCGACTCCGCGTCGCCCTTCGGGTCGATCACCGCGACGGTGACGCCGCGCAGCGCCATCTGGTAGATCATCAGCAGCGCGAGCGTGGTCTTGCCGCCACCCGGCTCACCGGTGATCGCGATGGCGGTCGGCCGGTTGCGGGTGGCCGCCACCAGCGGGTCGAAGTGCACGACGCTGCGCGCCCTGCCGACGGTCTCGCCGATGTACGGCCCCAGCCAGCCCTCGCTGCCCTCGCCGATCCGGTCGCCGAGATCGACGGTGGCCGTGGCCATGCCGCCCGCGATCGTGCGCAGCGGCTGGCGCTGGGCGTAGGCGTTGACGCGTACCTTCTCGCCCGGCAGCGACTCGCAGAACAACGAGAACTGGTCGCCGGTCGAGTTGACCACGTCGATGCCCATGTCGCGGTAGTGCTCGACCACCGCCTCCACCCGCTGCACGCAGATGTCCTCGGTGGGGGCCGAGACGATCAGCCGGTGCCAGCCGTACACGAAGGGCAGCCGTTCCTTGGTGATGCCGTGCTCCAGCATGCGGGCCGCGTCGATCTGCTCGGCCAGCGCCAGCGGCGCCTCCGCGCCCGCCTCGCGGATGTGGTTGTCCATGTCGCGGGCGTGCGCCAGCTTGCGGGCGACGTCCTTCGACGCCTTGACCGCCGGGATGAGCCGCATCCGCGAGGAGATCTCCACCGGGAACGGCAACTGGTCGGCGAAGTGCATCCACGGCTCGCCGTCGGGGAACGGCATGAGGTCGGGGAACCGGGCGAACGACAGGTAGGCGACGTACGAGTCGCCCTGCGGCTGCACGATCCGCAGCAGCGACCTGCCGTTGTGGATCTCTCCCTCCACCAGCGACTCGATCTCGCCCCTGCCCCAGCGCCGCCGGGGACTGGCCGACGGCGGCGGGTCGCCGATGCCGCCCGCGGTGGCGTGCTGGAACAACCACGCCACCTCGACGGAGGTGGCGTGACGGGCGTAGAGGGCGCTCGATGCGAGTGCTCGGCCGAGACGTTCGGCCTGTTCCGTCCACCGCCCGATCTCGCTGTCGGGCACGTGGTCGTCCTCCATGCCGAGGACCTTCTCGGTCTTCTGGTAGAAGCCGAGCAACTGGGCGAGCACGCCGGCGCCGAGCTGCTTGCCGCGCGGCCCGAGGCGTACGCCGAGGAAGACCTCCTTGGTCCAGAAGTCCTTCGCCCAGACGTGCCGGTACATCTCCTCCAGGTAGTCGCGCCAGCCCGGCCCCTCGTCGGAGGTGGCGTTGAGCGCCATCGCCCACTCGGCCGCCGGGTACGTGCGGTGCGCGACCCTCAGATGCACCTCGGCGTCGGGCATCCGGATCGCGGCCAGCGCGATGGTGATGTTGGTGGCCAGCGCCTCGCGCTCCTCGGGCGTGATGAACTCGTAGCTGACCGTCGGAAGCCGGAAGTACGCCCATGCGCAGGTGTCCGTGAGCAGGATGCGGTCGTCGAAGTAGCGGACCGCGAGGCGCTGGTGCGCTCGGGACGCCCTGCTCATGCCGCCCCCTCGGCGCATGAACGGGCCAGACCTGCTCGCTTGTTCACTTATCGCTCACCGATTCTCGTGCCCGGGGGGTCACTCGCCAACTCCTCTTCGCTCGGTCGTACGGTCTGTGCCGCGAAGCCCGCGACCACGACACCGGCGAGGGCGAGGTAGGCCCGCCGCCCGGCCGCGCGCAACTGCCCTGGATCGACGGTCTCCGCGCCGTCGGGCGCCAGACCGTCCTCCCAGGGGACCCTGACGATGGCCCGGCACCTGCCTCTGGCCACCGACTCCGCCTGCTCGACGTCGGCCATCGAACGCCTGCTCACGCCGTTGACCACCATCACCGCACGCCTGCGCAGCTCCGCGCAGCCGTGCCCGTCGAGCCACTCGTACGTCATCGCCACCGCCTCCGACGCCTCCTCGCTCGCCGGGACCACCAGGACGAGCTGGTCCGCGTACGGCAGCAACCGGGCCGCCAGGGCGGCGGCCGGGTCGATGACGGCCAGCTTGTAGTGGCGGTCGAGCAGGCGCATGGATTCGCCGAGCCGGTGGTCGGAGAAGAAGGACCGGTCCGCCAGGCGCTGTTCGGCGCCCGCGTCGGTGTCCGCGCTGATCACCTCGAGACCCGAGGCGGTCCGCGTGGTGTATCCCCGCATGGTGAGATAGCCGCTGACCCGGTCGAGCCCCGACAGCAGCGAGGTCAGGGTCTCGGGGGTCTCCGGCTGGATCTTGCTGGTCAGGGTGCCGCCGCCGGTGTTGGCGTCGACGGCGACGACCCTGTCGTCACGGTGTTTGGCGAGCGTGTGGCCGAGCATGAGCGCCGTCGTGGTCTGGCCGGCGCCGCCGGTGCAGCCGAGCACGACGATCCTGCGGCTGCCGGAGAACACACCCCTGGCCCGGGCCTCGTCGATCTCCGACCCGTCCGTACGCATCCCGCCGCTGCCGCCGACGACGACCTGCGCGATCCGCCGCCACCCGCCGGAGTCGCGCCCGACGACGGACTCGACCCGCCGCACGCGCCCCTCCCCAGGCCGCGGCACGGGTACGGGAGCAACCACACCCC
>NZ_SMKQ01000344.1 GCF_004348995.1 Nonomuraea terrae
GACCTGGGCGGGGGAGGGGGCACGTTCGCGCATCGGGAGAAGGGCGAGACCGTGGACGGCGCGCCGCGCGACGGCGGCGGCACGGTCGCGCTGAGGATCGCCCGCTCGCTCAAGCCGGTCATCGGCGCGATCAACGGCCCGGCGGTCGGCGTCGGCGTCACGATGACGCTGCCGATGGACGTCCGGCTGGCCTCCGAGACGGCGAAGTTCGGGTTCGTCTTCGCCCGGCGCGGGATCGTCACCGAGGCCGCCTCCAGCTGGTTCCTGCCCCGGATCGTCGGCATCGCGCAGGCCATGGAGTGGGCCGCGACCGGCCGCGTCTTCCCCGCCTCGGAGGCACTCGAGGGGCGGCTCGTCTCGCGGGTGCTGCCGCCCGAGGAACTGCTGCCGGCGGCGTACGCGCTGGCCCGGGAGATCGCCGACCACACCTCCGCCGTCTCCGTGGCGGCCATCCGGCGACTCATGTGGTCGGGCCTGTCGGCGGCCTCGCCGTGGGAGGCGCACGCGGCCGACTCGCGGCTCATGGCCGAGCTGGGCGGCGCGCCCGACGCGGCCGAGGGCGTGACGGCGTTCCTGGACAAGCGGCCGGCCGGCTTCCCGATGAAGGTGAGCAAGGACATGCCGCCCGGCCTCCCGTCATGGCCGGACAATCCTTATGGTGTCTAGCATGTACGAGATCACCGTCCTGCCCATGCCCGACGACTTCGAGGGCGAGGTCGTGGCGACGCTGGTGTCGAGGAAGGCCGCGGCCGGCTCCCGCAGGGCGGTGCTCTACCTGCACGGCTTCACCGACTACTTCTTCCAGGACCACCTGGCCGACCACTACGTCGAGCGCGGCATCGACTTCTACGCGCTCGACCTGCGCAAGTACGGCCGCTCGCTGCTGCCCCACCAGACCAGGGGACTGATCAGGAGCGTCACCGACTATTTCCCCGAGATCGACGAGGCCGTGCGCATCATCCGGCGCGACCACGACGAGCTGACCGTCAACGCCCACTCCACCGGCGGCCTGATCACGGCGCTGTGGGCCGACCGGGTCCGCGGCCGGGGCCTGGTGCAGGGGCTGGTGCTCAACAGCCCGTTCTTCGACCTGAACGTGCCCACGCCGATGCGGCTGGCCGCCGACCTGCTGAAGACGCCGCTGTCGTACACGCGGTGGGTGCTGCCGCTGGGCGTCAACACCGTCTACGGGCGGTCGCTGCACCGCAGCGAGGGCGGCGAGTGGGACTACGACCTGGAGCTCAAGCCGCTCGGCGGCTTCTCCGTGCACGCGATGTGGCTGGCCGCCATCCGCCGCGCGCAGCGCCGGCTGCACGCCGGGCTGTCGGTGGACGTGCCGGTGCTCGTGCTCGCCTGCGCCGCGGGGTTGCGCGTACGCGATTTCGTGCCCGAGGCGCGCTCGGCCGACGTGGTGCTCGATCCGCGGCATATGGCCCGCTGGGCCACCGCGGTGGGGCCGCACGTGACGTGCGTCCGCGTCAAGGACGGCGTGCACGACCTCGTGCTGTCGTCCGAGCCGGTGCGCAAGCAGGTCTTCTCCGAGATCGACCGCTGGATGCAGGCCTACCTTGAGCCGCGTCCAGCGGCTCAAGGCATGTAGCGAAGTTCGCACCTACCTTGAGCCGCGTCCAGCGGCTCAAGGCATGGTAGCGGGGCTCGCACCTCTGTCTTCCAGGGGAACGAGTGTCTACCAGGGGAACGAGAACAACCCGTAGTAGGCCGCGGCCACCATCAGCAGGCCGGTGCCGCCGAGCACGCCGCCGACCGTGACGTACTGCCACCGGCTCGGCTGCAGGCCCTCGCGCAGCGCCGACACGTACGCCGCCACCGCCGTGACCTCCTGGATCAGCATGAGCACGGCCAGCAGCCGCACCACCAGCCAGCCGGCCAGCACCGCCGGCCAGGCGCCGGCCTGGTTGACCGAGAACAGCACCAGCAGCGTGATGAACGCCACCACGGAGGCGAGCAGGCCGAGGCTCGTCCACGCCATCCGGGTCAGCCGGCGCCGGATCGGCGGCCACAACCGGGCGTTGGTCTCCTCGAGCGTCTGGCGGCGGTGGCGCAGGCGGACCACCATGGCGGCGACCGGCCCGGCGACGTAGCCGACGGCGGCCAGGCAGATGGTCAGGCCGAGCATGGTGCCGCCGGCGTACCAGGGCGCGGCGGGCACGTCGCTGGCCTCGAACCGCTGCACCGGGGTGGCGCCCGCCATGTGCACCGCCGGCTTGGCCGTGCCGGGCAGGCCGAGGATCCAGTTGGCCAGGGTCTCCAGGTAGCCCTGGGTGAAGTCGCCGCCGTTGACGCGCATGGCGTGGTCGCCGTTCGCCATGAAGCGGATCGTGTAGTCGTCGTTGCCCGCCTTGCCGAGCGCGGTGATGAGCGCCTTGGTCGACTCGACGAACGGGATCGAGGGGTCGGTGGTGCCGTAGAAGGCGAGGACCGGCTGCTTGACCTGGCTTAACGCGGGCATCGCGTCGTAGCGCAGGAAGTCGAAGCCGACTGCGCCCATGCCCCTGGTCAGCAGGTCGCGGGCGCCGATCGGGGCGCGCAGGCGCAGCACCTGCTCGTTGAGCGCCCAGGCGACCTGGCGCAGCGGGGAGACGTTCGGGGAGGAGACCAGCACCATGTAGCCCACCGACGAGCTCTTGGCCGCGGCGATCGGCACCACCCAGCCGCCCTCGCTGACGCCCCACACCCCGACCCGCTCGGGGTCGACCTCGGGGCGCGTGCGCAGGTATTCGACCATCCGCAGCACGTCGTCGGCGAGGAGCGCGAAGTCGCGGTCGCGGAAGTTGTAGCCGATCGTGCGCTTGTCGAACGCGATCGTCGCCACGCCCGCCTTGGCGAGGAACTCCGCCTGCGGCGTGAACTCCGTACGCGAGCCGTTGCCCGACCCCGACACGAACACCATGGCCGGATGCCGTCCAGGCGTCAGCGGCACCCGGAGCGTGCCCTCCAGACGCTGGCCCTCCGCCGCGATCGAGATCTCCTCGTCACGGATGGGCTGCACCGCCGCCACCGGCCTGAGCTCGGCGACCGGCTGGGCCGGGATGGACTGGAAGGCCGGATCGGCCTTGAGCGGCGGCGGGTCGAACGCGGGCGGCAGGACGTAACCGACGGCCGCGAGAGCCACCAGCACCAGGCCGGCGGCGACGCTCAAGGTGCCACGGCCAGTGCGCATTGGCCTCCCCATGTGCGTTGGTTTGCCCGCTGATCATCCAGCCTACTCCCGGCGGGTGTGGCAGGAGGGGCCACTTTTGTCGGCGGGAGCTGTTAGCTTCCTGCGACATGCGGATCCTGCACACCTCCGACTGGCACCTCGGGCGCTCCTTCCACCGTGAGAGCCTGCTGGCCGGGCAGGCCGCGTTCGTCGATCACCTGGTCGAGACGGTGCGGGCCGAGCGGGTCGACGTGGTGGCCGTCGCCGGCGACGTCTACGACCGGGCGCTGCCGCCGGTCGACGCGGTGGCGCTGCTCGACGAGGCGCTCGCCCGGCTGCGCGCGGCCGGGGCGCGGGTGGTGCTGATCAGCGGCAACCACGACTCGGCGCTGCGGTTGCGGTTCGGCTCGGCCCTGTTCGACGCCGCCGGGGTGCATGTGCGCACCTCGCCCGAGCAGTCCTGGGAGCCGGTGGTGGTCGACGACGTCGCCTTCTACGGCATCCCGTACCTGGAGCCGGAGCTGGTGCGGGCCGCCTGGGAGCTGCCTGACCGCAGCCACACCGCCGCGATCTCCCACGCGATGGGCCGCATCCGCGCCGACGCCGGCCGGCACCGCGCGGCCGTGGTGCTGTCGCACTGCTTCGTCATCGGCGGGCAGGCCAGCGACAGCGAGCGCGACATCAGCGTGGGCGGGGTGGCCTACGTGCCGCTGTCCGCCTTCGACGGGGTCGACTACGTCGCGCTCGGCCACCTGCACGGGCGCCAGCGCATGTCCGAGACCGTCCGCTACTCCGGCTCGCCGCTGGCCTACTCCTTCTCCGAGGCCGGCCACGTCAAGGGGTCGTGGCTGGTCACGCTGGGCGGCGAGGTGGAGTTCGTGCCCGCGCCGGTGCCCCGCCCGATCGGCCGGCTCCGCGGGGCCCTCGACGAGCTGCTGACCGAGCCCCGCCACGCCGCCTACGAAGACCACTGGCTGCAGGTCACGCTCACCGACGCCGTCCGTCCCAAGTCGGCGATGGAGCGGCTGCGCGCCCGCTTCCCCCACACCCTCGCCCTCTCCTTCGACCCGGTCGGCGCCGTCCCCGCCGCGCAGCACGCGCGCGTCAGCGGGCGGCCGGAGACGGAGGTCGCCCTCGACTTCGTCCGCGAGGTGCGCGGCGAGCCTGCCGCGCCCGAGGAGGAAACCCTGCTAAGACAGGCGATCGAGGCATCCCGGGTGAAGGAGACGATGGCGTAGATGCGGCCGCACCGGCTCTCGCTGACGGCGTTCGGGTCCTTTCCCGGCACCGAGACGGTCGACTTCGACGCCCTGGCCCAGGCCGGCCTCTTCCTCGTCCACGGGCCCACGGGGGCGGGCAAGACCACGATCCTCGACGCCCTCTGCTTCGCCCTCTACGGCCAGGTGCCCGGCCAGCGCAACAGCGCCCGCAGCCTGCGCTGCGACCACGCCCCGGCCGGGGCCGGGCCGTCGGTCACGCTGGAGGTGACGATCCGCGGCCGGTTACTGCGCATCCAGCGCTCGCCGACCTGGCAGCGCCCCAAGCGGCGGGGCGCGGGCGTCACCGAGGAGAAGCCCAAGGTCATCGTCTCGGAGTGGCAGGGCTCCGACTGGCGCGGGCTGACCACCCGGCTCGACGAGGCCGGCGACCTGGTGGGCGGGCTGCTCGGCATGAACGCCGCCCAGTTCTGCCAGGTGGCGATGCTGCCGCAGGGCGACTTCGCCAAGTTCCTGCGCGCCGACGGCGACGAGCGGGCCAAGCTGCTGGAGCGGCTGTTCAGCGTCAAGGTGTTCACCCAGGCGGAGTCGTGGCTGGCCGAGCACCGCAAGCTGGCCGGGCGCGAGGCCCAGGAGCTGCGCCAGCAGGTCGACTTCGCCATCAGCCGCGTCGAAGAAGCCGCCGGCCCCGACCTCATCGCCACACTCCCACCCCAGCCCGCGGCTGCGCACACCACGGACTCACCGCCTTCCTTCGCGCCGCAGTCTGAGGCCCCGTCCCGCCCGGACGCACCTGGCTCGTCGGTTCGGCCGAACCGCTCCGGACACCCCGGCGCGGTGCCGGCCTGGCCCGATGCCGGCACGTCGGCCCCGTCCGCGGCGACCCCGGTGCCGCCGCAGCCCGCTTCCGAGGAGACCGCCTTCAAGATGGCCGGCGGGGGTGTTGCGTCCCCGGCCGCTGGGAGTGCCTCGCGCGGTGGCCACGTCGGGTCCGAGGGGAAGAGCGC
>NZ_SMKQ01000345.1 GCF_004348995.1 Nonomuraea terrae
GCTTCGCCCTCGCTCCCCGCATCCTGTCCGCCGCCTGTCTGCTCGCGGCCTGTGCCGCCGCCCAGGCCGCCCCCGCCGAAACCGCCGCCGCCGTCGCCGTCGTCGGCCTTCACGTAGTTCTCGTCGGCCGTCTTGAGCGCCGGCTGCCAGCTGTCCAGCGCCTTGCGCGCCTTGGCCAGCGCGTCGTTCTGGCTGTGGATGAGCCCCTCGTGGACCTTCTGCAGCCCCATGCCGGCCACCCCGAAGTGGGGGAACGGGACGGGAAGCTTGCCGGACTTCCCCGCCAAATTGTCGATGAGCTCGGTCTGGCCCTGAATCTTGTTGCCGCCGGCCTCGAGCTCGTGCTTCGTGAACGAGATCCCGGAGGACAGGCCGGGGAGTTGCCCGCCGCCGAGGTCGGGCCAGGGCGTGGTGCTCATCCGATCACCGGGTCCGTGGTCTCGTGCCCGCAGGCCCAGGCGCTCGCGTCCTCCGACAGGTACGTGCTCCGCTCCAGGTCCGTGTGGTCGCCGACCGCCCCTCCGCCCATCAGGGGCATGAACGGCATGCCGCTCGCCGAGCCGGCGACCCCGCGCCCCGCGCCGCTCACCAGCGCGGTCACGGGCCCGCCGCCGGCGCCCAGGGAGCCGATCACCGACGGGAGGCCGGGCGTGCCGACGGGCGTGGGGGTGTGGATCGTGGATGGCGGCAGGAAGCTCGTGCCCGGCGGGGTGAGGCTCGTGGTCGGCGGCGTCAGGGTCGGGGTGGTGAGCGACGTGGCCGGCGGCTGGTAGCTCGCCATGTCGGTCCGGGTGGGATCGGTGCCGTTCGCGCCGTCGGTGACCGTCGTGCCGTCGCCGCCGATGACCGGGGGGACCGTGTCGCCGCCGCCCGGGACCTGCGGCTGCCCCTGTCCCGGGTTCGTGCCCGGATCGCCGGGCACCGGTCCTGGCGCGCTGGGGTCACCGGTGCCGGGCCCACCCGGGTCGGAGCCGTTCTGGCCGCCGGGGTTCGAGCCGCCCAGGTTCTGGCCGCCGGCACCGGAACCGCCGGACCCCCCGTTCGACCCGGAGCCTCCCGATCCGCCGCCGGTGCCGGACGAGCCCGTGCCGTACGAGCCCGAGCCGTACCCGCCGTCGTCGTACGAGCCCGCGCCGTCGTAGCCCGAGGAGCCGAAGGTGGGGCCCCGCGTGCCGGAGCCGGTCGGGTACCGGGGGTCGTCGGTCTCGGCGGGAGCCTCGGGGATGGAGACCGTGGGCAGCTCGAAGGAGATGTCGTGCGGCACCGTGAGGTCGTAGATCGACTTGATCTGCTGGTTGAGGTCGTGGAGCGTGCGCTGGGCGTGCGTGTTGTCGAGCGCCTCCTGCACCACCCTCGTCTCGGCCTCGGTGCCCACGCCCGCGGGGACGTCCTGCTTCTCGTTGACCCTCGTCCTGGCGTCCGAGAGGTGGCCGGAGTACGTCTGGAGCGCCTGGCCCATCAGGCTGAGCTTGCCGCGCAGTTCGTTGCCGGAGGCGTGCAGCAGCTCCAGGGCCGTCCTGGCCTGGACGGCGTCGGGCCCCGTCCAGATGTTGAGGATCTTGCCGGCGTGCTCCTCGAGGGCGTTGACCGCCTGCTCGATCTTGCTCGCCGCGTTCATGTACGTCTGCCCGGCTCCCGAGACGTACCCGGGGTCGGTGCCGTCCAGCCAGCCCTTGATCTCCGGCTTGGTGTTCGACGGCCATTCGCCCTGGGGCGTCCGGCTGAAGTCCGCGATGACGACGACCTCGCGTTCGCTGCCCATCAGGCATCACCCTCGTTGGCGCGGCGCGCCCGGTCGAGATTGTCGGCACTGGTCTCGACGGCCTCGACCACCTTCTGGTAGGCGTCGATGAACCGCTGATACACCTCGGCGAACTTCCTGCCCGCGTTGTCCGACCCCACGGTCGAGGCGAGCGCCAGGGCGTCGCTCCACCTGCCGATCTGGGAGGTCGACAGACCACCCTCCGTCGAGGGCGTGATCTGGTTGATGTTGCCGTTGGGACGCTCGCCGTTGCCGAGCATCGCGTCGAGGCTGGACCTCAACTCCGTGGCGATGGCCCGCATCTGGGAGGGGGAGTTCTCCCGTCCGGCGCCGTCATCGAACAGATGGGGGTCCACCCGCAGCGGGTCGGTGCCCCCGTACATCGCGTCCTTCTGAGTCATCCTCGTCCCCACGAACATGACTCTCGGTCATCGCCAGGGCGATGACCGAGAGGGTGATCGAACCAGATCAGTCCGTCCAGATGCTGATGTTGCGCCGCTCGGCGGATTCGTAGTTGCCCTTCGCGAGATTGACCGCCTCGGCGGCCTGGAAGAGCTGCTGGCCCATCGCCTTCTCGTGGGCGTTCCACTGCTCCTTCTTCACGTCGAAGAACTGCTGGGCCTCGCCCTCCCAGCTCGCCCCGAGCTCCTTCTTGATGTCCTGGTAGAGGTCGTCGGTGACCCGGTCGAGCTCGGTGATGACTCCCTTGAGCTCCTCGTAGGCCTGCTCCATGGAGCCGAATCGGACAAATGTGTAGTCGTCAGGCATCGTCATGGCGTCATCCGTCCTGGTCAGCGGTTGGCGTTGATGAGGGAGTCGATGCGACCGGACTCGCCGGTCCGGGCGAAGCCGCCCGCGATGTCCATGTTCTGGTCGGCGGTGTTCCGGTAGACGCCGGCGCCGATGTTGAGCCGGTCGTAGATGTCCTCAAGGACCTTGATGACGCCCTTGAACTCGCCGTCCCACTGGTCGAGCGCCTGGCTGAACCGCGCGGATGCGTTGCCCTTCCACCCCTGCGTGGTGAGGGTGGCCTTGATCTCCTGAACCCGCAGCCGCATGCCCTCGATGTACTGCGCGGTGTCCTGGCAGTAGCCGGCCGCGTTCGTCAACTGCGTGGGACTTGCCCCGTACAGTGCCACTGGACCTCCAAGTCGCGATTGCCTCGTCGATCACCGCGCGCGGTCAACCCCGATAAGGGATGGACTCCCCTCAGTGAACAACGTCAATTGGCATGTTAACCACCATCAGCCCCACAGATCACAAAAATCGCAGATTACAGATCGGTCGCGATATAGCGCCTTATAGGTGCATCCGCCATGGATCAGGCCATGAACACGTCCATCGGTACCGAACCTCCGAGGTCGCGTCAGAGTTCCAGCCGCCGCCGGATGCTGTCGAGCCGACCCATCACGTCCTCGAACGCCTGATCGTAGAGCGGCTCCGCCTCCTTCACCTTGGCGGTGATGGAGCCCGGCTCGGCCAGCAGCCTGAGCGGGTTGGACTCCTGCCCGAACAGCTCTCCCGCATCCTCGGTGAGCCTGCGCTGGAAGTCCTCCGTGGCGTCGCGGAGCGTGATCTTGATCAGCTCCGCCAGCTCCCCCGAGGACAGCCGCATCGCCTTCGGATGCAACTCCAGCTCGCGCACGCCCTCCTGCCCGTACTCCACGGCGACGAAGCCGTTCTCGTCCTGGGCGCGGCCGACGCACGACGCGGCCCGCTCCTGGAAATCGCCGAGCAGGGCGAGCTGCTCGTCGGCCCCCTTCACCAGCTTCTCCAGGTCGATCTTCGCGAAGTCGCCGAACTCCTGCATGCTGCCTCCTGTTTCGAGAGATTCCGGGCCGGGATCAGCCGGACAGGCCACGCACCCAGCTGTAGACCTCCAGCACGCCGAGCGCGAGCGGGAACAGTTGCACCATCAGTACGAGGTCCACGATGTCGCCTGCACGGCCCCAGAACGGTGACGGCTTGCTCATCGACAGCCATATGCCGATGCCCACAGTGATCAGCGCCAGCCACAGGACGGCGATGGCCACGGCCAGCGATCCCACGATGCCGCCGTCGCCGACGAACGACAGCGTCAGCATGGCGAACCCCGCCAAGCCTCCGCCCACCAGCCAGATGCGCTGGCCGAGACTGCGGAACACCCGGGCCCGCATGATGAGCGACAGCGACAGCGACACGGTCATGACCGACGAGACCCAGTAGTCGTCGAGCACCAGCAGCACCTGCGCGACCAGCGCGCAGATCCCAATTCCCGCGATCATCCCGACGGCGTGGCGCTGCGCGACCCTGGTGCGCTCCTGGATGGCCGGGGCGTCCAGGCGCTGGTTGTCGCTGCGCAGCTCTTCGGCCGTGGTGGGCATCGCGGGCAGCGGCACCTTGGCCAGCCGGAACGACAGCGAGGGCACCAGCGGCATCAGGGCCAGGAGCACGGCGATGGCCACGGCCGCCACACCGGCGGGCGGCGCCGACCACACCATCACCACGGCCGAGCAGATCGCTCCCACCGTGCTCGCCACGGCCGTGCCGAGGAAGCCGGGCACGCCGTCGGAGATCAGCGCCCCGCCGACCGCGGCGGCCAGCGCGGTGCAGGCCATCGCCGCCAGCAGGTGTGGCGCGCCGAAAGCGAGCACCGCTCCGCCGGCGGCCGGGGCGAACAGGCCGGCCACGAACCCGTACGGCAGAGCGGCATGCCCCACCAGCGCTCCCGCCTGCGAGTCCCCGACGGCCCTGGACAGCAGGGTGCCGGTGACGACCAGCAGCAGCGCCAGCAGCGCGGCGACGATCGTGATGGTCAGCCCGGACATGCCGGACAGCGCCAGGCCGACGGCGCCGAGCACGAGCAGGCCAGTGGCGCCGCTCGCGCCCAGGACCCTCGAATGCTTGGCCGACCAGGCGCCGCCTCCCTCCCGGACCCGGCTCGCCACCACGTCCGCCACGTCGTCGTAGAGCGCGGGCGGCAGGATCGCCTCACGCGGCCTGAGGTAGAGGATCTCGCCGTCGAGCACACCGAGCGCTCCCAGGCTCTGCCTCAGGTCGAGCGGCGCACCGCCGAGCCGCTGCAGCGTCCAACCGGGCGCCGCCGCGGCGTCGCCGCCCACCTCGCCCAGCGCGCGCAGCAGGGACGGCAGCACGTTGGGAAGCGGGATGTCGGCGGGCAATGCCAGGTCGGCCTTGCGGCGCGGGCCGACGATCGTCACGTGGCACTGCGCCGGCAGTGGCACGGGCACCTGTGGGAGGGCGCCCTGCTGGATCGGCCCATGGCCCGGCGGCGGACCGGGCGGTCGGCCGGGGAAGTTCATCGGGGGGCCGTACATCGGGGGAGGTCCAAGGGGTGGCCCCTGTGCCGGCGGTGGTCCGGGCGGAGGCCCCTGAACCATTCGTCCCATTCCTAACCCCTCGGTCCCCACCTGCGGTCACGGACAACACAGAACATATCTGGTCTCTTCTGGTAAGAACGTCTCGATGAGCATCGTCGTCGTGCGCCGCCCCGAACGCCGCCCCGGCCCCAAGC
>NZ_SMKQ01000346.1 GCF_004348995.1 Nonomuraea terrae
CAGCGCCCACCCCGACCACCCCGTCGGGCACGTGGCGGACCGGCACGGCGTACGCGGCGGGCAGCACGGTCACCTACAACGGCGTGACCTACCGCTGCCTCCAGGCGCACACCGCCCTCGCCGGGTGGGAGCCGCCGAACGTCCCGGCGCTCTGGCAACGCGCGTGACCTGACGACCTGAAGGGGGCGTCCCCGGCGTGGGGCGCCCCTTCACGCGTCGCAGGTCGGATGGCACAGGCGGCGGGCCAGGGCGGCGAGGAAGACGTCGATGATCTCCTCCGGCTTTCTGGCCTCATGCAGCGAGCCGTTCGTGGCCGCGGTGATCTGCGACAGGGCCGCGCGGTCGACGTCCTCGCCGAACGCGATGACGATGATCTGGACCGGCCGCTCAGGGTCCCATTCGCGCCGCAGCGCGTCGAGGAGCCGCGTCAGGCTCGCGCCGCGGCCGTCGTCGCGGCCCGCCGTGATCACCAGGAGCGTGTTGTTCATCTCCGGGCGGTAGTCGCCGGAGACCGCGCGGAAGCCGCTGAGCACGGCGTCGTGGAGCGAGCTGTCCCGCTCGGCGTGGGCGCGCAGCGTGCCGAGCGCCTGCTCGACGAGGGCCCGGCGCTCCGGCTCGGCGACCGGGCCGAGGGCGACGTGCTGCCGGTAGTCCCTGATCCCGCCCGCCTTGTCGGCGAACTCCCACAGGCCCATGCGGGTGGAGTCGGGGAACAGCCGCAGGCCGATCCTGGCCGCGTCCAGCGCGACGCCCAGCGGCTTCACCATGTGCCTGGAGGTGTCGACCAGCGCGAGGATGTTGGTCGGCGGGGCCAGGCGGCTCCACACCCGCAGCGCCTGGTCGATGTCCTGCGGCGTCACGGACGTCCTGGTCCTCGGCGGCTGGGCGGGGATCTGCGGGCCAGGCGAGAGCGGCCCCAGCCGGCCGTCGCCCGACCGGAACCCCGCCCGCCGGACGATCTCCTGGGCCTGCGGCCCGGTCAGCCAGTCGGCGAAGGCCGCCGACGCCTCGGCGACGCGGGGATCGGCGGCGGTGACGACGTACGGGTAGTCGAGGGTGATCGTGCCCTCGCGGGGGTGCAGGGCCACCACCGGGTCGTCCGAGGGCCGCAGGGCGTGCTGCCACACCGACTGCTCGGGCACGATGACGACCGGCCGCCGCCAGAACGTGTGGTCGTCCACCGCGGCCAGCATGCTGCGGTAGTCGGGCGCCGACCCGGCCTGCGCCCACCGGACGAACGCGGTCAGCGCCTGGTCGGCGTCCGGCCCGGCGCCGACGACGTCGCGGGCGGCGGCCACGGTGGCGATGCCCGCCCCGGCCAGCGACGGGTCCGGCACGCGGACGACGTCGGGCTCGTCCTCGGTGGGCGTCAGCCGCCCGCGCACGGTCGGGGGAAGACCATCCGCCAGTTCATCTCGGTGCCGCCCACGGAGAAGCGCCGGGCCAGCGACGAGCGGGTGGCGAAGACCAGCGGCGAGGTGGCCACCACGCTCTCCCGCGCCGGCAGCGCGCTCGCGCCCCGCTGGCGGGCCAGCCGGATCCACGCCGACGAGTCGGCGATCCACCCGTCGGGCCGCTCGCTCAGCACGCCCGCCCGCTCGCCGATCAGCGTGCGTAACACCGTGGCGGGCGGCTGCTCGGTCACCTGGACGAGCACGCACCGGCCGCCCACGGCGGTGTCCGTCGCGTTGAACCGGTCAGCCGCCTCCATGACCGCGGGGGCCACGTCGACGGCGGCGGCCACGTCCACCAGAACGGGCTCTCGCGTGCCGCAGAGCATCCCGCCGCCGCCGACGACCACGAAGGCGCCGGCCGCGACGATCGCCACGGACGCGAGGCCCGCCAGCATGCCGCGCCCCAGCGCCTTCCTGCGTCGCCGCTCAGGGGACGGCGCGGCACGGTGCTGCCCCAACCGCAAGAGCGAACCTCCCCATGCCTCTCATACCGGACGCGAGTCCGGCGAGAACCCAGGTTACGGCCGAGCCAGCGGCAGCACGCGCCTGACGCTCCGGCAGACGCCGTCGCTGGCCGCGGAGGCGCGCAGCCGCTCCTCGCCCGGGACGCCGTACTCGGTGGTGCGCTGGCGGACCGGCCTGCCGGTCACCTCGACCATCGCGCGCAGCTCGCTGATGGTCTTGTACGAGCCGTTCTCCGATCCGGCCATCCGGCTGATGGTCTCCTCCATCAGCGTGCCGCCGAGGTCGTTCACGCCGCCCTGGAGCACCTGGTGGCACAGGTCGTCCTGGAGCTTGACCCACGAGCACTGGATGTTCTTGATCGCGCCGTGCAGCAGGATCCTGGACAGGGCGTGCACGGCGCGGTTCTCCTGCGCCGTCGGGCCCGGCCTGGCCACGCCGGCCAGGTAGATCGGCGCGCTGGTGTGCACGAACGGCAGCAGCACGAACTCCGAGAAACCGCCGGTCTGCTCCTGCAGCCGCCTGATGAGCTTGATGTGCCTGACCCAGTGCAGGTGGTTGTCCACGTGGCCGTACATCATCGTGGACGTCGTCGGGATGCCGACCTCGTGGGCCGTGGTGATGACCTCGATCCACTCCTTGGCCGGCAGCTTGCCCTTGGTCAGCACCCACCGCACGTCGTCGTCCAGGATCTCGGCCGCGGTGCCGGGCAGCGAGTCGACGCCGGCCTCCTTGGCCGCCTCCAGCCAGTCGCGGATCGACAGGTTCGTCCTGGAAGCGCCGTTGATGACCTCCATCGGGGAGAACGCGTGCACGTGCATGCCCGGAGTCCGCTCCTTGACGGCCCTGGCGATGTCGAAGTACGCCGTCCCGGGCAGGTCGGGGTGGATGCCGCCCTGCATGCACACCTCGGTGGCGCCCGCCGCCCACGCCTCCTCGGCCCGGTCGGCGACCTGGTCGAGGCTCAGCGTGTACGCGTCGGCGTCCGTCCTGCGCTGGGCGAAGGCGCAGAAGCGGCAGCCGGTGTAGCAGACGTTGGTGAAGTTGATGTTCCGGTTGACGACGTACGTCACGTCGTCGCCCACGGCCTCCTTGCGCAGCGCGTCGGCGATGGCGGCCAGCTCGTCCAGCGCCTCGCCCTCGGCCCCGAGCAGGGCGACGGCCTCGGCGTCCGTCAGGCCGGCCGGGTCGGCCTCGGCCCGCCTGAGCGCCTGGCGCACGTCGCTCGGGGTGGCGGCGGCCACCGTGCCGAGGCGTTCGCGCAGCGCGTCCCAGTCGCCGTAGACGTGGTCGAAGTCGTCGCGGCGGTCGTTCGTACGGCCTGTGGTGTCGACCTCGACGTGCAGGTCCACGCGGCCGGACGCGCTGAAGCCGCCGTCGGGCTCCTGCCAGGGACGGCCCTCCAGGACGGCGTCCTCGCGGGCCAGGCCGGTGCGCGGGTCGGCCAGGGCGGTGACGTGGGCGAACAGGCGGGGGTCGAGCCAGGGCTCACCGGCCAGCACATATTCCGGATATATCGTCAAACGCTCCCGAAGCTGGAACCCCGCCTCGCCCGTCCGCGCCGCGAGGTCGTCGATCTGCGGCCAGGGCCGCTCGGGGTTGACGTGGTCGGGGGTCAGCGGCGACACCCCGCCCCAATCGTCGATGCCGGCCCGGATCATCAGCGCGTACTCGGAGTCGACCAGGTTGGGCGGAGCCTGGATGCGCGTGCGGGGGCCGAGCACCAGGCGGGCGACCGCGATGGTGGCGGCCAGCTCCTGCAGGTCGGCGTCCGGCAGGCCGCGCATGGCCGTGTCGGGCTTGGCGCGGAAGTTCTGGACGATGACCTCCTGGATGCCGCCGTACTCGCGGGCCACCCGCCGGATGGCGAAGATCGACTCGGCGCGGTCCTGCACGGTCTCGCCGATGCCGATGAGGATGCCCGTGGTGAACGGCACGTTCGTGCGCCCGGCGTCCTCCAGCACGCGCAGCCGCACGGCCGGATCCTTGTCCGGCGAGCCGTAGTGGGGCTGCCCCTTCTCCTCGAACAACCGCCGCGACGTCGTCTCCAGCATCATCCCCATGGACGGCGCCACCGGCTTGAGCCGCTGGAAGTCACGCCAGCCCAGCACCCCCGGATTGAGGTGCGGCAGCAGCCCGGTCTCCTCCAGTACCCTGATCGCCATGGCCCGCACGTATGACAGCGTGTCGTCGTAACCGTGGGCGTCGAGCCACTCCCTGGCCTGGTGCCAGCGGTCCTCCGGCCGGTCGCCCAGCGTGAACAACGCCTCCTTGCACCCCATCGCCGCCCCCTGCCGGGCGATCTCCAGCACCTCGTCCGGGCTCAGGAACGGCGCCTGCAGCTTGTGCGGCGCGGTCGCGAACGTGCAGTAACCACAACGGTCCCGGCAGAGCCGGGTCAACGGGATGAACACCTTCCTGCTGTAGGTGATGATCCCTTCACGCCCGGCGGCGTTCAGACCGGCGTCGCGCACGCGGGAGGCGTGGTCGAGAAGCGTGTCGAGGTGCTCACCGCGCGCCCCCAGCAGCACGGTGGCCTCAGTGACGTCGAGGGTCTTGCCGTCCCTGGCACGGGCGAGCGCGCGGCGGAGCGCGGAGTCAGAACTCATAAACGCACACTACAAAGGGCTGAGTTCGCCGCTCGCACCCAGTCCCGCACCTCAGAAGGACCGGTAGTCACGGGCGGCCATGCGAGGACCGCGCGCGGGCGGCCGGCGGCCGCTCAGCCAGACCAGGACCGTCGCCCGGTGCCGATGCCCCGCGTACGGCTCCAGCAGCCGCAGCATGCCCTCGTCGTCGGTCTTCTCCCCCGTCAGCGCGTAACCGACGAGCTTGGCCAGGTGGAAGTCGCCCACGCTCACGGCGTCGGGGTCGCCGAAGGCACGCTGGCGCACCTCGGCCGAGGTCCACACGCCGACCCCGGGCAGCGCGCGCAGCAGCCGGTCGAGCTCCTCGGTGGTCGCGGCGGCCTCCAGCTTGGCGGCGTGCCAGGCGGCGGTGGCGATCGTCCGCGCGCGTACGGCCTCGGCCCCGGCGCGGTGCCAGTGCCAGGTCGGGATCTGCCGCCACACGGCGGGCTCGGGCACGACCCGCATGCCCGCGGGCGCGGGGCCGGGGGCGGGCTCGCCGTAGCGGGCGAGCAGCCAGCGCCAGGCCCGCCACGCCTCCCGGCCGACGACCTTCTGCTCCAGCACGGCGGGGACGAGCGCCTCCATGACCCGGCCGGTACGTCCGATCCGCAGACCGGGATGGCGCCGCGCGACCTCGGCGAGCAGGTCGTGCCTGAGACTGAACCCCGACAGGTCGTCGTCGGCGCCCAGCAGCGCCGGCAGCGTCTCCAGGG
>NZ_SMKQ01000347.1 GCF_004348995.1 Nonomuraea terrae
GTTGGGGGGCCGGGTTGGGAAGCCGAGGCGGTCCAGGGCCAGGAAAGCCGGAGGCGCCCTCATGGGGAAGTCAAGGTGCTTTCGTGAAGATGCAGAGAGTCCCCTCCTGAAGATGTCGAGGTCCTGAAGATGTCGAGGGTGCTCGTGAGAAGTCGGGGCGTTCTCGTGGGGAAGTCGAGGGTTGCCCTGGCGAGCAAGTCGAGGGTGGCCTCGCGGTAAGTCATGGCCGCCTTCGGGGGCAGCCTGGGGAGCATTTGTGCGGGTCAATGGGGACCTGGGTTCGAGAGAAAGGGTGGGTTTTTGCCGATTCATATACCGCCCGTACACTTGCCATGCACCAAGATCTGTTAGAGCTTCGGCCAAGCCACGGCTAGGGTCCTGACCAGCGCCTCCGTAGGCGCGAGGTGGTCGTGGCGAGTGAGTGTTCGCGTGGCCGTGCCGAGGCGTTCTCAGGATTCACTCCTGTCCATGTCGCCCGAATTTCGGTCTGGCCGAATTTTCTCCTTGCAGTGACCCCAAACCTCCGGAAATTTCGCGTGTCAGGTCCCAAACCCGGGCGCTGGCAGGGGATTGCTAGACACTCGCACAATTAGCGACGCTCAGAGCCTTCATATCGGTTCTGCGCCTGCGTAGACTCCGGGAACCGGCCAAGGTGATCCGGCGGAACGCGGATTCAACCGGAAGCGGCACCCACAACCCGGATGGTGCCGCAACACCCGCCGAGGTAGCCGGGAGGCACCGCCCGGGCAGGACGACCGGTCTTGCCGAGGAGAACGATGAGCAGGCACATGCTGGCAGCTGAGCCAGCGTCCAATCTGGTTCTGAGCGGAAACAATCTCACCATCGTGATCGTGGTCGCCGCGGTCGCACTGATCGCGCTAGCCGTCGCCGGCGGACTGGTGCGGGAGGTGCTGTCCGCCGGCCAGGGCACCGAACGCATGCAGAACATCGCGCGGGCCGTACAGGAGGGCGCCAGCGCCTACCTCGCGCGTCAGTTCCGCACGTTGGCGATCTTCGTCGTCGTGATTCCCTTCCTGTTGCTCCTGCTGCCGGGAGAGACAGACGTACGCATCGGACGTTCCATCTTCTTCGTGGTCGGCGCGGTGTTCTCCGCGCTGACCGGGTTCCTCGGCATGTGGCTGGCCGTGCGCGGCAACGTGCGCGTGGCGGCCGCGGCCAAGGAGTCGGGCGAGAAGCGTGCCATGCGCATCGCCTTCCGCACCGGCGGCGTGGCGGGCATGGTCACCGTCGGCCTCGGCCTGCTCGGGGCGGCCGTCGTGGTGTTCGTGTACCAGGGTGACGCGCCCTACGTGCTCGAAGGGTTCGGGTTCGGGGCGGCGCTGCTGGCGATGTTCATGCGTGTCGGCGGCGGCATCTTCACCAAGGCGGCCGACGTGGGCGCCGACCTGGTGGGCAAGGTCGAGCAGGGCATCCCGGAGGACGACCCGCGCAACCCCGCCACCATCGCCGACAACGTGGGCGACAACGTCGGTGACTGCGCCGGCATGGCGGCCGACCTGTTCGAGTCGTACGCGGTCATGCTGGTCGCGAGCCTCATCCTGGGGCGGGCGGCGTTCGGCGAGGAGGGGTTGATCTTCCCCCTCATCGTCCCGATGATCGGTGTCCTCACCGCGATCATCGGCATCTTCGTCACCGGCATGCGCGACCGCGACCGCAGCGGCATGGCGGCGATCAACCGCAGCTTCTTCATCTCGGCCGCGATCTCGGCGGTGCTGGTGACCGCGGCCGCGTTCTGGTACCTGCCGGACAGCTTCGCCGGTCTGACGGGCGCCACCGTGCAGTCCGACGCCGACCCGCGGCTCATCGCCATCGTCGCGGTGCTGATCGGGCTCGTGCTGGCCAGCGCCATCCAGCTGCTCACCGGGTACTTCACGGAGACGACGCGGCGTCCGGTCCGGGAGATCGGCGAGAGCTCCGTCACCGGCCCCGCCACCGTCATCCTGTCCGGCATCAGCGTCGGCCTGGAGTCGGCGGTCTACTCGGCGCTCATCATCGGCGGCGCGGTCTACGGCGCGTTCCTGCTCGGCTTCGGGAACGTCACGATCGCCCTGTTCGCGGTCGCGCTCGCGGGCACCGGTCTGCTGACCACGGTCGGCGTCATCGTCTCCATGGACACCTTCGGCCCCGTCTCCGACAACGCCCAGGGCATCGCCGAGATGTCCGGCGACGTCGACGGTGAGGGCGCCCGCGTGCTGACCAGCCTCGACGCCGTCGGCAACACCACGAAGGCCATCACCAAGGGCATCGCCATCGCGACCGCCGTGCTGGCCGCGACGGCGCTGTTCGGAGCCTTCCGTACGGCGGTCGAGACCGAGCTGGCGGCGGCGACCACGTCCGTCAAGGAGGCGCTCGGCACGTTCTCCACCTTCAGCCTCAGCATCGACCAGCCGAACGTCCTGGTCGGTCTGATCATCGGCGCCGCGGTCGTGTTCCTGTTCTCCGGACTCGCGATCATGGCGGTCGGGCGGGCCGCGATGCGGGTGGTCTTCGAGGTACGCGAACAGTTCCGCAAGAACCCCGGCATCATGGACGGCACGCAGAAGCCGGAGTACGGCCGGGTCGTGGACATCTGCACCCGCGACTCGCTCCGCGAGCTGGCCACGCCCGGTCTGCTGGCGGTCATGACGCCGATCGCGGTCGGGTTCGCCCTGGGGTATGCCCCGCTGGGCGCCTTCCTGGCGGGCGCCATCGCCTGCGGGACCCTGATGGCCGTCTTCCTGGCCAACTCGGGCGGCGCCTGGGACAACGCCAAGAAGCTCGTCGAGGACGGTCACCACGGCGGCAAGGGCTCTCCGGCGCACGAGGCCACGATCATCGGCGACACGGTCGGCGACCCGTTCAAGGACACGGCCGGTCCGGCCATCAACCCGCTGATCAAGGTGATGAACCTGGTGGCGCTGCTGGTGGCGCCCGCGGTCGTGCTGTACGCGGGCAACCCGGTGCTGCGCATCGGCATCACCGTGGTGGCGGTGGGCGTGGTGGTCACGGCCATCGTCGTGTCGAAGCGGCGTTCCGTGACCATCGCGCCGACCAGCAACAACGACCGCACCCACGAGCCCGTCCCCTCGTAAACCGCGACCAGAACCGGCGACGCCCGCTTCCCCATCCGCAGCTGGGGAGGCGGGCGTTTCCATGCCCGAGGTGGCGGCGGACGATTGACGTGGGTGGCGTGGCGGAGGTAGGCGGCGAGGACCTGTCGGGCGCTTGACGGGTGCCGGGCCACCGCCGGCAGGTTACGGCGGAGAGCGCCGGGCCCGGCGGTGCCGGCTTGGGGATGAGGTCACTCCGGTTTGGCGGGCATCAGGCCGATGGCCGGGAGGATGGCCTGATCGACGATGGCGGCCAGGTCGGTGTCGGTGGGTGGCTTGCCGGTGTCGAGGAGGCGTTTGGTGATGAGGGCTTCGCCGATGTCGGCCACCACCGGGGTGAGGAGTTCGGCGGGGAAGTGACCCCGCTCGGCGTAGTGCCGCAGCACGGTGCTGGTGAACGTGCCGCCCCGGTTGGCGAAGACCTTCTCGAACAGCGCGTCGGAGACCTTGGCCGAGCCTTTGGGGTCGGTGAGGATGGCCGCGACCGCGAGCCCGGCCGGGCTGAGCGTCCACTTGACCATGAGCTGGAGCGCGCGGATCAGGTCGCCGCGCAGGTCGTCGGCCCCAGGCGTCGGCTCCTCGACCGGATGGGCGTGGTAGAGCGCGTCCACGAGCACCTCGATCGGGTCGGACCAGCGGCGGTAGAGCGTGGTGCGGGCGGTCGCCGCCCGCTTGGCGATGCCGTCCATGGTCAGCCGCCCGACGCCGACCTCCAGCACCTCCTGCAGCACCGCGGCGTGGATGGCGCTGATCAACTCCTCGCCGCGCCGCCGGGTGCGTCCGTCGCGTTCGCTCATCGTTGCCCCCTTGCTTAGCTACAGCGATGTAGCTTACCGTCGAAGAAGTAAGCTACAGTCGTGTATCTAATTGCTGGGGATACCCATGTCCATCACCGCGTCGGCCCCGACAGCGAGGGCCGTGCCGCTCGCTCAGCGGTCACCCGCCCCCGATCTCGCGCGAGGCTTCATGCTGCTGCTCATCGCGGTGGCGCACGCGCACATGTACCTGTCCGGCCATGAGGTCGGCTTCCGCGGCTACACCCTCGACGGAGGGACCCTCGACCGGCTGGTGGCCGGGGTCCAGATCCTCCTGGTGGACGGGCGCGCGCTGCCCATGTTCGCCGCGCTGTTCGGTTACGGTCTCGTCCAGATCGCGAACCGGCAGGCCGCCGCCGGGCGGAGCTGGCCGGAGGTGCGGCGGGTGCTGCGCGCCCGGAGTCTGTGGCTGCTCGCGTTCGGGTTCTGCCACGCGCTCCTGCTGTTCTTCGGCGACATCCTGGGCGCGTACGGGCTCATCGGCCTGCTGCTCGTCGGCTTCGTCCGGCGCAGTGACCGGGCGCTGTTCTGGGCCGCCGGGATCGGCGCCGTCCTGCACGTCGTCGTGCTCGCCGGGTTCGGGCTGCTGACTCTGAGCGCGCCGAAGGGTGACACCCCCGCGGCCATGGCCGACCCGCTGGAAGCCCTCATGACGCGGATGATCGGCTGGGCCGGGATGACGCCCACCTACTTCGCCGTCGGCGTCGTGTCGGCCTTCTTGCTCGGCATCTGGGCGGCCCGCCGCCGCCTGCTGGAGGAGCCGCGGGCGCACCGGGCGTTGCTCGCCCGCGTCGCCACGTTCGGCACGGCGGTCGCGGTCGTCGGCGCGGTGCCGCTGACGCTGATCGACACGCGGCTCTGGGGGCCATCAGACGCGGTCAGCGTGTCGGTGTACGCGTTGCACAGCGTCACCGGCATCGCCGGCGGCCTCGCCTACGCCGCGCTGGTCGGGCTCTTCGTGGCGGGCAGGGAAGGACGGACGGGCCCGGTCGGCAGGGCGCTCGCCGCCTGCGGCCAGTGGTCGCTCACGTGCTACCTGCTCCAGTCCGTGGTCTTCGTCGCGCTCTTCACGCCGTACCTGGGCGGGATCGGCACCCGCGTCGGCGACGCGGCCGCGTCCGGCATCGCCGTGCTGACCTGGCTGGGCAGCGTGGTGCTGGCCGCGTCACTGTCCCGTACGGGCAGGCGCGGACCGGCGGAGACGGCGCTGCGGAAGCTGACGTACCGCCGCGCCGGCTGAATCCGGCTTCCCCTGGGGGCGGAGGGGCGGGGTGGG
>NZ_SMKQ01000348.1 GCF_004348995.1 Nonomuraea terrae
CTCGTGATCCCCGCTCGGAGGCGTTCATTTCGTCTTTCGTTGTGGCTTTATTCTTTCAGCCGTTCAAGTTCCTGTCAAATTGACCGGACTTGCTCGATCTGCGGGAATTAAGCCTGCCCCCTTTCGGAGACAACCCCTCTAACTTACCAGCCACTCGACCGTTCTGCGAATCGATCGCGCGACCTGGGGTCAGCGGGATTACCGGCGCGACGAGCACACAACACACCAAAGTCACCGAAGTGAAGGAGGAGGTTGTGCCGCACCGCGTCGGCTCCTCAAGATTAGCAGCGCTCTCCGGCGCCTCAGGCCGGTTCGTCTCGTTCTCCGGCAACAGAACGATCACAACCGAACATAGACTCCCCACGTGAGCAGCAACACGCCGCCAGTGGCGAAGAAGGTCCCGACGAAGCGGACGCATCACGGCGACACCGTCATCGACGAGTACGCCTGGCTGGGCAACAAGGAAGATCCCGACACCACCGCCTATCTGGAGGCGGAGAACGCATTCCTCAAGCAGCAGACCGGTCACCTGTCCGGCCTCCAGGAGCAGGTGTTCCAGGAGATCAAGGGCCGCACCCAGGAGACCGACCTGTCGGTGGCCAGCCGCAAGGGCGCGTGGTGGTACTTCACGCGTACGGAGGAGGGCAAGCAGTACGCGGTCTCCTGCCGGGTGCCGGCCGACGGCGACGCGCCCCCGGAGATCATCCCCGGTGTCCGCCTCGCCGACGAGCAGGTGATCCTCGACGGCAACGAGCTGGCCGGCGACAACGCGTTCTTCTCGATCGGCACGAGCGCGGTCTCCCCCGACGGCACGATGCTCGCCTACTCCACCGACTACAAGGGCGACGAGCGGTTCACGCTGCGGTTCAAGAACCTCGAGACGGGCGAGCTGCTCCCCGACGAGATCACCGACATCTTCTACGGCGGCGCCTGGTCGGCCGACGGCTCGACCTTCTTCTACACGCGCGTGGACGACGCCTGGCGGCCGTACCAGGTCTACCGGCACGCCCTGGGCTCCCAGGAGGACGCGCTCGTCTACGAGGAGAGCGACGAGAAGTACTGGGTCGGCATCGGCCTGACGCGCAGCGAGCGCTACCTGGTGCTGGGCGCCGGCAGCAAGATCACCAGCGAGGTGCGGATCCTCGACGCGACCGACCCCACGGGTGAGTTCCGCGTCGTTCGCCCCCGCACGACCGGCGTCGAGTACGGCGTCGAGCACGCGGGCGACTTCTTCTACGTCCTGCACAACGAGAACGCCGAGAACTTCGAGCTGGCCACCGCGCCCCTCGACGACCCCGGCACGTGGACTCCGCTCATCGCCCACCGCGACGACACCCGGCTGCTGGAGATCGACGCGTTCTCCGACCATGCGGTCGTGCACTTCCGCCGCGACGGGCTGACCGGGCTGCGGGTGCTCCCGTACAGCGCCGACGGGCGGTCGTGGCGCGAGCGGGTCGAGGCGTCGGAGCGGAACGCGTACGAGATCGACTTCCCCGAGCCGCTCTACGACGTCAACCCGGCGGGCAACCCCGAGTTCACGACCAGGCGGCTGCGGCTGGCGTACACGAGCATGGTGACCCCGCCCAGCGTGTACGACTACGCGCTCGACACGCACGAGCTGATCCTGCTCAAGCAGCGACCTGTGCTCGGCGGCTACGACCCGGGCGACTACGAGCAGTTCCGCGAGTGGGCCATGGCCGAGGACGGCACGAGGGTCCCCGTGTCCATCGTGAAGCGCAAGGACGCGGCCAAGCCCGCCCCGACCCTGCTGTACGGCTACGGCAGCTACGAGACCTCCATCGACCCCGGCTTCTCCGTCCCGCGGCTGTCGCTGCTCGACCGGGGGTTCGTCTTCGCGGTCGCCCACGTGCGGGGCGGCGGGGAGATGGGCCGGCGCTGGTACGAGGACGGCAAGCTGACCAGGAAGCGCAACACGTTCACCGACTTCGTGGCCGTGGCCAGGCACATGAAGGCGACCGGCTGGAGCGAGCGGGTCATCGCCAGGGGCGGCTCGGCGGGCGGGCTGCTCATGGGCGCGGTGACGAACCTGGCGCCCGAGGAGTTCGCGGGCGTCGTGGCCGAGGTGCCCTTCGTGGACGCGCTCAACACCATCCTGGATCCGTCGCTTCCGCTGACTGTGATCGAATGGGACGAGTGGGGCGATCCGCTACACAACCCCGACGTCTATGCCTACATGAAGAGCTACTCGCCGTACGAGAACGTGGACGGCAGGCCGTACCCGCCGATTCTGGCGATCACCAGCCTGAACGACACGCGCGTGCTCTACCACGAGCCGGCGAAGTGGATCGCGAAGCTGCGGGCGACCGCCTCCGGCGGACCGTTCCTGCTGAAGACGGAGATGGGCGCGGGGCACGGTGGGCGGAGCGGGCGTTACGACGCCTGGCGGGAGGAGGCCTTCGCCCTCGCGTGGATCATTGAGAGGGGCACGGCATGACCTATCAGGCCGACGAGCGGCGTTACGAGCGCCAGCCGTACAACAGGAGCGGACGCAGCGGGCTCAAGCTGCCCGTGGTCTCCCTGGGCCTGTGGCACAACTTCGGCGACAACCGGCCGATCGAGAACTCCAGGGCGATCCTGCGCCGGGCGTTCGACCTCGGGGTGACGCACTTCGACCTGGCCAACAACTACGGCGTGCCGTACGGGTCGGCGGAGCGGAACTTCGGGCGCATCTTCCGTGAGGACTTCGCGCCGTACCGGGACGAGCTGATCATCTCCACCAAGGCGGGGTACGACATGTGGCCCGGCCCGTACGGCGAGTGGGGGTCGCGGAAGTACGTGCTGGCCAGCCTCGACCAGTCGCTGCAGCGCATGGGGCTCGACTACGTGGACGTCTTCTACAGCCACCGCCCCGACCCGGAGACGCCGCTGGAGGAGACCATGGGCGCACTCGACCGGGCGGTGCGCTCGGGCAAGGCGCTGTACGCGGGCATCTCCAACTACTCGGCCGAGCAGACCGCCCAGGCCGCGCGCATCATGCGCGAGCTGGGCACCCCGCTGCTCATCCACCAGCCCTCGTACTCGATGATCAACCGGTGGATCGAGGGCGGGCTGCTCGACGTGCTGGAGGAGGCGGGGATGGGCTGCATCGTGTTCTCGCCGCTGGCCCAGGGGCTGCTGACCGACCGCTACCTCGACGGGGTGCCGGCCGACTCGCGGGCGGCGACCAGCCGGTTCCTGAGCGAGGACAAGATCGACCGCAAGCTCGCGCGCGGCCTCAACGAGATCGCCAGAGGGCGGGGACAGACGCTCGCGCAGATGGCGCTGTCGTGGACGCTCAGGGACCCGCGGGTGACGAGTGTGCTGATCGGCGCCAGCAGCGTGCGGCAGCTGGAGGACAACGTGGCCTGCGTCGACGGGCCCGCGTTCACCGAGGACGAGCTGAAGGCGATCGACGAGGTGACGGCCGGCCGCTGACCGTCAGAGGGCATCGTTGCGCTGGAGGTAGGTGAAGGACGCCCAGCCCGGCAGCACCGGCAGCCAGAACGTGAGCAGCCGGTGCAGCAGCACGGCAGAGGTGGCCAGCTCGCGCGGCACGCCCGCCACCGTCAGGCCCGCCGCGAGCGCGAGCTCGACCGCGCCCAGACCGCCCGGTGTGGGCGCGGCCGAGCCGATCGCGTTGGCCGTGAGGTAGACGACGGCGACGGCGGTGAAGCTGATGTCGCCGCCGAACGCGCACACGCAGGCGTACAGGCACACCACGAACGCGATGGTGATCATGAGGGTGCCGACGCACGCCTCGACCATCTTGCGCGGCGACTGAAGCACGTCGAGCAGCCTCGGCAGCACGTTCGAGAACAGCTTGTGCATCCGCGCGGTCACCAGCCTGCGCAGCGGCGGCACGCCCAGCACCACCACGACCAGCAGCGCCAGCGCGAGCAGCGCGAGGACGAGCCCGCGCGAGGGTGTGAAGGACGTCGCGGTGCTGGAGCCGGTGATGTAGGCGAACAGCAGCAGCAGCGCGATGTGGAAGACCAGCATGATGAGCTGCGAGGCGCCCACGCTGGCCACCGCGCTCGCCGGCCGGATGCCGCGCTTCTGCAGGTAGCGGGTGTTGATCGCGACCCCGCCGACGGCGGCGGGCGCGACGAGCTTGACGAACGACGACGCGAACTGCACGAGCACCGTGCGCCAGAGCGGCAGGTGCTCGGGCACGAAGCCGCGCAGCATGAGCGCGGCGGCCACAAAACTGACGAACGACGCGACGAGCGCGACCCCCGACCAGGCCCAGTTGGCCGTGGTCACTACCCGGTAGAGGTCGACCTGGCTGAGCTGGGACATGACGATGTAAGCGGCGACCGCGCCGGCGATGATCGTGATCAGCGTGCGGGGGCGGAAACGTTCGAGGCGGACCTCCTCGACCCTGTTCTGCGGCCTCAGCGCGACGATCTGCTCGCGGATCTCGGGCAGCACGTGTTTGGCCTTGGCCAGCGCCGAGCGCGTCTCCCTGGTCAGGGCGATGCGCTGGAGCAGTGGTATCGCCGCGGCCAGCGCGTCGGGGCCCATCACGGCCGCCGCGGCGCGCACCGAGCGCTCGGGGCCGACGCGCAGCGCCAGGTAGGTGAGCAGCTGGGCGACGTCGAGGCGGAGCAGCAGGTCGCCGGCGGCGATCTCGCCGCTGCGCGGGTCGGTCAGCACGATCCGGCCGGCCTTGTCGAGATGGATGCCGTCGCCGGTGAGGCGGCGGTGGGCCAGGCGCTGGATCTGCAGCAACCCGACCTGCTCCCAGATCTGGGCGAGCAGGTCGTCGTCGATCTCCTCGTCGGGCACCTCGTCGAGCGGGCGGGTGTCGAGGTGCTCGTAGGCGAGCAGGGCGGCCTCGGTGCCGATCTCGCTGGTGCCGAGCAGGCGGGGCGTGCTGGCGCCGGCCGCCTGGGCGGCGTACGCCATGAGGGCCTCGCGTTCGAGCTCGGCGCGCAACGAACGGATCGCGCGGCGCCGGGTCTCGGAGTTGAGCCTGATGCGCCGCCACAGCCGGTACGGCAGCCCGGCCACCTGGCGGTCGCGGTCGAGCACGGTCACGTCGAGGCTGGTGCCGTCTTCGAGGCCGATGGCGTAGCGGCGGCTGCCCTGGTGGTCGTCCTCGATGCGGCGGGCGGAGACCGGGGAGAACGACAGCT
>NZ_SMKQ01000349.1 GCF_004348995.1 Nonomuraea terrae
CCCCCACCCCACTCCCACCTGACCTGCACCGCCACGGCCGCACGACCCCGACCACACCGCCGCGCCGCACGACCCAACTCACAGCGCACCGCCGGACGACCCAATGGCACCGCGACGCCGCTTCCCCACCGGCACCGCTCCACCGGACGACCCAACTTGCGCCGCAAGACCAAACTCCCGCGCGCAACCGCTGCCCAATGGCATCGCACCGCCGCAAGACCGAACTTGCGCCCCTACCGGCCGCACCACCCAACCGGCGCCGCCGCAACCGCGGACCCCAAAGGCACCACACCGCCGCGACCGAACTGACGCCCCACCGGCCGCACCACCCAACTCGCGCCGCCCCAGCCGCTAGCCCAATGACACCGCACCGCCGCAACACCGAACTTGCGTCCCTAACGGCCGCAGCACCCAACCAGCGCCGCCGTAACCGCGCATCTCAAACGCACCACACCGCTACCCAACCGGCGCCGCCCCAGCCGCGCACCCCAACCGGCCTCCAACGGCCGCGCCGTTGCCCGGCCAGACATGCGTGCCTGTGCCGCCCACAAGCCGACGCACACGCGCAGCTCAGACCGGGTGCACCGGAGCCACACCATCCCGCCACGGCAACCACCGGGATCAAGGACCAAGGAAACCGCAATGGTTTCCGGTGGCCCACGACCCCGGTGACCGTGGCGTCACTGCCAGGCCGGTCTCATGTCGCCGACCGCCCTTATAGATCAGGCTTCAGACGACCTGACTCCAGACGACCTGGATTCAGAGGACCAGGCGACCGTCGACCCTGCGCGGGATCGACAGCGGGTTGCCTTCCTTCAGCTCGTCCGGCAGCAGTGCATCCGGCCAGTCCTGGTAGGCCGTGGGCGCGAGCCAGCGGTCGATGGCCGTGGCTCCGACGGAGGTGAAGGTCGTGGTCGAGGACGGCCAGGGACCGCCGTGGTGCATGGCCCAGCACACGGCGACACCGGTCGGCCAGCCGTTCCAGATGACCCGCCCTGCCTTCTTGGTCAGCACCTCCGCGACGCCGGCGGCCTCGTCCGGCTGGGTGCTGTGGACGGTCGCGGTCAGCGAACCCTCCAGCCGTTCCAGCACAGAAGGCAGCTCCGAGACGTCGCGATAGGTCACCACGATCGACGCCGGCCCGAAGCACTCATCGGCGATGTGCGGCAGCTTCTCCGCGAACGTACCGAGATCGGCGGTGAAGACCTTGGGCGTGACCGCCCAGTGCCCCTCGCCCGGCTTGCCCTCGGCCAGCAACTGCAGCTCGCCCAGCCGCTCCACGCCGCCGACATAGCCGTCCCTGATCCGCTCGGCCAGCATGGGACCACCGGTGGTGCCCTCGACGGCCTCCACGATCGCCTTGCGCAGTTCGTCGTCCTCGGGCACGAACATGAGCCCGGGATTCGTGCAGAACTGTCCCACTCCAAGCGTCAGCGATCCGGCGAACCCCGAGGCGATCTCCTTGACCGGCGCCGACGGAAGCACGACCACCGGGTTGACGCTTCCGAGCTCACCGAAGAACGGGATCGGCACTTCGCGGTCGTCGATCAGCTTCTGGATCGCCTTGCCCCCAGCCACGGACCCGGTGAAACCGGCCGCGACCACCGCGGGGTGCTGCACCAGATCAGCACCGGCCTGCATGCCCTGTACGAGGCCCAGAAGTTCCGGGTACGGCAGTGCCTCCTGCACGATCCTGGCCACCCGCTCGGACGTGTTCGGGTGTCCAGGATGCGCCTTCACGACCACCGGGCACCCCGCGGCCAGTGCGGAGGCGGTGTCGCCCCCGGCCACCGAGAACGCGAACGGGAAGTTGCTCGCCGCGAAGACGGCCACGACACCCTGCAGCGGACGCTTCATCCGCCGTACGTCGGGCCGGGGCGGCGCCAGGGAAGCGTCCGCGTGATCGATGATCGCCTCGAGATAGCCGCCGTCTCTGATCACCTCGGCGAAGAGCCGGAACTGTCCAGCCGCACGCGCCACCTCACCGCGCAGCCGCCCTTCCCCCAGGGCGGTCTCCTGATCGGCGAGCTGCCACAGTTCGTCCACGTGCGCGGTCAGCGCGTCGGCGACGGCCTCGAGCGCGACGGCCCGTTCGGCCGCCGGCATCGCGCGCCAGGCCGTCCCGGCGGTGGCTGCGGCGGAAACGATCGAGTCGACCCCGGCACTGTCGGTCTCGGGCAGGCCTGCGCCCACGGTCGCGCCGGTCCTGGGGTCGTGTCCGTAGATCATCGAATGGCCCTTCGGAGTCTTGACACTTCTTCAACCTGATTCTTACAGTTGCGGCAACTTGTCCACAAATCTGGCCACTGTTCACATATATGGACGGCGATCGCGTTGATCATTCAGCAGGTCCACGTCACGCCAGTAGCTTTCCGGGATCCGCCCCTTTTGAACGCCTCCGGCGTCCACGAACCCTGGGCCCTCCGGACCATTGTCGAGATCGTCACGGACGATGGATTGACCGGATTGGGCGAGACCTACGGCGATCTCCACCATCTGAACCGAGTTAGGGAATGCGCGAAGGCGCTGATCGGCCTCGACGTCCACGCTCTCCATACGATGTACGCCCGGATCGACGCCATCGTGGGCACCGGTCGGCAGAGCGCCGCCACCAAGGAGAAGAGCGTCGACCGAGTCTTCTCCCCTTTCGAGGTGGCCTGCCTGGACATCCGCGGCAAGGCGACCGGCGTGCCGGTCTTTGACCTGTTGGGCGGCAAGGTTCGCGACACCGTCCCCTACAGCGCGTATCTCTTCTACAAGTGGGCCGGCCACCCCGGCGACGAGCCTGACCGATTCGGCGCCGCCCTGGACGAAGCGGGCATCGTCGCACAGGCCCGGCTTCTCATCGAGGAGTACGGATTCACCTCCATCAAGCTCAAGGGCGGCGTCTTTCCGCCTGACGTGGAGATCGCCGCCATTCGCGCCCTGCACGAGGCGTTCCCCGAGGTGCCGCTGCGCCTCGACCCCAACGCGGCCTGGACCGTGGAGACCTCGATCAGGGTGGGCCGCGAACTCGACGGCGTCCTGCAGTATCTGGAGGACCCGACCGCCGGCATCGCGGGCATGGCGGAGGTGGCCGCGGCCGTCCCGATGCCCCTGGCCACGAACATGTGCGTGGTCGCGCCCGAGCACTTCCCACCGGCGATGGCGTCCCATGCGATCGGCGTGCTCCTCCTGGACCACCATTACTGGGGCGGACTCGTCCGCTCCTCGCACATCGCCGCCATGTGCGACGCCTTCGGCCTGGCCATGTCGATGCACTCCAACTCGCATCTCGGGATCAGCCTGGCCGCAATGACGCATCTGGCCGCGGCCACGCCGAACCTCACGTTCGCCTGTGACACCCACACGCCGTGGCAGGACGGCCAGGACGTGGTCCTGGCGGGTGCCCTCAGGTTCGTGCACGGCGCCGTGCCGGTGCCCGTCGGCCCCGGTCTCGGCGTGGAGCTCGACCGGGATGCGCTGGCCGTCATGAACGAGCAGTACGAGAAGTGCGGGATCACTGCCCGCGACGACACGTCCTACATGCAACGCTTCGATCCCTCCTTCACGGCTAGGAGACCCCGCTGGTGAACATCGCCTACCTCTATCCCTGGGACGTGGTCGGCGACCCCACTGCCCCGGACCGCCTGGCCGATCTGGGTGTGCGAGCGGTCGCGCTGGCGGCGAGCTACCACTCGACCCGGGCGGCGACGCCGTACCACCCTGCCCACCGCGTGCTGGACGTCCCATATCCGGCCTTCTACCTTCCAATTCGCCCATCTTCGTGGGGGCGGCTGGTGCCCGTCGCTCCGACGTGGACACCCGCCGACGCCTACCTCCAGGCCCGCGACGCCCTGAAGGCCGTGGGCCTCGACGTGCACGCCTGGACCGTCCTCACCCACAACTCGCACCTCGGCGCCGCCAATCCCGACCTCGTCGTGCGCAACGCCTTCGGCGACCCGTACCCATACGCCCTGTGCCCGGCTCACGAGGACGTCATCGGGTACTGCGAACGCCTGGTGACGGAAGTCCTGGAACTGGCCGAGCCCGACGGCCTGATCCTGGAGGCCTGCGGCCCCATGGGCTTCGCCCACCAGAGCGTCCACGAGAAGACCTTGGGAGCCGACTGGACTCCGGCGGACGCCGACCTCCTCTCCCTGTGCTTCTGCAACGCCTGCGCTCCCCGCTATCCGGATGCGACAAGAGCCCAGGTCAAAGCCGCCATAGACCGCACCTCACCTCCCGCGACGGCGCCCGCCACGCATACGACCGCCACACCGACGAACGACGCCGCCTCGTCCGCCGGCACCATCGAAGAGGCCCTGGGCTTCTTGACGGACGAGGTACGCGCCATCCGTGTCGGCCTATCGGACACACTCCGCCAACGCCTCATCGCCGCCGCCAGAAGCACGGCCCCGAACGTCCCCATCACCCTGCACGCCAATCCCGACCCCTGGGCCGCCGGCGCCTTCGCCCCGCTGCCCGCGGGCGAGCCCGGAGCCGACGTGCTGGTGGCCAACTGCTGGGGCGACCCCGCCGTGGACGTCGCTCGCTTGGCCAGGCTCAAGGACCTGGCGACTCCGGAGCAGCGGATAGGCGCCTACGTCCTGGCCCTGCCGCCCCGTCCCGCCGACGCCGTCACCCTCGCCGACCACCTCGGGACGTACGCCAAGGCAGGCGCAACCGAATTCCACCTCTACCACGCCGGCCTGGCCTCCCCCCAACGCCTGTCAGCCCTCTCCCAAGCTCTCCACCTCCACGCCAGAAGAACCATGGCGCCCTGATCAGAAACAAACAGTCTTGACCGGCGGGAATACAGGCCTCTGCGCGAGGTCTCCGATCACACTGTCGAGAACGTTCCAGCCACGAGCTCTCCCGCCGCCTTCGCGCAAGATTTCAAACTCCGCCACCACGTCACCGCTATCTCCACCACGTCCTGCAAACTACTACTATTTCCAACCCACCCTGTACTACATTCGTAGGTCCGCTGGGAATGGGTCACCGCGTCGCCGGTAGTGGCTGATCAGAGCGCGTGTCTGATGAAGCCGCCGGAAGTGTGACCAAGCCAGGACGTGATCGATGGCGTTGGCCGCT
>NZ_SMKQ01000034.1 GCF_004348995.1 Nonomuraea terrae
TCTCCAAATGATGTTTGGAAACTTCGTCCAAGCAAAACCGTCAAACAATCTCTTTGACGAGGTGTTGCATGAAAATCATGCACTGGCTTTTAACACACTGTTGAGTTCTCAAGAAACGGACGCGTACTTCCGGTCTGAACCTTCGAGAAGATCCGGCGCGGAGGCGCTATCTCGTACTCCGCAATCTTATCAGATCCATCTATTCTCTGTCAAACCCGGAGGTTTGCCGAGAGCCGATCAGATCCGCCAAGATTGTTCGCCCCGTTCCGGGGCAACCCTCGTAACTTACCGTGTCACCCGGCCCGTGTCGAATCAACCGATTATTCGGCGAGTTCGACGGAGGCCCGGAGACGGTCCTGCGAAAGCACGCCGAAGCGACTCCGCCGGATTGGCTCGTCATGTCAAAGGGCTTTGCCCTGGGGCCCGTCCGCCTGATCGGCGTCCGGCTCACTCCCGGGGCGAAGTGAAAGATTAGGTCGCGATCCGCGACACGTCAAATCGCCCCGCGCGGAGATGTGAGAACGGCGTCACCGGCGCGCCATACGCCTGTAACCGGTAGGACGGCCGCGGTGCCGAAGTCTGACCGTTCGGGGTCTTGCCGGAGCCGCGAGCGGGAGTGCAGAACGTGAGTGAGCGGGAGTGCAGAACGTGAGTGAGGAGCATGGGCGGCGAGCCGGTGTGGCGACGACCGCGCTCGGCGTGAGAGACCACTGCGGGTGGGCCGTGCTGGTGGCGATCGGAGGCGGAGCCGGCGCCCCTGAGCTGCTGCTGCGTGAGCGGGCGACATCGCTCGACGACCCATCGCTGCCCGGACAGCCGTACCACGCCGCCGCCGGGCTCGACCTCGACGCGGCCGCGGAGCTGATCGCCCGGGTGGAGGAGGCGGCCCGTACGGCGGCGCAGGACGCCCTTTCCGCGGCGGTCCACGAGCTGGCGGAGGCGGGACACGACGTGGCCGGCGTCGCGCTCGACCTGGGCGCGGTCGGCTCCGGCAGGATGGCGCTGCCCCGTGTCCTCACCGAAGTGCCGGCCAAGCATCACTATCTGCACGGGGCGGAGGGCGAGCTCTATCACGAGGCGCTGCAGAAGGCGGCGCGGTGCGAAGGGCTGGCGGTGAGCCGGTACGACTTCAAGGAGGTGCGCGACACCGCCGCCCGGGCGCTGGGCGCCGATGTCACAGCGCGGGTCGACGGCCTGCGTGCGCGGGCCGGGTCGCCGTGGACGCGTGATCACAAAGACGCCGCCCTGGCCGCGTTGCTCGTGCTAGCGGGAGGCGCCGAACGGTGAATGCAGGACGCGTGCGCGCACCTGCTCGGGTGACTCGAACACCTCGGCCGCCATACCCGCTTCCCTGGCCGCCACCACGTTCGCCTCCCGGTCGTCGAAGAACAGCACGTCCCCGGGGCTCACGCCCAGGCGTTCCGCGCAGATCTCGTACGCCCGCCGCTCCGGCTTCGCGACCCCGATCCGGCACGAGTACGTGAGCGACGCGAAGCGCCCCAGCCACTCTCCGTGCCGCGTCTCCCAGACGGGCACCAGGTCCTCGATGATGTTCGACAGCAGGCCGAGCCGGTGTCCCGCGTCGGCCAGCTCGTGCACGACCTCCACCATGGCGGGGTCCACGTGGCACCAGCTGTCCAGGTCGGCGGCGATCAGCGCCGGCACGTCGGCGAAGCGCGTGCCGAGCCGGGCGGCCACCTCGGCCCAGTACGCGGGCCCGTCCTGGCCGGCGTCGTACGGCGGGCGGCAGTCCCAGTACGCCTGCCAGAACCGCTCCTCCGGCACGCCCGCCAGCTCCACGATCCGCTGCCGCGCCTCGGGCGTCTGGACCCGCGCGATAACACCGTAAAGGTCGAACACGATCACATTCGCCATGTTGAAGACCCTATGTTGCGTATCCTGCCCCGGTGACCTCTGCCGCCACCCTCGCTCCCCCGGCCCGTGCCGTCGCCCGTCCGCGTGCCTACGCCCGCTGGTGGATGGGGTTGCTCGCCGGGGCCGCGGCGTTCTCGGGCAACGGCGGCGCGACGCTCAACGGCGACGAACTGGCCACCATCAGCGCCGCGACCAGGTCGTTGTCGGGGATGTTCGAGCTGGCGCGGCACATCGACGGGCATTTCCTGCCGTACTACCTGTTCATGCACCTGTGGGTGAAGGCGGGCACGGCGGAGCTGTGGCTGCGGCTTCCGTCCGCGGTGGCCATCGGGGTGGCGGCCTGGCTGCTGGCGGATCTCGGGCGCCGCCTGCACAGCACACGAGCCGGCGTGATCGCCGCCGCGATCTTCGCAATCCTGCCCTCGGTGTCCTACTACGGGGCTTTCGCCCGGTCGTACGCGTTCGCCGCCGCGGCGGTGGTGTTCACGTTCTGGGCGCTGCACCGGGCTCTCGAGCGGCCCTGCGGCCGGCGGTGGGCGGCGTACGGGGTGGCGGTGGCGCTGGTGTGCTCCACGCACCTGTTCGCGGTGCTCGTCCTGCCCGCCCAGCTCCTGCTCGTGCGGAGAGATGTGCTGGGACGGATGGCCGCCGCGCTGGCCGCGGGGTGCGTGCCGGCGGCCGTGCTGGGATTGATCGGGTACGGCGAGCGGCACGCGATCAGCTGGATCCCGCAGCGGGGGCCCGAGGTGTGGCTCAAGTTCCCCAAGATGGCGGCGGGGACCACCGGCCTCGGGATCCTGCTGTTCGCGATGGCGCTGGCCGGGGCGGCGTTGCTGTGTACGGCGCGGCGCGAGCGGGCGGGCGCGGGGATGTGGGCGTTCGTGCTGACGGGGTGGCTGGTGCTCCCGCCGGTGCTGCTGCTCGCGGTCTCGCACCTGGTGACGCCGGTGTACGTGGACCGGTACCTGTTCGTGACCGCACCGGCGCTGGCGCTGCTGGCCGGGCTGGCGGTGGCGTGCCTGCCGAGGCTCTCCGTGGTGGCGGGGATCGCGGTCGTGGCGCTCGGCTGCGCGCTGGCCTTCCCTGACCACGTCGAGATACGCGAGGAGAACGGCCGGTTCGAGAACATCCCGTGGGCGCTTCGCGTGATCAAGGCAGAGCCGGAGGACGCGATCGTGTACGGCCAGAGCCAGCTGCGCACCGGCTTCGACTACTACGCCGACTCGCTGATGCCCGTGGACGTGCTGCGCACCGGGGACGCGCCGGAGCCCGACGGGTTCGGCTATCCCGAGCGCTCCGATGTCTCTGCCGCGCTGGACGGTCGTGAGCGGGTCTGGGTCGTGTGGCGCGGCACGAAACAGTCGGGCCTGGAGGGTGACGGCCTGCCGCGGGTCGATGAGGTGGAGCAGGCCGGGTACGAGCTGAGCCTGGCCAAGCACTCCGGCGACCTGCCGGGGCTCACGGTCGCGCTGTTCACCCGCACATGAAACGGGCCTTCCCGCCAGGGGAAGGCCCGTCGTGATCAGAGAGATCAGCCGACCTCGACACCGCCGATCGACTTCTTGCCCCGGCGCAGCACCAGGAAACGCCCGGCCAGCAGGTCGTCGGCGGTCGGCGCGTACGACTCGTCGGTGATCTTGACGTTGTTGAGGTACGCGCCGCCCTCCTTCACCACGCGGCGCGCGGCCGACTTGGACTCGACCAGCCCGCTGTCGGCCATCAGGTCGATCAGCGGCGCGCCGAGCGCGGGCACCACGGCCTTGGGCACCTCGGCCAGCGCCGCCGCCAGGGTCGCGGCCGGCAGCTCCTCCAGCGCGCCCTGTCCGAACAGCGCCTTGGACGCGGCCACCACCGCGGCCAGCTCGGCCGGGCCGTGCAGCAGCTCGGTCAGGTCCTCCGCCAGCGCGCGCTGCGCCTCACGGGCGAACGGGCGCTCCGCCACGGCCTTCTCCAGCTCCTCGATCTCCTCGCGGCTCTTGAACGTGAACACCTTGAGGTAGTGGATCACGTCGCGGTCGTCGGCGTTGAGGAAGTACTGGTAGAAGGCGTATGGGGAGGTCATCTCCGGGTCGAGCCACAGCGCGCCGCCCGCGGTCTTGCCGAATTTGGTGCCGTCGGCCTTGGTGATCAGCGGCACGGTCAGCGCGTGCACGTGTCCGCCCTCGACGCGGCGCACGAGGTCGGCGCCCGCGGTGATGTTGCCCCACTGGTCGCTGCCGCCGACCTGCAGCGTGCAGTTGTAGCGGCGGTAGAGCTCCAGGTAGTCGTTGGCCTGGAGGATCTGGTAGCTGAACTCGGTGTAGCTCAGGCCCTCGCCCGCCAGGCGCGCCGAGACCGACTCCCTGGCCAGCATGCGGTTGACCGGGAAGTGCTTGCCGATGTCGCGCAGGAAGTCGATGGCGCTCAGCTGACCCGTCCAGTCGAGGTTGCTCACCATGAGGGCGGCGTTCGGCTGGGCGTCGAAGTCGAGGAACCTGCCGACCTGGCCGCGCAGCCGCTCGACCCACTCCTCGACCACTTCGGTGGCGTTCAGCGAACGCTCGGTGTTGCGGCCGCTCGGGTCACCGATCAGGCCGGTGGCGCCGCCGACCAGGCCGATCGGGCGGTGGCCGGCGAGCTGGAGGCGGCGCAGCGTGAGCAGCGGCACGAAGTGGCCGACGTGCAGCGACGCCGCCGTCGGGTCGAAGCCGGAATACACCGTGATGGGACCCTTGGCCATGGCCGAGCGCAGGGCGTCGAGGTCGGTGGACTGTGCGATCAGGCCCCGCCACGCGAGGTCGTCGATGATGTCGGTCACGGTGATGGCTTCCTGGGTTGGATGACGATGCCTTTAGCCTGCCCGATCCGTGCGGATGCCCGCCACTTGGATACGCTGTGCAGCCATGTGGAGGGTCCGTCGAGAGCTGGCCGCTTTCAAGATCTTAGGGGCTCTGGTGTGCGCCGGGCTCGGCGTTTTCTGGTGGTTCGAGGACGACCTGCGCGGCGTGATCCTGGCCGTGCCGGCGACCGTGCTGCTGGGCGCGATGGCGCTGCGCGATCTGCTGGTGCCCGTACGGCTGAGCGCCGACGAGAGCGGCATCACGGTCGTGCACGGGTTCGCCGGCAAGCGCCACGTGCCGTGGGAGGCGATCTGGGACATCAAGGTCGACGTACGCAGGCGCTGGGGGCTGCGCAGCGAGATGCTGGAGATCGACACCGGCGACAACTTGCACATCTTCAGCCCTCACGAGCTGGGCACCTCCCCGACGGAGGTGGCGGCCGCGTTGCGGCGGCGCGGCACGTGAGCGCGGTACGGCGAGACGGTCGGGTCGCCGTCGATCCAGAACCGCCAGGGGGTCTCCTTGGCCGTCGAGATGCCGGTGCGCGGACCTGACCTGATCAGCTCTGGGCCGGCGGGAAGGCCCTCCAGCACGGCGGCGGCCTGATGCGGCTGCCCGGCGGCCAGGCCCTCGCGTACGGCGTCGAGGCCGTTGTGCTCGCGGGCGAGGCTCAAGGCCATGGTCAGGCGGGCGGGGCCGCGGGCCAGGTCGCGGTCGGGCACGCGGCGGGCGGACGAGCGGCGGGCGCGGGCCTCCTCCAGCCCGGCCACCACCTCACCGGCCCGCAGCAGCACGGCGGAGCCGAAGCCCTCGGGCAGGCACACGAGATTGGCGCAGAAGTGCATGCCGTAGGTGAAGTACACGTACAGGTGGCCCGGGGGCCCGAACATGACGGCGTTGCGCGGCGTCTTGCCGCGGTAGGTGTGGGCCGCCGGGTCCTCGCCTGGGCCGCCGTACGCCTCGACCTCGGTCAGGCGCACGGCGACGGGACCGTGCACGAGGACGCGCCCGAGCAGGTCGGGCGCCACCTCGTGGGACGGCCGTTCGAAGAAGCTCCGCGGCAGCGGGGCCGAGCTCAGCTGCCCGCCGCCCATGCCGCCTGCGCGTCGACCGCCTCGCCGAGCGCGACGAGCTGGTCGCGGACCCGGTCGGGGGCGGTGCCGCCGTAGGCCTTGCGCGCGGCCAGGGCGCCCGGCACGTTGAGCACGTCGCGGACGTCGGGCGTCAGGTGCGGCGACACCTTGGCCAGCTCGTCGTCGGTGAGCTCGCCGAGGTCCTTGTCGTTGACCTGGCACCACACCACGAGGTGGCCCACGGCCTCGTGCGCCTCGCGGAAGGGCACTCCGCGCCGCACCAGCAGCTCGGCCAGGTCGGTGGCCAGGGCGAACCCGTCGGGGGCTGAGGCCTCCAGGCGGGCGGTGTTGACCCGCATGGTGGCGATCAGGCCGGCCATCGCGGGCAGGACCAGCAAGAGGGTGTCGACGGAGTCGAAGACGGGCTCCTTGTCCTCCTGCAGGTCGCGGTTGTAGGTCAGCGGCAGGCCCTTGAGCGTCGTCAGCAGCGACATCAGGTTTCCGATAAGGCGGCCGGACTTGCCGCGGGCCAGCTCGGCGACGTCGGGGTTCTTCTTCTGGGGCATGATCGACGAGCCGGTGGAGTAGGCGTCGTCCATCTCGATCCAGCGGAACTCCTGCGAGGCCCACAGGACGATCTCCTCGCCCAGCCGCGACAGGTGGACGCCGATCATGGCCGCGTCGAAGAGGAACTCGGCGGCGAAGTCGCGCTCGGCGACGGCGTCCATCGAGTTGGGGGCGGCGGCGGAGAAGCCGAGCTCGGCGGCCACGGCCTGCGGGTCGAGCGGCAGCGACGAGCCGGCCAGCGCGCCCGAGCCGAGCGGGGAGACCGCGGCGCGCTTGTCCCAGTCGATGAGGCGGTCGATGTCGCGGGCGAAGGCGTGCACGTGGGCCAGCAGCTGGTGGCCGAAGGAGACCGGCTGCGCGTGCTGCAGGTGGGTCATGCCGGGCGCGGCCGTCTCGGCGTGCTGCTCGGCCTGGGCCATCAGCGCCGTCTCCAGCTCGACCAGGCGCGAGACGATCGTGCGGGCGTGGTCGCGGAGGTAGAGGCGCAGGTCGGTGGCGATCTGGTCGTTGCGCGAGCGACCGGCGCGCAGCTTGCCGCCGAGCGAGCCGAGCCGCTCCAGCAGGCCGCGCTCCAGCGCGGTGTGCACGTCCTCGTCGGCCACGGTCGGCCGGAACTCACCCGCCTTGCACGCCTGCTCCAGGTCGCCGAGCGCGCCGATCATGCGCTCGAGCTCGTCGTCGCTCAGCAGCCCCGCCCTGTGCAGCACGCGGGCGTGCGCCCTGGACGCCGCCAGGTCGTACGGCACCAGCCGCCAGTCGAAATGCACGCTCACCGACAGCCGGGTCAGCGCGTCGGACGGGCCCCCTTCGAAGCGCCCGCCCCACAGCCGCATCGGCTTGCCATCACTCACCGTGTTCTCCTTCTCGTCCACCGCGACCATAGTGCACGTCAGTCCTTCTTGGCGTCTCGCGCGGCGGCGATCTTAGCGGGCAGGGAGAAGAGCTCCACGAACCCCTTGGCCTGCGACTGGTCGAAGGCGTCGCCCGTGTCGTACGTCGCCAGCGAGTGGTCGTACAGGGAGTCGCCGGAGCGGCGGCCGGTCACGACCGCCCTGCCGCCGTGCAACGTCATCCTGATGTCGCCGCTGACGCGCCGCTGCGCCTCGGCGATGAACGCGTCGAGCGCCCTCCTGAGCGGCGAGAACCACAGGCCATCGTAGACCAGCTCGCCCCAGCGCTGGTCCACGCCTCGCTTGTGGCGGGCCAGGTCGCGTTCGACCGTGACGTTCTCCAGCTCCATGTGGGCGGTGATGAGCGTCATGGCGCCGGGCGCCTCGTAGACCTCGCGCGACTTGATGCCCACCAGGCGGTCCTCGACCAGGTCGACGCGGCCCACGCCCTGGGCTCCCGCGCGTCTGTTGAGCTCGTCGACCACCTCGTACGGTGTCAGCGCGCGGCCGTCGACGGCCACCGGGACGCCCTCGTCGAACGTGATGACGACCTCGTCGGGCTCGCGCGGCGTGGCCGGGTCGGCGGTGTAGGCGTAGACGTCCTCGCTGGGGCCGTTCCAGATGTCCTCGAGGAAGCCGGTCTCGATGGCGCGGCCCCAGAGGTTCTGGTCGATGGAGAACGGGTTCTTCTTCGACGTCTCGATGGGCAGGCCCCTGGCCTCGGCGTACTCGATGGCCTTGTCGCGTGTCCAGGCGAAGTCGCGGGCGGGCGCGACGACCCGCAGCTCGGGGGCCAGGGCGGACAGGCCCGCCTCGAAGCGGACCTGGTCGTTGCCCTTGCCGGTGCAGCCGTGGGCGACGATCGTGCCGCCGAGCCGCCGGGCCGCGGCCACCAGGTGCTTGACGATGAGCGGGCGCGACAGCGACGAGACGAGCGGGTATCGGTCCATGTAGAGGGCGTTGGCCCGCAGGGCGGGCACGCAGAAGTCGGCGGCGAACTCCTCCCTGGCGTCCACCACGACCGACTCGGCGGCGCCGCAGTCGAGGGCGCGCTTGCGGATGTCCTCCATGTCCTCGCCGCCCTGGCCGAGGTCGAGCGCGACGGCGATGACCTCGGCGTCCATCTTCTCGGCGAGGTACGGGATGGCGACCGAGGTGTCGAGGCCGCCGGAATACGCGAGTACTACTCTGTCCGGCATTTCCTTCTTCTCCTGAAATATCAGGTGGTGCTTCGTCGGTCGGCAGCCCGCAGCAGCGCCTCGGCGAGCGCCTGGCCGCCGCTCGGGTCGCGGCTGATGACCAGGATCGTGTCGTCGCCCGCCACCGTGCCGAGGATGGAGTGCCAGTCGGCGTGGTCGATGGCGGAGGCCAGGAACTGGGCCGCCCCCGGGGGCGTCCGCACGATGACCAGGTTGGCCGACGCCTCGGCCCCGACCAGCAGTTCCTCCGCGATGCGATGCAGCCGCGCGTCGGGGGACTCGCCGGTGCCCACCCGGGTGAGCGGGATGCGGCCCCCGCCCTCCCCCGGCAGCGCGTACACCAGGGAGCCGTCGTCGGCGCGCAGTTTGAGCGCGCCGAGCTCGTCGAGGTCGCGCGAGAGCGTGGCCTGGGTGACCTCGACCCCGCTCTCGGCGAGCAGCTTGGCCAGCTCCGGCTGGGAGCGCACGGCCTGCCGCATGAGCAGCTCGGTGATCTTCGCCTGCCGCGCCGCCTTGGTCATCGGGATGGTCATCGTCGCTGCACCAGCCAGTGCAGCAGCGCCTTCTGGGCGTGCAGGCGGTTCTCCGCCTGGTCCCACACGACGCTCCGCGGGCCTTCGAGGACGTCCTCGGTGATCTCGTAGCCCCGGTAGGCGGGCAGGCAGTGCAGCACGATCGCGTCGGAGGCGGCCTGCTCCAGCAGCTCGGCGTTCACCTGGTACGGCATGAGCGCCTTGACCCGTTCCTCCTTGCCGTCCTGGCCCATCGAGACCCAGGTGTCGGTGGCGACCACGTGGGCGCCCTCGACGGCGGCGGCCGGGTCGGACAGCGCGATCACCGAGCCGCCCGTCTGCGCGGCGATGGCGGCGGCCCGGTCGAGGATGACCGCGTCGGGCTGGTAGCCGGCCGGAGCGGCGATGCGGACGTGCATACCGGCCGTGGCGCCGCCGAGCAGGTAGGAGTGGGCCATGTTGTTGGCGCCGTCGCCCACGTACGTGAAGGTGACTCCGGCGGTGCGGCCGAGCTGCTCGTGGACCGTCTGCAGGTCGGCGAGGATCTGGCACGGGTGGAAGTCGTCGGTGAGCGCGTTGACCACGGGCACCCGCGAGTGGGCGGCCATCTCCTCGATGAGGTGCTGGCCGGTGGTGCGCCAGACGATGGCGGCGACCTGCCGCCCCAGCACCCGGGCGAGGTCGGCGGGCGGCTCGCCGCGGCCCATGAGCGCCGAGACGTTGTCGACGACCAGCGGCAGGCCGCCGAGCTCGCCGATGCCGGTGTGGAAGGACACGCGCGTGCGGGCCGACGGCTTGTCGAACAGCACGGCGACCGTCCGGGGGCCCTCGAAGGGCCGGTAGCCGAACCGGTCCTTCTTCATCGCGGCGGCCAGCTCCAGCACCTCCGCCTGCTCGCCGGGGGTGAGGTCGTCGTCGCGCAGGAAGTGCCTGGGGCTCACTTGGCCGCCTCCTGGAGGATCGCGGGGAAGGCGGCGACGAAGGAGTCGATCTCCTCCGCCGTCACCACCAGCGGGGGCGCGATGCGGACCGCGTCCGGCTGCAGGGCGTTGACCAGGAAACCGGCCTCGGCGGCGGCCCGCTGCAGGTCGGCCGAGCGGGGCTCGGCCAGCACCGCGGCCAGCCACAGGCCGCGCCCGCGCACGCCCTTCAGCAGCGGGTGGGCGACGGACTCCAGGCCGGTGCGCAGCCGCGCGGCCACCGTCTTGACGTGGTCGAGGTCGACGTTGTCGAGCACGGCCAGGGCCGCGGCGCACGAGACCGGGTTGCCGCCGAACGTCGATCCGTGGTCGCCCTTGTCGAACAGTTTGCCCGCGTCGCCGAACCCGACACAGGCGCCGATCGGCATCCCGCCGCCCAGGCCCTTGGCCAGGGTGAGGATGTCGGGGGTGACGCCCTCGGCCTGGTGGGCGAACCAGTGGCCGGTACGGCCGATCGCGGACTGGATCTCGTCGGCCACCAGCAGCGCGCCGGTCGAGTCGCAGATCTCGCGGGCGGCCTCGAAGTAGCCCTCGGGCGGCGGCACCACGCCGGCCTCGCCCTGCGTGGGCTCCAGGAAGACCGCGATGCAGTCGCCGGTGACGGCCTCCTTGAGCGCGGCGGCGTCACCGTAGGGGACGAAGCGCACGTCGACCGGGAACGGGCCGAACTGGTCGCGGATCGACGGTTTGCCGGTCAGGGACAGGGCGCCGATCGTGCGGCCGTGGAAGCCGTTCTCGGCGGCCACGAAGAACGAGCGGCCCTCGCGCCGGCCGTACTTGAGGGCCAGCTTGTAGGCGGCCTCGTTGGCCTCGGTGCCGGAGTTGGCGAAGAACACCCGGGCGGGGGCGTTCAGCAGGTCGAGCAGGCGCTCGGCGAGCAGCACCTCCGGCTCGTGCAGGAACAGGTTGCTGGTGTGGGCGATGGTGGCGACCTGGCGCGAGACGGCCTCCACCAGGGCGGGGTGGGCGTGGCCGAGCGAGCTGGTCGCGATGCCGGCGATGAAGTCGAGGTAGGGCCGGCCGTCGACGTCCCACACGCGGGCTCCTTCGCCGCGCGCGAGCGCGATCGGCGGGACGCCGTAGTTGGGCATGAAGGCCTGCTCGAACCTGTCGTACAGACTCATCAGGGCATCACCATCGTTCCGATTCCTTCATTGGTGAAGATCTCCAGCAGCAGTGAGTGGGGCACGCGGCCGTCGAGGACGTGCGCCTGCGGCACTCCGCCCTGGACGGCCGTCAGGCATGCCCCCATTTTCGGGACCATGCCGCTGGAGAGGGTGGGCATGAGCGCCTCGAGTTCGTCGCCGGTGAGCGAGTCGATGACGTCGGTGTCGTCGGGCCAGTTGGCGTACAGGCCCTCGACGTCGGTGAGGACGATGAGCTTCTGGGCCTGGAGCTCGACGGCGAGCGCGGCGGCGGCGGTGTCGGCGTTGACGTTGTAGATCTCGCCGTCGTCGCCCCTGGCCACGCTGGAGACGACCGGGATGCGGCCGTCGTCGATGAGGGCGCGCACGGCGCCCGCGTCGACCTTGATGATCTCGCCGACCTGCCCGATGTCGACGGGCTCGCCGTCGACGACCGCGTGTTTGCGCACGGCCGTGAACAGGTGGGCGTCCTCGCCGGACATGCCGATGGCGAACGGGCCGTGCCGGTTGACCAGGCCCACGATGTCGCGGCCGACCTGGCCGACCAGGACCATCCGGACGACCTGCATGGCCTCGGGCGTGGTGACGCGCAGGCCGGCGGTGAACGTGGACTCGATGCCCAGCTGGTCGAGGGCGCTGCTGATCTGCGGGCCGCCGCCGTGCACGACGACCGGGCGCAGGCCCACCTGGTGCAGGAAGACGACGTCCTCGGCGAAGCCCTCCTTGAGCACCTCGTCGGTCATGGCGTTGCCGCCGTACTTGATGACGACGGTGGCGCCGTGGAAGCGGGTCAGCCAGGGCAGCGCCTCGATGAGCGTCTCGGCCTTCGACTGCGCGGTGGCGGCCCTCATGACGAGTACGCCGAGTTCTCGTGGACGTAGTCGGCCGTCAGGTCGGTGGTGTGCACCGTCGCGGTGTGCGGGCCGGCCGACAGGTCGATGGTGATGGTCACGTCGCGGGGGCGCATGTCGACCTTGGAGCGGTCGTCGCCGACCGCGCCGCCGCGGCAGATCCAGATGCCGTTGATGGCGACGTTGAGCCGGTCGGGCTCGAACACCGCGTCGGTGGTGCCGACGGCGGCCAGCACGCGGCCCCAGTTGGGGTCTTCGCCGTGGATGGCGCACTTGAGCAGGTTGGAACGGGCGACCACGCGGCCGACCTTGACCGCGTCGTCCTCGGAGGCGGCGCCGACGACCTCGATGGCGATGGCCTTGGTGGCGCCCTCGGCGTCGACGAGGAGCTGCCTGGCCAGGTCGGCGCAGACCTCGGTGACCTTCTGCTCGAACTCCGCGAGGTCGGGCCTGACCCCGGAGGCGCCGCTGGCCAGCAGCAGCACGGTGTCGTTGGTGGACATGCAGCCGTCGGTGTCGAGCCGGTCGAACGTCGTGGAGGTGGCCCGGCGCAGCACGGTGTCGAGCTCGTCACTGGTCAGGTCGGCGTCGGTGGTGATGACGCAGAGCATGGTGGCCAGCGCGGGGGCGAGCATGCCGGCGCCCTTGGCCATGCCGCCGACCATGTAGCCGGCCGCCCGCTTGAAGGAGATCTTGGAGACGGTGTCGGTGGTGCGGATCGCGTCGGCCGCCGCCAGGCCGCCGTCGCGGGAGAGCTGGCCGGCGGCGGTCTCGACACCGGACAGCAGCGCGTCCATCGGCAGCCGCTCGCCGATGAGGCCGGTGGAGCAGACGGCGATCTCGCCCGCGGAGTCTTCCAGCGCCTCGGCGACCTTCTCGGCGGTGGTGTGGGTGTCCTGGAAGCCCTCGGGGCCGGTGCAGGCGTTGGCACCGCCGGAGTTGAGCACCACCGCCCGCAGCCGCCCGCCGGACAGGACCTGCTGCGACCACAGCACGGGGGCGGCCTTGACGCGGTTGGCGGTGAAGACGCCCGCGGCGGCGCGGCTCGGCCCGTCGTTGACGACGAGGGCCAGGTCACGGGAGCCGCCAGCCTTGATGCCGGCGGCCACGCCCGCGGCCCGGAAACCTAGAGGGGCGGTAACGCTCATGGGGCGACTCCTGTCAGGGGAAGGCCGAGCTCTTCCGGCAGGCCGAGGGCGAGGTTGACGCTCTGGATCGCGCCCCCGGCCGTGCCCTTGGTGAGGTTGTCGATGGCGATGACGGCGATCACCCGGCCCGCGCGCTCGTCGAGCGCCACCTGCAGGGCGGCGGTGTTGGCGCCGTAGGTCATGGAGGTGGCCGGCCAGACGCCCTCGGGCAGCAGCCGGACGAACGGCTCGCCCTTGAACGCGGCCTCGTACGCCGAGCGCAGCGACTCCTTGGTGACGCCGGGCGCGGCGGGGGCGGTGCAGGTGGCCAGGATGCCGCGGCTCATGGGAGCCAGCGTCGGCGTGAACGACACCCGGACGGGCGCGCCCGCGACGGCGGTCAGGCCCTGCTCCATCTCGGGGGTGTGCCGGTGGACGCCGCCCGCGGAGTAGGCACTCACGGAGCCCATGACCTCGCTGCCGAGCAGGTTGGGCTTGAGCGATTTGCCGGCCCCGCTGGTGCCGCTGGCGGCGACCACGACCACGTCGGGCTCGGCCAGGCCGGCGGCGAACGCCGGGAACAGCGCCAGCAGGACGGACGTCGGGTAACAGCCGGGGACGGCGATGCGGGTGGCCTTGCTCAGCACGTCGCGCTGACCGGGCAGCTCGGGCAGCCCGTACGGCCAGGTGCCGGCGTGCTCGCCGCCGTAGAACTCCTGCCAGGCGGCCGGGTCGGCGAGCCGGTGGTCGGCGCCGCAGTCGACCACGATCGTCTCCTCGCCGAGCTGCGCGGCGACGGCGGCCGAGTGGCCGTGCGGCAGGGCCAGGAAGACGACGTCGTGGCCGGCGAGCGTGTCGGCGGAGGTCTCCTCGATGGCGCGGTGGGCGAGCTGCGGCAGGTGCGGCTGGCGGGCGCCGAGAAGTCCGCCGGCGCTGGACGCGGCGGTCAGCGCGCCGATCTCGAGCTCGGGATGGCCGAGCAGGAGGCGGAGCAGCTCACCTCCCGCGTAGCCGCTGGCTCCCGCGATGGCTGCCCTCATCGGCCCTCCTGCATGATTATGCATATCTACTTATGACCTTGCTTGCTTCTTAAGATGATGCACTGTGCAGGATGAATATGCAAGCCGTGGTCAGGTCACCCCCGGGCATGAAGCGAGGGGAGGAGGCGGGCACATGAGGGGTTTCATATCCGCTGCACACGACGCCACACCTTCTTGTGAGTGAGGCAACACATGCGAAGGGCCGCCGTGACGGGGTCACGGCGGCCCGTGGAGGGCGTGCCGGGTCAGCGCAGGAAGGCGGCTGCGACGCCGGCGTCCACCGGGATGTGCAGGCCAGTGGTCTGGGCGAGGTCGCCGCCGGTGAGGGCGAAGACGGCCGCGGCCACGTGCTCGGGCAGGACCTCGCGCTTGAGCAGGGTGCGCTGGGCGTAGAACTCGCCGAGCCTCTCCTCCTCCACCCCGTACACCTTGGCCCGGTTGGCGCCCCAGCCCGAGGCGAAGATGCCGGAGCCGCGCACGACGCCGTCAGGGTTGATGCCGTTGACGCGGATGCCGTGGGCGCCCAGCTCGGCCGCGAGGAGGCGTACCTGGTGGGCCTGGTCGGCCTTGGCGGCGCCGTAGGCGACGTTGTTCGGGCCGGCGAAGACGGAGTTCTTCGAGGAGATGTAGACGACGTCGCCGCCCATGGCCTGATCGATCATGATCCTGGCGGTCTCCCGGGAGACCAGGAACGAGCCGCGAGCCATGACGTCGTGCTGCAGGTCCCAGTCGGCCAGCGTGGTCTCCAGCAGCGAGCGCGACAGCGACAGGCCGGCGTTGTTGACGACGAGGTCGATCCCGCCGAAGGCCAGCACACCCGCGCGCACGGCTGCGACGACCTGCTCCTCCGAGGTGACGTCCGCGCCGACGGCCACCGCGACGTCCGACACGCGGTACGCCCCCGCGCCGATCTCCGCGGCCACCTTCTCGGCCGCGCCGAGGTCGCGGTCGGCCACGATCACGCAGGCGCCCTCGGCGGCCAGCCGGCGGGCGGTCGCCGCGCCGATGCCCGAGCCGCCGCCGGTCACCAGCGCGACCCGGGTGGCCAGGGGCTTCGGCTTGGGCATGCGGCGGAGCTTGGCCTCCTCCAACTCCCAGTACTCGATCCGGAACTTCTCCGACTCGGGGATGGGGGCGTACGTGGAGACGGACTCGGCGCCGCGCATGACGTTGATCGCGTTGACGTAGAACTCGCCGGCCACCCGCGCGGTCTGCTTGTCCTTGCCGAAGGAGAACATGCCGACGCCCGGCACCAGCACGATCGCCGGGTCCGCGCCGCGCATGGGCGGCGAGTCGGGGGTGGCGTGCCGCTCGTAGTAGGCGGTGTACTCGGCGCGGTAGGCGGCGTGCAGCTCGCGCAGCCGTTCGGCGGCCCGCTCCGGCGGCGCGTCCGGCGGCAGGTCGAGCACCAGCGGCGCCACCTTCGTGCGCAGGAAGTGATCGGGGCAGGACGTGCCCAGCGCCGCCAGCCTCGGGTGCTCGGCGCGCGCGAGGAAGTCGAGCACCTCGGGCGTGTCGGTGTAATGGCCGACCACGCGCACGTCGGCCGAGGCCAGGCCCCGGACGATCGGGAACAGCGCGGCGGCGCGCTCGTGCCGCTCGGCCTCGGGCAGCGTGTCGTACACCACCGGGCCGAACGGGTCGGGGCGGCCGTGCTCGGCCAGATACGCCTCCGCGGTGCGGATGATCTCCAGCGAGCGGGCCTCGCACTCCTGCGACGTCGAGCCCCACGCGGTGATGCCGTGGCCGCCGAGGACGCAGCCGATGGCCTGCGGGTTGGCGTCCTTGATGGAGGCGATGTCGAGGCCGAGCTGGAAGCCCGGCCGCCGCCACGGCACCCACACGACCCGGTCGCCGAAGATCCGGCGGGTCAGCTCCTCGCCGTCGGCCGCGGTGGCCAGGGCGATGCCGGCGTCGGGGTGCAGGTGGTCGACGTGCGCGGCCTCGACCAGGCCGTGCATGGCGGTGTCGATCGACGGCGCGGCCCCGCCCCTGCCGTGCAGGCAGTAGTCGAAGGCCGCCACCATCTCGTCCTCGCGCGCCATGCCCGGGTAGACGCCCTTGAGGGCGCGCAGCCGGTCGAGGCGCAGGACGGCGAGGCCCGTCTCCTTCAGGGTGCCGAGGTCGCCGCCCGAGCCCTTGACCCAGAGCAGCTCCACGTCCTCGCCGGTGACCGGGTCGGTGGCGGCGCCCTTGGCCGAGGTGTTGCCGCCCGCGAAGTTGGTGTTGCGCGGGTCGGCGCCCAGGCGGTGGGAGCGGTCGAGCAGTTCCTTCACTGGATTGTTCATGGTGGTGCTAGGCCCCCCAGCCGGCCTGTGTGCCGCCGACGCGCTCGGCGGCGATCTTCTCGAAATATCCGGACTTGGCGTACGCGGCCATCGGGTCGGGCGCGAGGCCCATCTCCTCGCGCAGCTCGGCGAGCAGCGGCCGCACGTCGGTGTTGTAGGCGTCCATGACGACGGCGTTCGCGCCGAGCACGTCGCCCTCGCCCTGCGCGGCGGCCAGCGCCTCGCGGTCGACGAGCAGCGCCTTGGCGGTCGCCTCCTGCACGTTCATGACCGAGCGGATCTGGCCCGGGATCTTGGGCTCGATGTTGTGGCACTGGTCGAGCATGAACGCCACGCCCGTCTCAGGGTCGAGACCGCCGCCGCGCACGACCTCGTACATGATGCGGAACAGCTGGAACGGATCGGCCGCGCCCACCATGAGGTCGTCGTCGGCGTAGAAGCGGGAGTTGAAGTCGAAGCCGCCGAGCTTCCCCTCGCGCAGCAGGAACGCCACGATGAACTCGATGTTGGTGCCCGGCGCGTGGTGGCCGGTGTCGACGACGACCTGCGCCTTGGGGCCGAGCTTGACGCAGTGGGCGTACGCGGTGCCCCAGTCGGGCACGTCGGTGGCGTAGAAGGCGGGCTCGAACAGCTTGTACTCCAGCAGGAAGCGCTGGCCGTCGCCGAGCCGGGCGTAGACCTCGGCGAGGGAGTCGGCCAGGCGGTCCTGGCGGGCCCTGATGTCGTCCTGGCCCGGGTAGTTGAGGCCGTCGGAGAACCACAGCTTGAGCGTGTCGGAGCCGGTGGCGTCCATGATGTCCACGCACTCCAGCAGGTGGTCGGTGGCCTTCCTGCGCACCCCCGCCGACGGATGGGTGACGCTGCCGAGCATGTAGTCGTCGTCCTGGAAGACGTTGGAGTTGATCGCTCCGATGCCGACGCCCAGGTCACGGGCGTGCCGGGCCAGGTCGGCGTAGTCGTCCACCTTGTCCCACGGGATGTGCAGGGCCACCGTGGGGGCGATCCCGGTGTGGGCGTGCACCTGGGCGGCGTCGGCCAGCTTCTCGTACGGGTCCCTCGGCACGCCCTTCTGCGCGAACACCTTGAACCTCGTGCCGCTGTTGCCGTACGCCCAGGACGGCGTCTCGATGCGCTGCGCGCGCAGCGCGGCCTTGATGTCAGTCATCACTCCCCGATCAGTCCAGGTGGAAGATTTCTTCGAGCGGGACCTTGTTCTCGTCGGGGCGCCCGTCGATGCCCTCGAAGAACGGCGCCATGTGGGCCTGCCAGCGGGCGTTGACGTCGGTCTCGGCCATCGCCTTCTTCGCGGCCTCGAAGTCCTCGGTCTCCAGGTAGCCCACGAGCAGGCCGTCGTCCCTGAGGAAGAGCGAGTAGTTGTGCCAGCCGGTGCGCGACAGCGCCTCTCGCATCTCGGGCCAGACGTCCCGGTGGCGTTCGCGGTACTCCGCCAGCCGGTCCGGGCGGACTTTCAGCAGGAAGCAGACGCGTTGCACGGCACTCCTCTTCAAAACGTTTTAATCCTCGTGCAGGAAACTATGATTCCCGGTGCCCGCTGTCAATGCGCTTCCCGCCTTGGACGCCGTGGCCGGAGGCCGGAATCGGGTGACACGTTTTAACGCACTCACCCGCACGCCGGAGCGATGATCGGCGAGAAACCGGATTAAAACGTTCCTCACCGACACGGGAGCACTCACGTGCGGGTTTCCAGGGCCGTCCCCGCGCCGACCGCGATACGGACGCACGGCTGGCGCAGCATTCGTTGTTACGTTTTAATGAGTCTTCATGGCCATGGTCAGCATCAAGGAGGTCGCCGCTCGCGCCGGCGTCTCCCCCGGCACGGTCTCCAACGTACTGAACCGGCCGGGCAAGGTCGCTCCCGCGACGCGGGAGCGCGTGGAGGCGGCCATCGACGAGCTGGGCTTCGTCCGTCACGGCTCGGCCTCCACGCTGCGTGCCGGCCACAGCAGGACGATCGGCCTGAGCGTGATCGACATCGGCAACCCGTTCTTCACCGAGGTCGCCGCCGGGGTCGAGGACGTCGTCAGCGAGCTGGGCTACGCCGTGATCCTGGGCAACTCGGCGGGCTCGCCCGACAAGGAGGACCGCAACCTGCGGGTGCTGGCCGAGCATCGCGTGCGCGGCGTGCTGATCACGCCCTCCGGCGAGGACCCGTCCCGGATCGACCGGCTGCGCGAGCACGGCATCAGCGTGGTGCTGGTCGACCATCCGGCCCACCGGCCCGACCAGTGCGCGGTCGCGGTCGACGACGTCGCGGGCGGCCGGGCGGCCGTCGCCCACCTGCTGGCCAAGGGCGCGCGCAGCCTCGCGTACGTGACGGGCCCGCTGACCATCCGGCAGTGCGTGGAGCGGCGCGAGGGCGCCAAGGTCGCGATGCGGGCCGCCGGGCTCGCCCCGGAAGACCTCAAGGTGGTCGAGACCGCGACGATGACCGCCAGGGCCGGCGAGAAGGCCGCCGCCGACCTCATCGCGGGCGGCCTGCCCGAGGCCGTCTTCTGCGCCAACGACCTGCTGGCGCTCGGCGTGCTGCGCGCGCTGCTGCGCTCGGGGGTGCGGGTGCCCGACGACGTGGCGCTGATGGGCTACGACGACATCGACTTCGCCGCCGCCTCGGCGGTGTCGCTCAGCTCGATGCGCCAGCCGACCTACCAGCTCGGGCGCATCGCCACCGAACTTCTGCTGGACGAGTGCGACAATCCCGACACGCACGCGCACCAGCACATCATGTTCCAGCCGGAGCTCGTCGCCAGGGAGTCCACCCAATGAGCAGTCGTTTCGCCGCCGTCGACCTGGGCGCCTCCAGCGGCCGTGTCATGCTGGCCGACCTGTCCGACGGGCTGACGCTGACCGAGGTCCACCGCTTCCCCAACGGGCCGGTACGCGCGGCCGACCGCCTCTACTGGGACGTCCTCGGCCTCTACCGCGAGATCCTGGCCGGCCTGCGCGACGCGGGGCCCGTCTCCTCCGTCGGCGTCGACTCGTGGGCGGTCGACTACGGGTTGCTCGACGAGAGCGGCGCGCTGCTGGGCAACCCGGTGCACTACCGCGACGACCGCACCCGCGGCGTGGCCGAGCAGGTGGCCGCGACGGTCGGCGCCGAGACCCTGTACGACGTCTCCGGCCTGCAGGTGCTGCCGTTCAACACCGTCTACCAGCTGCTGGCCGACCGGCTCGACGGGGCGGCCGCGATGGTGCTGATCCCCGACCTGATCGGCTACTGGCTGACCGGCGAGCTGGGCGCCGAGGTGACCAACGCCTCGACCACGGGCCTGCTCGACGTGCGCACCCGGTCGTGGGCGCTACCGCTGATCGAGCGGCTGGGCCTGCCGTCCGGGATCTTCCCGCCGCTGCGGCAGCCGGGTGAGTCGGTCGGCGGCATGCGGCGCCACGTGGCGGCCGAGATCGGCTGGTCGGCGCCCGTGCGGGCGGTGGGCTCGCACGACACGGCCTCGGCGGTGGCCGCCGTGCCCGCCACGGGCTCCTCCTTCGCCTACATCTCGTGCGGTACCTGGTCGCTGGCGGGGGTCGAGCTGCCGGAGCCGGTGCTGACCCCCGAGAGCCGGGCCGCGAACTTCACCAACGAGGCGGGCATCGACGGCACCGTCCGCTATCTGCGCAACGTGATGGGGTTGTGGCTGCTGCAGGAGTGCCTGCGCGCCTGGCCCGGCTCCGACCTGGCCGAACTGCTGGCCGCCGCGGAGCGGGAGCGGCCGTTCGCCGCTGTGGTCAACCCCGACGAGCCCGTGTTCCTGCCGCCGGGCGACATGCCGGCCAGGATCGCCGCCGAGTGCCGCCGCACCGGTCAGCGCCCGCCGGCGTCCCCCGCCGCGTACGTGCGGTGCGTGCTGGAGAGCCTGGCGCTCGGGCACCGGCGGGCCGTGCGGCAGGCGATGGAGCTGTCGGGCCGCAAGGTGGAGGTGGTCCACCTGGTCGGCGGTGGCTCACGCAACGAGCTGCTGTGCCGGCTGACCGCCGACGCCTGCGGCCTGCCGGTGGTGGCGGGCCCCGCGGAGGCGACCGCGCTCGGCAACGTGCTGGTGCAGGCGCGCGCGGCCGGGCTGGTCTCGGATCTGGCGGAGATGCGGGCGCTGGTGGCCGCCACGCAGCCGCTGCGCCGCTACGAGCCGTCCGGTGATCCCGGCGCGTGGGACGACGCGGCTTCCCGCGTGTTCTGACCCCGTCTGACCGGTTTTCCCCTCGGACCTGCCGGGCAGGACTCGTGCCATGGGGCATCGGGGGGTGTCATGGATTTCGCGTGGCCGTTGTTGCGGCAGCTGACCGGTAGGGACCGTACGGCACGGGGCGAAGCGGCGAAGTCGGCCAGGACCGCGTCATTGAGAGCCCGTACGGAGACCGCCGACCGGGTGGTCAAGTCGATCTGCCCGTACTGCGCGGTGGGCTGCGCGCAGAACGTGTACGTACGGAACGACCGGGTCGTCCAGATCGAGGGCGACCCCGACTCGCCGGTCAGCCGGGGCCGGCTGTGCCCCAAGGGCGCGGCGAGTCTCCAGCTCACCACCGGCTCCGGCCGCAAGCACAAGGCGCTCTACCGGCCGCCGGGCGGGTCCGACTGGCAGGAGATCGAGCTCGACCGGGCCATGCACATGGTGGCCGACCGGATCATCGCCACCCGCCGCGAGACCTGGGAGCAGGAGAAGGACGGCCTGCGGACCAACCGCACGATGGGGATCGCGAGCCTCGGCGGCGCCACGCTGGACAACGAGGAGAACTACCTCATCAAGAAGCTGCTGACGTCGCTCGGCGTGGTGCAGATCGAGAACCAGGCCCGCGTCTGCCACAGCTCGACCGTGGTGGGCCTCGGCACGTCGTTCGGGCGGGGCGGGGCGACCACGTTCATGCAGGACCTGCAGCACTCCGACTGCGTGATCATCCAGGGCTCGAACTTCGCCGAGGCGCACCCGGTGGGCTTCCAGTGGGTGATGGAGGCCAAGGCGCGCGGCGCGGTCATCATCCACGTCGACCCGCGCTTCACCCGCACGAGCGCGCTCGCCGACCTGCACGTGCCCATCCGGGCCGGCGCCGACGTCGCCTTCGTCGGCGGGATCATCAATTACGTCCTGGAGAACGAGCTGTACTTCCGCGAATACGTGCTCAACTACACCAACGCCGCCACGATCCTGCGCGAGGACTACCGTGACGCCGAGGACCTGGACGGCGTCTTCTCCGGCTTCGACCCCGGCACCCGCGAGTACGACACGCACTCCTGGCAGTACGTCGGGATGGAAGCGGTGCCCGCCTCCGGCCAGCGCGACCAGGAGTACGACGAGCGCGCGGGCCATGTCCCGCCGGGCCGTCCCGAGACGCACGGCAGCGCCGGCGCCCCGATGGAGGGCGTCCCGCAGCGCGACGAGACGCTGCGCCACCCGCGCTGCGTCATGCAGATCCTGCGCCGCCACTTCGCCCGCTACACGCCGGAGATGGTGGAGCGGGTGTGCGGGGTGCCGCAGCACCTGTTCGAGCAGGTCTGCCGCCACCTGACGGAGAACTCGGGGCCCGACAAGACCGCCGAGTTCGTCTACGCGGTCGGCTGGACCCAGCACAGCGACGGCTCGCAGTTCATCCGCGCGGCCAGCATCCTGCAGCTGCTGCTGGGCAACATCGGCCGCCCCGGCGGCGGCATCCAGGCGCTGCGCGGTCACGCCAGCATCCAGGGATCGAGCGACATCCCGACGCTGTTCAACCTGCTGCCGGGCTACATCCCGATGCCGTACGCGCACGAGCACGAGCGGCTGCACGAGTTCATGCAGGCCGACGCGCCGCGCAAGGGCTTCTGGGCCAACATGCCCGCCTACCTGATCAGCCTGCTGAAGGCGTGGTGGGGCGATGCGGCCCAGCCGGACAACGACTACCGCTTCGGCTGGCTGCCCCGGCTGACCGGCTCGCACAGCACGTACGACACCGTGCTGGAGCAGTTGAAGGGCGTCTGCAAGGGCTTCATCCTGCTGGGCGAGAACCCGGCGGTGGGCTCGGCCAACGCCAAGATGCAGCGCCTGGGCATGGCCAACCTGGACTGGCTGGTGGTGCGCGACTTCAACCTCATCGAGAGCGCGACCTGGTGGAAGGACGGCCCGGAGATCGAGACGGGCGAGCTGAAGACGGCCGACATCGGCACGGAGGTGTTCTTCTTCCCGGCGGCCTCGCACACCGAGAAGAGCGGCAGCTTCACCAACACCAACCGGTGGCTGCAGTGGCACCACCAGGCGGTCGAGCCGCAGGGCGACGCGCGCAGCGACCTGTGGTTCATGTACCACCTCGGCCGCATCATCCGCGAGAAGCTGGCCGGCTCGCAGGACCCGATGGACGCGCCGGTGCTCAACCTCACCTGGGACTACCCGGTGACCGGCGAGAGCGCCGAGCCGTCGGCGGAGGCCGTGCTGGCCGAGATCAACGGCTGGGACGAACAGGGGCGGCCGCTGCCGGGCTACCACGCGCTCAAGGACGACGGCTCCACCCGTTGCGGCTGCTGGATCTACTGCGGCGTGTACGCCGACGGCGTCAACCAGGCCGCCCGCCGCAAGCCGCACACCGAGCAGGACTGGATCGCCGCCGAGTGGGCGTGGGCCTGGCCCGCCAACCGGCGCATCCTGTACAACCGGGCCTCGGCCCGGCCCGACGGCAGCCCGTGGAGCGAGCGCAAGCGGCTCGTCTGGTGGGACGAGGCCGCCGGCCGGTGGACCGGTCACGACGTGCCCGACTTCGAGGAGGGCAAGAGCCCCGGCTATCGGCCGCCGCCGGACGCGCAGGGCCCGGAGGCGCTGTCGGGCATCGACCCGTTCATCATGCAGGCCGACGGCAAGGGCTGGTTGTTCGCGCCCGCCGGGGTGGTGGACGGGCCGCTGCCGACGCACTACGAGCCGCAGGACTCGCCGGTGGCCAACCCGCTCTACGGCCACCAGCGCAACCCGTCGCGCAAGGTCTACGAGCACGAGCACAACCGCTACCAGCCCAGCGGCGACGAGCCGGGCTCGACGGTCTACCCGTACGTGGTCACGACCTACCGGCTGACCGAGCACTTCACGGCGGGCGGGATGAGCCGGTTCACGCCGTACCTGTCGGAGCTGCAGCCGGAGATGTTCTGCGAGGTGTCTCCGGAGCTGGCCGCCGAGCGGGGGCTCGTGCACGGCGCATGGGCGACGATCATCACCGCGCGCAACGCGATCGAGGCACGGGTCATGGTGACCGACCGGATGCCGTCGCTGCACCTGGACGGACGCGTCCTGCACCAGATCGGGCTGCCGTTCCACTACGGACCCAACGGCATGGCCAGGGGCGACGCGGCCAACGAGCTGGCGTCGATCTCGCTGGACCCGAACTCGCACATCCAGGAGGTCAAGGCCCTGGCCGCCGACATCAGGCCGGGCCGGCGCCCGCGTGGCCCCGACCTGCCCGAGCTGGTCAGGTCCTACCAGCGGCGGGCGGGCGTGACCGCCGAGACCGGAATGGGGACGTGAGGACATGGCCTTCGACCTGGACGAGCAGCTGAACGGAAGCCGGGTGGGCTTCTTCACCGACACCAGCATCTGCATCGGGTGCAAGGCGTGCGAGGTGGCCTGCAAGGAGTGGAACCAGGTTCCCGAGGACGGCCTGGACTTCACCGGCATGTCGTACGACAACACGGTGGGGTTGAGCGCCGACACCTGGCGGCACGTCGCCTTCGTCGAGCAGCGCACCCCGATGGGGCGCCAGGAGCCCGGCGTCGGCGACATGGACTTCCGCTGGCTGATGTCCTCCGACGTGTGCAAGCACTGCACGCAGGCGGCCTGCCTCGACGTGTGCCCGACGGGATCGTTGTTCCGCACCGAGTACGGCACCGTCGTGGTGCAGGAGGACATCTGCAACGGCTGCGGCTACTGCGTGCCGGCGTGCCCGTTCGGGGTGATCGGCAAGCGGGAGACCACGGGCGTCGCGGCCAAGTGCACGATGTGCTACGACCGCCTGCCCGCCGGGGAGGAGCCGGCCTGCGCCAAGACGTGCCCGACGGACTCCATCCAGTTCGGCGACCTCGACGAGCTGCGCGAGCGCGCCGACCGCAGACTGCGGCAGGTGCAGGAGGCCGGGATGACCTCCGCCCGCCTGTACGGCCGCGACCCGGACGACGGCGTGGGCGGCATGGGGGCGTTCTTCCTGCTGCTGGACGAGCCCGAGGTGTACGGGCTGCCGCCCGACCCGGTGGTGACGACCAGGGACCTGCCGTCGATGTGGCGGCACGTGGGCGTGGCGGCCGCCGGCCTGCTCGCGGGCATCGCGGCGACGGCGTGGCGGAGGCGGTGAACGTGCCGCAAGGGGACACGGGACTGAGGGGAAGCGGATGAGCCAGACCGACGTGCGGATGGACGGCTCGGCCGAGACGCGCGCCGACCGGGAGGCGACGCCCGGCTCGGCGGGACGCAGGCGCGAGCGGCTCGTGACGCAGCGCGCGCAGACCGACTCCTACTACGGGCGGCCGGTGCTGAACGAGCCGACGTGGAAGGATCACGACATCGCCGCCTACCTCTTCCTGGGGGGTCTGGCGGGCGCGTCGTCCACGCTGGCCGCCGCCGCGGAGCTCACCGGCAGGCCCAACCTGGCTCGGGCGAGCAAGGTGGGGGCGCTGGGCGCGTTGGGCGGCTCGCTCTACTGCCTGATCCACGACCTGGGGCGGCCGGAGCGTTTCCTCAACATGTTGCGGGTGTTCAAGGTGACCTCGCCGATGAGCGTCGGCACCTGGATCCTCACCGCCTACGGGCCCCAGGCGGGCGCCGCCGCGGCCACCGACGTGTCGGGGCTGTTCCCCGGCCTCGGCCGGGCCGCCACCGTGGGGGCCGGGCTCGCCGGGACGGCGCTGGCCACGTACACGGCGGCGCTGATCACCGACACGGCGGTGCCCGTCTGGCACGAGGCCTACCGGGAGATGCCGTTCCTGTTCGCCGGGTCGGCGGCGGCATCGGCGGGCGGGCTCGGCATGCTGGCCGCGCCGCTCGCCGAGGCAGCGCCGGCCAGGCGGGCGGCGCTGCTGGGCACGGCCGTGGAGTGCGTGGCGGCCACCCGGATGGAGCGGCGGCTCGGCCCGGTGGGCGAGCCGCTGCGGCGCAGCAGGCTGCTGCGCCTGGGTGAGGCACTGTCCCTGGCCGGCGCGCTGGCCGGGGTGACCATCGGCCGGCGCAGCCGGGTCGCGGCGATGGCGGCGGGGGCCGCCCTGCTGGCCGGCTCCGCCTGCACCCGCTTCGGGATCTTCCACGCGGGGATGGAGTCGGCCGACGATCCCAAGTACACCGTCCAGCCGCAGCGCAGGCGGCTGGCCAAGGCGAGAGCGGAGCGTGAGCTCGCATGAAGCGAAACGTCGGGAAAGTCGTCGAATATCTGCCGTTCCTCGGCATCGTGGCCGTCATCTGCACGGCCTCCTGGCTGGCCGGCCGGTCCTCGCTCGTCAGCCGGCCGTCACTTGTCAGGTCTCCGGTACGCCGCTGAGCCCTCGGGTCGTACCATCAGCAGATGACCGAAAAGACCGAAACCACGCCCGCTTGGCTCTCCCCCGAAGAACTCGAGTCGGTACGCGGCCGGATGCCGATTCTCTACATCGACGCCGTGCCGGTGCGGGTCGACGACGCCGGGGTGGTCACCCGGGTCGGCCTGTTGTTGCGGATGGACTCCGACGGGGGCGTCAGCCGGGCGCTGGTTTCGGGGCGGGTGCTGCACCACGAGCGCATCCGCGACGCTCTCATGCGGCATCTGGAGAAGGACCTCGGCCCGGTGGCGCTCCCCCACATCCCGCCGTCGCCGCAGCCGTTCACGGTCGCCGAGTACTTTCCCACGCCGGGCGTGACGCCGTATCACGATCCGCGTCAGCACGCGGTGTCGCTGGCCTACATCGTGCCCGTCGCCGGTGACTGCCGTCCCCGGCAGGACGCCCTCGACCTGGTGTGGTTCACCCCGGAGGAGGCGGCCTCGCCGGCGGTGCAGCAGGAGATGACCAGCGGGCAGGGCGTGCTGCTCAAGCAGGCGCTGGCCCACGTGGGCCGTCTCACATGAGCGGTGGGGGCCGCTCGGCCCCCGCGCGCACCCAGCGGTAGAGCGGGTCGCCCGGGCAGCTCGTCGGGTAGCCGTCGCGATGGCCCTTGACCTCGCGGCCGGCGTCGCCGTGCTCGCGCAGGTATTCGATGGCGTCGACCAGGGCGTGCAGCAGGTCGTCGTTGGGCCGGGTGAACCCGGAGCCGCCGACGAGGGCGAGCACCGCGTAGTGGCCGGAGTTGAGGCCGGCGCCGTTGGCCGCCGGCAGGGTGTGGGGGCCGCGGCCCATGAACGTGGCCCGGTGGGGGCAGCACACCATGGTGTAGCCCAGGTCGATGTAGCGCTCACCGCGGCCGCCGGACATGTGCATGCGCTGGATGTCGCGCACCAGGTCGGCGCAGCGGTCGTGGTTGCCGGGCTCGGCGAGGTCGGCGGGCACCTTGCCACCGGTGTAGTGGATCTTGACGCCGCGGGTGCTCGACAGGCGGGTGTAGGCGCTGGTCGGCTTCTTCGCGCGCCACTCCGCGCGGGTGACCAGATTCATGCGTTCGTCTCCTGGTAGGAAGCTCCGGACTACCAGGGTGCCGACGTTCCGTAGTGATGTCATCACTCTTCGTGACCAGAGTGGGGTGCCGTCTTGGTGACGGTTCCCTCCCAGAGCCTCTGACGTGGGACGACGTCACGGCCGGGGCGCGGGGCGCCCCGGCCGGTCACTCAGCCGGTGGAGGTCAGCTCGAGCGTGCCTGGGCCGGTCTGACCCAGATGCCGCCGGCGGAAGACGTGCGAGCGGCCCTTCGCGTCGAACTCCGCGCGGGCCGTGATCTTCCCGGACTGCACCGGGAAGCCGACCGAGATCGCCGTCCCCGGGTCGACCACGGGCACGGTGTGCGCGCGTCTCTTGCGCCGCCCGTCGAGGCCCAGCCGGACGTTGCGCCACGGCACGGACGAGCCGTTGTGCAGCGTCACGACGACCTGGTCGGCGGTGACCTCCGTCCGCAGCCCGTACGGGATGCGCGGGTCGGGGCCGATCGCGCTGTCGAGCTCTTCGCTCAGCTCCAGGGCCAGGTCGGGCTTGGCGGCGGCGAGGTCGTGGCGTTCGCTCCGGTCGGTCCGCAGATCGTACAGCTCGACGCGGCCCTCCGGCCCGGCGCCGGAGATGTGCGGGGCGAACCTGACCACCTTCCACCGGCCGCGGCGGATGGCCTGGGCCTTGTGCGGCCGGTTCCACACCAGGTGCTTGTGCTCGCGGACCTCGCGGCCGGTCAGCAGGCCGCGGAACGAGCGGCCGTCCAGGTGGGCGGGCAGCGGCACCCCGGCGAAGTCCGCCATCGTCGGCAGCACGTCCCAGAACGCCACGGGCTGCGACTCCACGCGGTGCCGCAGCGCGGGCGACCAGGCGATCAGCGGGACGCGGATGCCGCCCTCGTACAGGTCGCGCTTGTCGCCGCGGAAGGGGCCGTTGGAGTTGAACAGCCAGGGCGTCACGCCCTTCTCCCGGTGCGGGCCGTTGTCGCTGGTGAACAGCACCAGCGTGCGCTTGGCCTGCCCGGTCTCGCGCAGAGTCTCGATGAGCGCGGCGACGTCGCGGTCGAGTCGGGCCACCTGCTCGGCGTGCTTGCGGTTCTGCGTCGTCCAGGGCTTGTCCTGGTACGGGCCCGCGTCGCCGGGGACGACGCTCGGCGAGTGCGGCAGGTTGCTGGCGTAGTAGAGCAGGAACGGGTCGTCCCCGCTCTTCTTGATGAAGTCGATCGCCCGCTCGCGGAAGAGGTCGGGCGCGTACGACGTGCCGCCGAGGTACACCTTGTCGCCGTTGTGCCACAGGTACTCGGGGTAGTACTGGTGGGCGTGCTTGTGGGTGATGTAGCCGAAGAACTCACCGAAGCCGCGCACGTTGGGGTGGGACTCCTGGCCGGGCTCCTCGGGGCCGAAGCCCCACTTGCCGAACAGGGCCGTGCGGTAGCCGGACAGCTGCAGGAGCTCCGCGAAGGTCAGGTCGGCGCCGGTGAGCGCGTGCTGCTCCCCGCCCTCGGGGTTCTCGCGTACGGTGCCGTGGCCGGCGTGCAGGCCGGTCAGCAGCGAGCAGCGGGAGGGGGCGCACAGCGGCGCCCCCGAGTACGCGGTCTCGAACCGCACGCCCTCGGCCGCCAGCCGGTCCAGGTGGGGCGTGCGGATCTTGCGCTGCCCCTGACTGCCGATCTCTCCCCAGCCGAGGTCGTCGGCGAGGATCAGCAGGATGTTCGGCCGCACGGGAAGGCCGCCGCGTGCGGAGGCCTCGGCGCCCGCGGGCACCGCCGCGGGCAGGGCGAGGCCGGCGAGAGTGCCGGCGAGTAAAGCTCGGCGAGAAGGCCCGTTGATCACGAAGGGCAACATATCGGAGCCCCAGGCAAATGGCGGACGAATTGCGAGCGAAGTCTGTCACAGCCTGGCCACTTGGGCTGTGAGTTTCGCCTCACGACAGGTAGTTCCATGTCCGGCAGATGTCGTGGAGATCGGCGGGGATCTCGTCGGGCGTGGGCAGGGGACGGCCCTGCACGACCGTGCCCGCGCGGATCTTGTCGCGCCAGTCGCCGATGCCCTTGACGAAGGCGCCGTGGTCCTGCTTGCCGTAGTCGAGCATGGACGTCTCGAACTCGAGGCCCAGGAACAGGCAGAGCCGGCGCAGCTGACCCTCGGGGTCGGCGGTCAGCTCCTCGTAACGCACGGTCAGGCCCTCCAGGTGGGTGCGGGCCTCCTCCAGGTGCGTCATGTACGTCAGCGTGCGCGGCACGGCGTTCTTCATCGGCCGTTTGGCCGGGTCGGCCTCGTGCCAGGACTGCACGATCGACATGGGGTGACGCAGCAGGAAGACGAATCGGGCGTCCGGCCAGCAGGTCGCGATGCGCCGCCAGGCGAACACGTTGCTGGGCGTCTTCTCGGCCAGGACCGGCTTGCCGCTGCGGGCCAGCTCGCGGTGCAGCATGCGGTCCCAGACGATGTGCTCGATGTCGCTGTGGGTGTGGCCGAGCAGCTCCATGGCCTGCCGCACGGGGTCGGTGCCGAGGCCCACGGTCATCCGGCGGAAGTGCGTCTCGATGGGCGAGTGCACCTTGGAGTGGCTGTCCATCATGACGCGCAGCAGCGTGGAGCCGGACCGCACGGACGACAGGATGAAGACCGGCTCCCGCAGCAGCCGGTCATGCACGGGGTCGACGGGCGGGCGCACCTTGTCGCCGGGAAGCCGCTGCCACTCCAGCGGTGTCTTCGGCGGCGGCACCGCTTCGGGCGCCTGCGTCTGTACCCGTCGTGTCAGCGTGTATCCCGTCAGCCCTTCAAGGGTGGCGTTGGCCCGGTACCTCCAGTTCATGGGGGTCCAAGGTAGGGGTGGCCAGTGAACCCCAGGTGAATGGCCGCTGTGAAGAAGGGGCGAGCGGTGTGCACACCTAGGACCGCTTGCGGACCACCCGGTCGTGCACGACCTCGTACGTGTTGCGCAGCGCCTCCATGGAAACGTCGTAGGAGGCCTGGGCGACGCCGGTGAACACGCAGTCCACGACCATGAGCTGGGCGATGCGGCTGCCGAGGGCGCCGGAGCGGAACTTGGTCTCCCGCGCGGCGGTGGTGAGCGTCACGTCGGCCGCGGCGGCCAGCGGCGAGTCGCCGAAGTTGGTGATGGCCACGGTGGCCGCGCCCGACTTCCCGGCGATCGACAGGAACTCGACGGTGTCCACGGTGGCCCCTGTGTGGGAGACGGCGACGGCCACGCAGCCGGGGGCGAGCGTTGCCGCCGAGGTCCAGGCCGAGTGCGCGTCGTGCCAGTTGATCGCCGTACGGCCGATGCGGGAGAGCTTCTGCTGCAGGTCGAGGCTGACGAGCGCGCTCGCGCCCACGCCGAAGCTGTCGATCCTGCGGGCGGCCAGCAGCAGCCGCACGGCCTCGGCGAGCGCGTCCATGTCGAGGGAGCGGGCCGTGTCGGCGATGGACATGGTCTCGTTCATCGCGACCTTGGAGACGATGCCCTCCAGGCTGTCGTGCCGGTCGATGTCGCCCGACACCTCCGGCAGGCTGGAGGTGGCCAGCTCCTCCCGGGCGACGGCCCTGGTCAGATCGATCCTGAAGTCCTTGTAGTGGGCGTAGCCCATGCGCTGGTAGAAGCGCACCACGGAGGTGGTCGAGGTCTCACAGCGGGCGGCCAGCGCGGCGATGGACAGGTTGGCCGCGGCGGCGGGGTCGGTGACGAACTCGTGGGCGATGCGCCGCTCCGACGGCCGCAGAGCCGGCATGGCGGCTCGGATGCGGATCAGGAGGGTCTCGGCGTCCTCGCCCATGGTCACCCCGTGGAGGAAAATAAGTACCTAGATGGTAAGGTCTGCGTAATTTTATGACCTACTGACCCTGAGGAGACTACATGCCCCGTGGCGCCCTCTCCGCGGTCGGCATCGCCGCTGCGTTGTCCCTTGCCCTCACCAGCTGCTCGTCATCCTCGGGGTCCGCGCCGAGCACCGCCGGGTCCGCCCAGGGCGGCGGCACGCTGGTCGTCGGCGTGACCTCCGACCCCGACACGCTCTTCCCCTGGAAGGCCACCCAGTTCACCGCCGTCAACGTGCTGCAGAACCTGTACGGCACGCTCACCGAGTTCGACAAGGACCTGAACGTCGTGCCCGGCCTGGCCGAGTCGTGGCAGGCCGCGGAGGACGGCAAGAAGCTCACGTTCAAGCTGCGCCAGGGCGTGACGTTCGCCGACGGCAGCGCGTTCGACTCCGCGGACGTGAAGGCGTCCCTGGAGAAGATCATGGACGAGAAGACGGCGGCGGTGGCGGCCGCGTCGCTGTCGTCGGTCGAGTCGGTCGAGGCGCCCGACCCGAACACGGTGGTGCTGGAGCTGTCCGGCCCGGACGCCGCGCTGCCGGCCAACCTGGCCACGGTCAACATGGCCATGCTCTCCTCCGACGACACCGAGGAGGAGCTCAACGCCAAGCCCAACGGCACCGGCCCGTTCACGCTGGGCAAGCGGGTGGCCAACCAGTCGATCACCTTGACCAGGAACGACAAGTACTGGAACGACAAGGCGAAGGCGGCCACGGTCGAGTTCCGGGTGATCCCCGACGAGTCGTCGATCGTCTCGGCCATGCAGTCGGGCAACGTCCAGCTCGCCGTCTTCAACGACCCGCTGGTGGCCCAGACCGCCCAGGGCGGCACGGTGAACGTGGCCAAGACGCCGCAGCTCAACTACCACGTGCTGCAGCTGAACGCCCGGCGCGGCGACCTCAAGGACGTCAACGTGCGCCTGGCCATGCAGTGCGCGATCGACCGCAAGCAGGTGCTCGACACCGCGGCGCTGGGCGAGGGCGAGGTGGTCGGGCCGATCACCGCCCCGGCGTACAAGTCGGACCCGAACAAGCGGCCCTGCCCCACCCGTGACCTGGCCAAGGCGGCCGACTACCTGGCCAAGGCCGGCAAGTCCGGCGGCGTGACGGTGAAGACGATCGTCTCCCAGGGCGAGTACGCCACCTCGGTCAACGAGGCCCAGAACCTCAAGGCGCAGCTCGCCGAGGCCAAGATCAACCTGGACCTGGAGGTGCTGGAGTCGGGCGCGTTCGTGGACCGCTGGGTGGCGGCCGACTTCGACGCGGCCGTGGCGCTGAACGGCGGCCGTCCCGAGCCGGACGGCTCCTACGCCCGCTACTTCACCAGCGACGGCAACCTCAATAAGGTCGCCGGCTACAGCTCCCCCGAGCTGGACGAGCTGTTCGCCGAGGGCAGGGCCACCACCGACCAGGCGGCCCGCAAGGCGATCTACGACAAGGTCGCGGCGCACCTGGAGGACAACGCCGCCTGGATCTGGCTGTTCTCCGGCTACACCTACACCGCGACGGCGGCGAACGTGCAGGGCTTCGTCCCGATGGCCAGCGGTTCGCTGCAGTACCTGCGGACGACGTCCGTCGGCTGACATGCGGTCACTCGTGCGCAACCGCGTCGTCCGGCGCGTGGCGGGGACGGTCGGCACCCTGTTCGGGGTGGCCGTGTTCGTCTTCGTCATGCTCCGGGCGATCCCGGGCAACCAGATCACGGCGAACCTCGGTACCGAGGCCGCCGCGCTCACGCCGGCGCAGCAGCAGGCACTGGAGCGTTACTACGGGCTGGACCAGCCGCTCGTCACGCAGTTCTTCTCGTGGCTGGGCAACATGTTCACCGGCAACTTCGGCTACTCGGCGCGGGCGCAGCAGAGCGTGCTGGACCTGACGCTGCAGTCACTGCCGGTGACGTTCGAGCTGGCGGTGTTCTCGATCGTGCTGGCGCTGCTGATCGGGGTGCCGCTGGGCATGCTGGCGGCCTCCAGGACCAACTCCGCGCGTGACGCGGCCGGTCAGGTGGTGAGCCTGGCGGGGCTGTCGATCCCGGCGTTCTTGCTGGCCACGACGCTGCTGTCGGTGTTCGCGGCGTCGTTCGGGTTCAACCCCAACGGGCAGGGCTTCGTCTCCCTCTTCGAGGACCCGCTGCTCAACCTGCAGCAGATGTTCATGCCCTCGCTGGTGCTGGGCTTCGGCATCGCCGCGCCGATCCTGCGCACGACCCGCACCGCGGTGCTGGAGGTGCGCTCGAACGACTTCGTCCGCACCGCCCGCGCCAAGGGCGTGCCGGAGCGGCGGCTGCAGGTCAGGCACGTGCTCGGCAACGCGCTCGTGCCCATCGTCACGATGACCGGCCTGCAGTTCGGCTACCTGCTGGGCGGGGCCGTGGTGGTCGAGCAGATCTTCTCCGTGCCCGGCATCGGGCGTCAGGTGCTGCTCGGCATCCAGCAGAAGGAGTACGCCGTGGTGCAGAGCACGGTGCTGGTGATCGCGTTGGCGTTCGTCATCGTGAACCTGCTGACCGACGTGCTCTACCGGATCATCGACCCGCGGGTGAGGGCCTCATGAGCGCCCTGCTCCGCCGCAGCCCGGCCGGGCTGTCCGGCGTCGTGATCCTCGTGGTGCTGGCCGTGGTGGCGGCGCTGTCGTACGCCGGGCTGCTGCCGTACGACCCGATCGCGCAGAACCCGCCGTCGCGGTTCCTCGCGCCGTCGGGCGAGCACCTGTTCGGCACCGACCAGTTCGGCCGGGACGTCTTCTCCCGGGTGGCGGCCGGGGTCGGCAACTCGGCGCTCATCGCGGTGGTCGCGGTGGCGTTCGCGACCGTGGTCGGCACGCTGGGCGGCCTGGTGTCCGGCTTCTACCGGGGCTTGGCCGACGGCGCGATCGGCGGAGTGACGAACGTGCTGTTCGCGTTCCCGCCGCTGCTGCTGGCGCTGTCGCTGGCGTCGGTGCTGACGCGGAACTGGTTCACCGTCGCGGTGGCCATCGCCATCGTGTACGTGCCGATCTTCATCCGCGTCACGCGCGGCCCCGTGCTGTCGCTGCGGGAGATCGAGTACGTCAAGGCGGCCGTCTCGACGGGCCAGAGCCGCTGGCAGATCATGTTCCGCCACGTGCTGCCGAACATCTCCTCGATCATCGTCATCCAGGTCGCGCTGTCCCTGTCGTGGGCGGTGCTGACCGAGGCGTCGCTGAGCTTCCTGGGCCTCGGCACCCCGCCGCCGGCGCCGTCGCTCGGCTCCATGATCTTCGAGGCGCGCAGCCTCGTGTTCATCGCCCCCTGGACGCTCATCGCGCCAGGCGCGGTCGTCGTCCTGCTGGTGGTGGGGCTCAACCTGCTCGGCGACGGCCTGCGTGACACACTCGACCCGCGAAACCGAGGGAAGCGGTGAAACTCTCAGAACTGACGACCGAAGCGGCCGATCCGCGCTTCGCCGGCATCGACACCATGAGCGTGGCGGAGCTGGCGCAGACCATGAACGCGGCCGACGCCTCGGTGCCCGGCGCGGTGGCCAGGGCGCTGCCGTGGATCACGGCGGCGATCGAGGCCGCGGCCGAGCGCATGGCGCGCGGCGGCCGGCTGGTCTACGTGGGCGCCGGCACGCCGGGCAGGCTCGGCGTGCTGGACGCCTCCGAGTGCCCGCCGACCTTCTCCACGCCGCCCGAGCAGGTCTTCGCGATCATCGCGGGCGGCCGGAGCGCGATCGTGGCGCCCTGCGAGGGCGCCGAGGACGACGAGGAGGCCGGGGCCGCCGCCGTGGACGCGGCCGGCATCGGGCCGCTGGACACCGTGGTGGGCATCGCCTCCAGCGGGCGGACGCCGTACGTGCTGGCCGCGGTGCGGCGGGCGCGCGAGCGGGGGGCGCTGACCGTGGGGCTGTCGTGCAACCCGGGCACGCCGCTCAGCGCGGCCGCCGAGCACGCGATCGAGGTGCTGGTCGGCCCCGAGGTGATCAGCGGCTCGACCCGGCTGAAGGCGGGCACGGCACAGAAGCTCGTGCTCAACATGTTCTCGACGATCGTGATGGTGCGCCTCGGCAAGACGTACGGGAACCTCATGGTCGACGTGAAGGCCAGCAACGGCAAGCTGCGCGAGCGGGCCATGCGCATGGTCGCGACAATCACGGGGGCCGGCCGTGAGGAGGCGCTCGCCGCGCTGGAGGCCAACGGGTTCGGCGTCAAGCAGGCGGTCGTGGCGCTGCGCTTCGGCCTGGCGCCGCAGGAGGCGGCGGCGCGCCTGGCCCTGGCCGGCGGGCGGCTGCGGAAGGCACTCGGCGAGACAGCGGACAGGGAGCGGGCATGAAGGTTCTGGGAATGATCTCCGGCACGTCGCACGACGGGATCGACGTGGCCGTGGTGGACTTCGAGCTGGTCGGGAGCACGCTCGAGGGCCGCGTCGGCCACACGGCGAGCACGCCGTACCCGGACGCGCTGCGGTCGCGGCTGATCGCCGCGCTGCCGCCCGCGCCGACGACGCTGGCCGAGGTGTGCGAGCTCGACACGCTCATCGGCCAGACCTTCGCCGAGGCGGCCGCCGCCGCGATCACCGCGGGCGGCCCGGTCGACCTGGTGGTCTCGCACGGGCAGACCGTCTACCACTGGGTGGAGGGCGCGCACGCGCTCGGCACCCTGCAGATCGGCCAGCCCGCCTGGATCGCCGAGCGCACGGGCACGCCGGTGCTGTCCGACGTGCGGATCAGGGACATCACGGCCGGCGGCCACGGCGCGCCGCTGGTGTCGGTGCTGGACGGGCTGCTGCTCGGCGGGCGCGAAGGCGGGGCGGGCGCGCTCAACCTGGGCGGCATCTCCAACATGACCGTCGTGCGCGACGGCGAGTTGTACGCCTACGACCTCGGCCCGGCCAACGCCCTCATCGACGCCGTGGTGACCAGCCGGGGGCTGCACCCGCGCGGCTTCGACGAGGACGGCAAGATCGCCGCCTCCGGCCGGGTGGACGCGCGGCTGCTGGAGGTGCTGCTGGAGGAGCCGTACTACCGGCTGGCGCCGCCGAAGAGCACCGGCAAGGAGCTGTTCCACCTCGCCTACGTCGAGCAGGCCCTCGCGACGGCGGGGGTGCGGCCGTCCGACGCCGACCTGGTGGCGACGCTGACCGAGCTGACCGTGCGCACGGTCGGGGACGGTGTCCGGGCCGCCGGGGTGGCCGCGCTGGTCGTGTCGGGCGGTGGCTGCCGCAACCCCGTCATCATGGACGGGCTGCGCGGGGCGCTGCCCGGCGTCGAGGTGGGGCCGTCCGACGACTTGGGCGCGCCCGCCGACGACAAGGAGGCGATCGCGTTCGCCCTCATCGGCTGGCTGAGCGCGCACGGCCTGCCGGGCACCGCGCCCGGCGGGACGGGCGCCCGCGGCCCCCGAATCCTCGGCACGCTGACGCCGGGCTCCGGGCCGCTGGCGCTGCCCGCCCCGGTCGCCGAGCCGCCCCGATCGCTGGTCCTCAGCCGATGAACGCGCCGCCCGGCCTGGTCATGGCGGCGCGCACGCCGTGGTTCGACCTCACCGAGTGCACCGGCCACCGCACGCTCACCTGGGAGGACGGCGAGCCCGCCGGGCTCGCGCCGATGACCGTGGACACCTACCACGACCTCGCCTCGGTGACGAAGGTCGTCGCGACCACCACGATGCTCATCCGGCTGGTGTCGGAGCGGCTGGTGGACCTGGACGCGCCGCTGAGCGCGTACCTGCCGCGCTCGTACGAGGCGATCACCGTACGGGACCTGCTGCTGCACCGGGGCGGGCTGTGGGAGTGGTGGCCGCTGTACATCCAGCCGTCGCTGCCGCCGCCCCGCTACCGGCCCGGCCGCGCCCGGCACTACTCCGACCTGGGCTTCATCCTGCTCGGTCAGATCGTCTCCGCGGTGACCGGGCTGCGCCTGGACCGGGCGCTGGCCGAGCTGGTCGCCCGGCCGCTCGGCCTGACCTCCACCACGTACGGGGGGCCCGCGGGCGCGGAGGTGGCGATGAGCATGCCGGACGACCGGGTCGAGATGACCATGCTCGACGCCGGCAGGCCGTACCCGGTGCCGTACCGCAGCTCGGACTTCGCGGGCTGGCGGCGCGGGCCGGTGCTCGGCGAGGTCGCCGACGGCAACGCCCACCACGCCTTCGGCGGGGTCGCCGGGCACGCGGGCGTGTTCTCGACGGTGCCCGACCTGCTGCGCTACGGCCTGGTGATGTCCCGGTACGAGGAGTACGACCACCTGTGGCGGCCGGAGGTGGTCAGGGAGTTCCTCACTCCCGGCCCCGACCCGGAGCAGGCGCTCGGCTTCCGCCGCTACGCCCTTGAGCTGCCCGGCGAGACCGTCACCGTGCTCGGCCACCCCGGCTACGTGGGCTGCGCGGTCGGCTTCGTGCCGGGCCGCGACATCGCCCTCGCCCTGGCCTCCAACCGCCTCCTCGTCGAGGGGCAGCCGACGCCCACCGACGACCTCTGGCACGACCTGCTGCAGGCCACCGCACAACGATCGAGGACCGCATGACCCCGCTCCTGGAGATCCGCGACCTGTCGGTCGCCTTCCGCACCCGCAAGCAGGACGCGACCGTCGTCAGGAACGTCTCGATGGAGATCCTGCCGGGCCAGACCGTCGCCGTGGTGGGCGAGTCGGGCTCCGGCAAGTCGACCACGGCGGCGGCGGTCAACCGGCTGCTGCCCGACAACGGCCGCATCACCGGCGGCCAGGTGCTGTTCGACGGCCGCGACCTGGCCACGGCGAGCGAGCGCGAGATGACCGCGATCCGCGGCGCGGGCATCGGCCTGGTGCCGCAGGACCCGATGTCGAACCTCAACCCGCTCATGCGCATCGGCGACCAGATCGCCGAGGCGCTGGAGGTGCACGGCGTCGCCCACGGCAAGGCCGCCCGCGCCCGCGTGGTCGAGCTGCTCGACATGGTGGGCATCCCCGACCCGGCGCGGCGGGTGGCCCAGTACCCGCACGAGTTCTCCGGCGGCATGCGGCAGCGGGCGCTGATCGCCATGGGCCTGGCCTGCCGGCCGAAGCTGCTCATCGCCGACGAGCCGACCTCCGCGCTCGACGTGACCGTGCAGCGGCGCATCCTCGACCAGCTCGACCAGCTCACCGCGGAGATGGGCACGGCCGTCTTCCTCATCACGCACGACCTGGCGCTGGCGGCCGAGCGGGCCGACGTGGTCGCCGTCATGTACCAGGGCGAGATCGTGGAGACGGGGCCCGCGGCGGGCATCCTCGCCGACCCCGGCCACGACTACACCCGGCGGCTGCTGCAGGCCGTGCCGAGCCTGGCGTCCGTACGCGTGCCCGAGGCGCCCCGCGACGCGCCGGATTTGGTCGTGGTGGACGGTCTGCGCAAGGTGTTCCCCGTCAGGGGCACGGCGGAGGAGTTCACCGCGGTGGACGGGGTGTCGTTCGCCATACCGCGCGGGCACACCGTCTCGATCGTGGGCGAGTCGGGCTCGGGCAAGTCGACCACCGCCAACCTGCTGCTCGGCCTGGACGAGCCCACCTCGGGCGCCATCCGGTTCGACGGCACCGACGTGGCGGCGCTGGGCCGGCGCGAGCTGTTCGCGTTCCGCAGGCGGGTGCAGCCGGTCTTCCAGAATCCGTACGCCTCGCTCGACCCCCGCTACACGGTCGAGAAGTCGATCGTCGAGCCGCTGCGCGTGCACCGCGTCGGCACGCCCGCCGAGCGGAAGAAGAAGGCGGCCGAGCTGCTGGAGAGGGTGTCGCTGCCGGCCTCGCTGGGCGAGCGGCTGCCGCACGAGCTGTCCGGCGGCCAGCGCCAGCGGGTGGCCATCGCGCGGGCCCTGGCGCTCTCCCCCGACCTGGTGGTGCTCGACGAGGCCGTCTCCGCCCTCGACGTGCTGGTGCAGGCGCAGATCCTCGACCTGCTGGCGGAGCTGCAGCGGGAGCTGGGGCTCAGCTACCTGTTCATCAGCCACGACCTCGCCGTGGTGCGGATGATCTCGCACGCGGTGCACGTCATGCGCGACGGGCGCATCGTGGAGAGCGGCACGGCGGAGGAGATCTTCGACCAGCCGCGGGACGCGTACACCCGGGAACTGCTGGCCGCCATCCCGGGCCGCGCGGTACCACAGTAATCGTGAAGATCCTCCTGGTTCAGCCCCCTCATTGGTCCCCGGACGGTCACGCGAACTTCGACGCCGTCGAGGAGCTCGCCGGGTCGGCCTCGGGCGACGTGATGCTGCTGCCCGAGCTGGCGGGCTCGACGCTGCCCCGGGCCGACTACCTGGCCCGGGTGCGCGAGCTCGCCAAGGGCTCGGGCATGGCCGTGGTGGGCGGCTCGCACTACGACGACTCCCACGACGCCGGCAGGGTCAACCGCGGCGCGGTGTTCGCCGCGGACGGCGCCCTGCTCGCCGAGTACGACAAGGTGCACCCGTACGGGCTGGAGCTGCGTACCGGCGTGCGGCCGGGCCGGCCCAGCCCCGGCTTCGAGCTGCACGGCCGCCGCCTGCACGTGCTGCTCTGCGCCGACCTGTGGTACTCGGCCGGCCTGGCCGGGCGCGACGGCCTCGACGCGGTGCTCGTGCCCGCCTTCTCCCTGACCCGCTGGGACGGCCCCGCCCCGGCCCGCGAGCTGTGGCAGCACATGAGCGTGGCCCGGGCGTACGAGTTCATGACGTACGTGGCGGTGAGCGACTGGCACCACGAGACCACGTACCACGGGCATCCGTGCGCGGGCGTCACCGGGCTGGCCAACCCCTGCCCGACGACGCACACCGGTTTCTTCACCGGCCCGCCCGACGCGCCGGTCTCGGCCCACGACCTCGACTTCGCGCGGCTGGACGCGTTCCGCAGCGACCGGGCGGAGCGCGGCTTCAGGTAGGGCTGTCCCTACCGTCGGATGGGCCGTGCGCAGGATCGATCGGGGCGGTCGGGCTCCGTAGCGTCTTTGCCATGAGAACCCTCCAGCGCCGCCTCACCACCGACACCCGCTACGTCCTGCTGGGCCTGCCGGCCGCCGTGATCGGTTTCGCCGGCGTCGTCGCCGGCGTCTCGGCCGGGGTGGGCACCGCCGTCGTCTTCGCCGGCCTGCCCATCCTGGCCGGGACCGCCGCCATGGCCAGGAACCTCGCCGACGTCGAACGCGTCGCGCTCCCGGGCGTGCTCGGCCACCCCGTGGACCGCCCTCCGTACCGGCCCGTCCCCGCCGGCGCGAGCTGGTTCCGCCGCGTGATGAACCCGCTGACCAGCGGGCAGGCGTGGCTGGACCTGCTGCACGGCATCGTCGCCTTCCCGATCGCGCTGGCGGCCGCGGTGGTCACCCTCGTGTGGTGGGCGGGCGCGATCGCGGGCCTGCTCTTCCCCCTGTACGGCTGGGTCATCGCCGCCATCCCGGGCAGCGACGGCGGGCTGCCGGCGCTGCTCGGGCTGGGCGACGGCGACCTGGTGTTCGTCGGCTTCAACACCCTGGTGGGGGTGCTGTTCGCCCTGACGCTGGTGCCGGTCGTCCGCGGCGCGGCCCTGATGAAGGCGGCCGTGTCGCAGGCCCTGCTCACCCGCGCCGCGTTCCCTGCCGCTCCGAACCTGGCCCCTGTGACCGGGGCCCCCGTGAACGAGCCGCGCTGGGCGTGAGCCCCGCTCCCGCCGGGCTTGAGCCCCGTGACGCGCCGCGCCGGCCGCGAGGAAACCCCTCGCGGCCGGCGCGTTCTCGTGTGCCGTCAGCGCAGCGCGTAGGCGCGGATCACCTCCTGCGACAGGGTGTTGCCGTTGACGTCGGAGGCGTTCAGCCGCAGCGAGACGAACCCCGACGGCGACCGGCCGCCGAGCGTCGTCTCCCACGACCGCTCGCCCTTGTCACGCAGCCGGGTGGGCTTCCAGGTGGCGCCGTCGTCGTAGGACACCTCCAGCGACACGTCCTTGATCGCGCTCTGCTCCGCGCCCTCCTGGTGGCGCAGGGACAGGCCCAGCTTGCGGGAGCCGGCCCGGTTCTTCAGGTCCACCGGCGCGTCGAAGGCCGCCAGCAGCAGCGGGATCACCGTCGTGCCCTCGGCGTGCTCCGAGCTGAACGTCCACACGCCCTTGGTGCGGGTGGACATCTTCGCCCACACGGCCTCGTTGGCGAGCTCGTACTCGATCCGGTACGTGTCCTTCTCCGGCCGCAGGTCGCCCCCGCCCGCGGGCAGGTAGTTCGTCTGCCACAGCAGGGTGTCGCCCTGGTAGAGCCGGAAGTCGGTCTTCATGCCGTTGTCGTAGTCACTGCTGAACGCGGAGCCGTAGTTGCCCTCGGCGTCCACGAAGCCCTGCATCGACAGCAGCAGCAGGTCGCCCTCGCGGCGCAGCGGGTCACGCGGGTTGACGCCCGGCAGCAGCGGCTGCTTGAACGCCGTGCGGCTGATCCGCTCCCCCTTCTCGTACGGCCGCAGCTCCGGCGACGACAGCTCCACCAGCGGCGTCGGGGTGTGCGGCCACAGGGTGTTGTAGTGCCGCTCCGGTGCTCCGGCCGACGACGTCCACCGCAGTTCCGGGTCGGGGGTGACGTAGTCGATCCGGGTACGCGGCGTCTTGGCCATGGGGTGGTTCGTCGAGATCGACAGCTCGTCCCAGGGCTCGAAGACGAAACGGGCCTCGTTGACCATCACGTCGTCGGCCAGCTGGCTGTGGAAGTCGGTCTCGATCCGGGCCTGCGGCCTGCTGCGGACGACGTACTTCAAGGAGTCGCGCACCCGGCCCTGCTCGCGCAGGTACAGGTCGTAGACGTACGGGCTGGCCACGATGCCCTCGGCCACGATCGGCACGGGCAGTCGGCGCAGCCGCTCGACCAGCTTCAGGCCCTCCTCGTGCGTCAGCCGCACGGTCGGGACCGTGAGCTTGACCCGGTTGCCGCCGGTGGTGACGTCGGCGCCGGGCTTGTCGCTGTAGACGGCCACCATCGCCGCTCCGGCCGCCGCGGCCGCGTTCGACTGCGTGGAGACGGGCACGCCGTCGGTGCGGCGGATGACGGCCAGCCTGCCGCGCAGGTTGCGCGCCTTGATCTCCTCCGGGGTGCCCCGGCCGGCGTCCACCGCGAGGAGAGGCCGGGTGCCGTCCAGGCGCGGGAACTCGGTGGCGTAGTCGCTGAACTGGACCGGGTCCACGTACTGCGGGTCCAGGCGCAGGCCCGGCGTGGTGAGGGTGATCTCGGGGGCCGTCAGCCGCCAGCGGGTGGAGACCACGAACGTGCCCTTGGTGACCTTCTCCGTCGGCTGGACGAACAGCCGCTCCTCGATCTGCCCGCCGGGCGAGATGTGGGTGCCGCCGCGCAGCGCCATGCCCTGCTCGCCGGCGCGGTACCACTGGATGGCGGCGGCCGCCCCGGTGTTCCGCTTCGTCGGGTGGTCGGGCGTCTCCACCTCGACCTCGACGGCCTTGCGGGCGTCGAGCACGACCTCGGTGTTGCCGGTGATCTCCATCTGGGGATCGCCGACGAGGCTCTCGTGCAGCGGCTTTCCTGAGGCTGTGCTGTCCTGCGTGGCCGGCATCGTGAAGATGTGGCCGAGCACCGCGTAGGTGCCCGGCTTGACCATCAGACAGGTGCCGGAGCCGAACCTGTCGTAGCTGCAGGGCTGGGCGGGGTCGCCGGGCAGCTGGCGGCCGACGAGGGTGCCCTCGTCCAGGTTGAGCACGGTGAAGCCGCCGCGGGCATCGCGGCCGTCGCGGGCGATGCCGCGGACGCGCAGCTCGACGCGCTTGTCCTCGACGGCGGCGGTCAGCAGCGTGCGCACGCCCGACGCCGTCAGCTCCTGCCGCAGCGTCCCCTCCTCGCCGGCCTTGACGGTGACCTTCGCCTCGGCGGTGCCGCCGGCGGGCACGGTGAGCGTGGCCGGCTCGACGGTGAACCCGTCGCCGCTCGACAGCCGCAGCTCGGCGGGCGCCTGGCCGAGGTTGCGGTAGCCGATGGCGAGGGTCTTCTCCTCCCCGACGGTGACCCGGCCGAAGTGCAGCGAGCCCGCCGAGGCCACGACCGTGCTCGCGAGCGCGGCCGGCACGTCGATGCGGCCCGTGCCCTGCGCGTCCACGGGGATGTCCGCGCCGGGCCTGGCGGTGGCCATGAGCAGCGACTTCAGCTCGCCGCCGGTGATCCCGGGACGGGCCTGGCTCAGCAGCGCCGCCGCGCCGGCGACGTGCGGGGTGGCCATCGACGTGCCGGACATCGCCACCTGGCCGCCGCCCGTCTTGGCGGCGGTGATGGACACGCCGGGGGCGGTGACGTCGGGCTTGACGCTCTGGTCGGCGACGATCGGGCCCCTGCTGGAGAAGTCGGCGAGCTGGTCCTGCTTGTCGACCGCGCCGACGGTGAGCGCCTCGGGGGCGTCGCCGGGGGAGCCCACGCACGCGTCGCAGCCGTCGTTGCCGGCGGCCACCACGAACAGCGTCCCGTACTGGCCGGTCAGCCGGCCGAGGGCCTCGGTGAGCGGGCCGCCCGCCTCGGAGCTGCTCAGGCTCATGTTGACGACGTCGGCGTGCTTCTCAGCGGCCGCCCACTCCATGCCGTCGATGACCCACGACAGCTGGCCCTGGCCGTCGCCGCCCAGGACGCGGCCGTTGAGCACGGTGGCGCCGGGGGCCACGCCCTTGCCGCCGTCCGCGCCGGTGCCCGCGATCGTGCTCGCCACGTGGGTGCCGTGACCGTGGGGGTCGCCGGTGGCGTTCTCGCCGGTGAAGTCACGCTGGTCGGCGATCTTGCCCGCGAGGTCCGGGTGCGCGGCGTCCACGCCGGTGTCGAGCACTGCCACGGTGGTGCCGGCGCCGTCGTACCCGGCGGCCCATGCCTCGGGCGCGCCGATCTGCGGGACGCTCTCGGTCAGATCCGGCTTCACCTCGCGGTCGAGCCAGATCTTCGACACGCCCGCCAGCGGCCCGGACGCCCGCGTCTGCGGCGACGGGGAGGCCAGCTTGGTCAGCTCGGCGCCGAACCCTGCCGCGTCGGAGGCGGCCAGCGTCACGCCGGCGCCGCCGATGCTCTCCAGGGTGCGGACCTGCTCGACTCCGGGGACGGCGGCCTTGGTGGCATTGCCCGCGTAGGTGAAGATGAGCGGGATGGCGGCGCCGACGCCCTGCTCGGCCAGCGCCGAGACGTTGAACAGCTCCGTGTCCAGCCGCTCGGGCACCAGGGCGGCGACGTCGTCGGGGATGACGGTCGTGCCCCGTTCGGTCTCCAGCACCTGGAACGACGGCACGCTGCCGTCCGCCCTGGGCGCGGGGGTGACCGAGACCGTGCTGTGCTCGCCGTCCAAGGCTCGCACCCGTACCCGGTCACCGGTGATCAACGTGATCTCGTCGCTGACCGCTTCGCCCGTGAACGTCACGGGGGGTGCGGTGCTCGCGTACGCGCCGGGCACCGTGAGCAGCGAGGCCGCCATGGCCCCCGAGACGGCCATCACCGTCCTCCGCCGCCATCGGCCCAGCCGGCCAGAGCCACGCAGCATGGACGACCTCCAGAAAATCGGTAAGCAGAACTACCGAATTCCTAGTCATCCTCATCTGGGGTGTCTATGAGATTCGTGTGGCCAAATCCCGACTTGTCGTAAGTCCGCCACGCCAGCGTCTCCGGCGAACGGCACGAATCCTCGTACTGACCGGACCCTGCGGGCCACCTCACGCAGCGGCATGGGCCGGCGGCCGAAAAGTCGGAAACGCCCTTTCGTGGAAATACCCGGCACGGGCAATTTCCCGAAATCACGGAAATGGCATGGGTTGGCGGCCGGTCGTGCGGCGTCTAGAGTGAGCGCTCAATGGACTCTGGAGTGCTCGACGTCCCCGGCGCGCGGCTCTACTTCGAGGTACGCGGCTCGGGCCCGGCGCTGCTCACGGTCATCGGCGGCGGCTCCGACGCGGCGATGGCGGCGCCGCTGGCCGAGGCACTGTCCGCCCGCTACACCGTGATCACCTACGACCGCCGCGGCGCCACCCGCAGCCCTCTGACGGGCCCGCCCGCGCAGCAGCGGATCGACGAGCACGCCGGCGACGCGCTCCGGCTGCTGGACGCGACGGGCCCCGACCCGGCGTACGTGTTCGCCACCCACTCGGGCGCGATGATCGCCCTCGACCTGCTGGCCCGCCACCCCGGACGGGTGCGGCGGCTGGTGGCGCACGAGCCGCCCGTCTTCGGCCTGCTGCCCGACGGCGCCCGCTGGCGGCGCCTGGCGGAGGAGCTTCTCGACCTCCACGCGCGCGAGGGCATCGGCCCGGCGCTGCGCAAGCTCGGCGAGGAGACCGGCGTGCCACCGCCGCCGGAGCCGGACCCGGGGCTGCCGTCGTGGGTGCGCGCCATGCTCACCCGCATGGCCGCCAACCTGGAGACGAGCGTGCTGTACGAGCTGCGCCCGTTCAGCGCGTTCGTCCCCGACGCGGCGGCGCTGCGGGCCGCGCCGGTCGTCCTCGCGTACGGCGCCCACACCCGAGGCCGCCCCCTGCACCGCACCACCCTCGCCGTCGCCGAGCTCCTCGGCACGACCGCGGTCGAGCTGCCCGGCGACCACGTCGGCTACCTGCGCAGCCCAGCGGAGTTCGCCCAGGCCCTGCACGACCTCCTGACGCCATGACGGCCACGGGCCCCGGCCGCTACTCGCGCACGCTCCCGTCCGTGAGGCCCGCGCGCCAGAACCGCTGGAGCGCGCCCGAGAGCACGATCAGCGGGATCACCGCCACCGTCGAGCCCACCACGGTGAGCGTCTGCAGGATGGGCTGCCGGTCGGCGAAGCCCTGCCGGCTCGTCAGCCCGAGCGTGATCGGATACAGGCTGTTGTCGGCGAGCATCACCAGGGGCAGGAAGTAGTTGTTCCAGATGGCCACGAACTGGAACAGGAAGATCGTCACCAGCGCCGGCGACATGATCCGCAGGAAGATCCGCCACTCCCCCGCCCCGTCGGAGCGGGCCGCGTCCAGCACGTCGTCCGGCACGGTGGAGGCGTACACCCGCGAGAGATACACCCCGAACGGGCTCACCAGGCTGGGCAGCAGAACAGCCCAGTAGGTGTTGGCCAGCCCCAGCTCCGACATCAGCAGGAACAACGGCAGGCCGAGCGCCGTCATCGGCAGCAGCACCCCGGCCAGGACGACGTTGAACAGCGCCTCCCGCCCCCGGAACGCGCACTTCGTCAGCGCGTACCCGGCGCAGGCCGAGATGAACGTGGCCCCGATCGCGCCGACCCCGGCGTAGACGACGGAGTTGAGTATCCACCGCCAGAAGATCCCGCCGCCGAACGACATGAGGTCGCCGAGGTTGGTGGCGAGCTGGGGGTCGGCGAACCACAGCGGTGCCGAGTTGATCAGACCGCCGGTGCTCTTGGTGGAGGCCACGATCAGCCAGTAGAGCGGCATCAGGAAGTACGCGGCCAGCACGGCCATCAGGACCGTGACCAGCCAGCGCCTCGGCACGGTTCTCATCGGCGTCCCTTCTGCACGAGCCGCAGGAACCCGAACGACAGCACGGAGATCACCAGCGCCAGGATGATCGACTCCGCGGCGGCCAGGCTCAGGCGCGGCACGTTCGTGCGGCCGCGGGCGACCGGCTGGTGCACTCGACGGGCGAGCGCCCGGGATTCGCCGCGACCCACCGCGCCGTGCTGGACGCCGTACGTGAGGGCGATCCGGACGCGGCGGAGGCGGCGATGCGCGACCTGCTGGCCCAGGCGGAACGCGACCAGGCGAGCCTCTGACGTTCAACGGGTGCGGTTCCAGGCAGGCCGCGCCCGTTGACCCGGTTGATCGACAGATTTACGGTCGCGTTAACCCACAGAAGGGGAGGCCGTGATGATGCGCAGGCTGGCCGGTTCCCTCCTGCTGTTGGCGGCGGTGGCCGGCTGCGGCTCCGGCGCCTCACAGGAGAACCCCGGCGGCAAGGAGCTCGAAGTCCTCTACAGGGTGGATGTGACGTGGCCGCATCTGGAGAAGATGCTCGCCGACGCGAAGAAGCAGTACGAGGCCGCCCACCCCGGCGTGACGATCAAGCTGACCCCGGTGCAGGGCACCCCGGAGGCGTACTACACCAAGCTGGCGCTGCTCAACCGCTCCCCCGGCTCGGCGCCCGACCTCTACTACCACGACACGTTCCAGGTGAACGCGGACGTCGCGGCGGGCAAGCTGGCCCCGCTCGACGAGCACCTCGCCGCCTGGCCCGACTGGCAGACGCAGTTCCCCGACTCCGTCAAGCAGGCCGCCAGGGGCGGCGACGGCAAGATCTACGGCGTCCCGATCAGCACGGACACCCGCGGCCTGTGGTACCACAAGGAGGTCTTCACCAAGGCGGGCCTGCCGGTCCCGTGGGAGCCGAAGACCTGGAACGACGTCCTGACGGCCGCCCGAACGATCAAGCAGCGGGTGCCGGGCGTCATCCCGTTCAGCATGTACTCCACGAAGATCCACGGCGAGGCCACCACCATGCAGGGCTTCGAGATGCTCCTGTACGGCACCCCCGGCGGCACGCTCTACGACGACGCGCAGGACAAGTGGGTGGCGGGCGGGAAGAACTTCACCGACGCGCTGTCCTTCGTCAACACGATCTACCGCGAGGAGCTCGCCCCCCGGCAGGCCGACGCGCACAACGCCAAGCTCGCCGACAAGATGAACTTCGAGTGGTTCCCGGCAGGCGAGCTCGGCATCTCGCTCGACGGCGCGTGGACGGCCGCCGCCTGGAAGCCGACCAGCACGAAGCCGTGGCCGCAGTGGAAGGACACGATCGGCTGGGCGGCCATGCCCACGCAGAACGGCCAGGAGCCCGGCGCGGTCAGCATGTCGGGCGGCTGGGTCATGGCGATGAGCACCTACACCCCGCACAAGAAGGAGGCGTTCGACTTCATCGCCGTGGCCACGAACAAGGAGAACTCCCTGACGTACTCGGTGGGCACGGGCGACCTGGCCCCCCGCAAGGACGTCGCCGCCGACCCGGCGTACAGCGCCGACAACCCGAGCGTCAAGTTCTTCACCGACCTGGCCGCCGTGACGCACTACCGGCCGGCGTACGAGGCGTACCCGAAGGTCTCGGCGCAGATCCAGGAGGCCATGGAGGCCGTCACGACGGGCGCGAGGACTCCCGAGGAGGCCACGGCGGCGTACGCGCGGGCACTGCCCACGGCCGTCGGGGGCGCCGACCGGGTCGTCGCCCGATGACGGTCGCCACCGCGAGGCCCCCGGCCGCGACGGGAGCGCCTCCGGGCGGCCCGTCGCGGCGCGGGGTGCTGCGCTGGCTGCTGCCGCTCGCGCCTTCCCTCGTCCTGCTGGCGATCTTCCTCGCGGGTCCCATCCTGTGGAGCGTCTACATCGCCTTCACGAACGAGACGCTGACCGGCTCGGCCTCGGTGAACTCGCAGTTCGTGGGCTTCGCGAACTTCATCCGGCTCTTCGGCGACCCGAACTTCCTCAACTCCTTCCTGCTCACCTTCGTCTTCGTGATCGGCTCGGCCGTCATCGGCCAGAACACCCTGGGCCTGGTCATCGCCCTGCTCCAGCGCGGCCGCGGCCGGGCGACGCGCAGCGTGGTCAACGGCGTGGTCATCGCCGCCTGGGTGATGCCGGAGATCGTGGCCGCGGCCTGCTGGTTCTCGTTCCTGGCCGAGGACGGGACGCTCAACACGGTGCTCGGCATCTCCCAGGAGTGGCTGTACACCGCGCCGATGGTCGCGGTCATCCTGGCCAACATCTGGCGCGGGACGGCGTTCTCGATGCTGGTGTACTCGGCGGCGCTGTCGGAGGTGCCCGCCGACCTGGTGGAGGCCGCCGCCGTCGACGGGGCCGGTCCGGTACGCCGCCTGGTGCACATCACGCTTCCCTTGATCCGCCGCTCGATCATGGCGAACCTGATGCTGATCACCCTGCAGACGCTGGCCTCGTTCGGCCTCATCTACGCGCTGACCGGCGGCGGGCCCGGCACGGCCAGCCAGACGACCCCGCTGTACATGTACGAGCAGGCGTTCCGCTACTTCGAGATCGGTTACGGCTCGGCCATCGCGCTGGTGCTGCTGGTGATCGGGGCGCTGTTCTCGCTGGTCTACCTGCGCCTGATCAAGGTGGAGGACGCATGACCCGGCTCGCCGCGCGGACCGCCGCCGGGCTCGCCCTCCTGCTCGTCGCCGTGGCCTTCGCCGGGCCGTTCCTGTGGGTGCTGATCGCCTCGGTGCAGCCGGAGGCCACGCTGGCCGCCGCGCCGACGCTCGCCTTCTCCCTGGACAACTACCGCGCTGTGCTCACGTGGGAGACGATCATCCTGCCGCTGATCAACTCGATCGTCATCTCCGGCTCCACGGCGCTGCTGACCGTGGTGGTGGCGGGTCTGGCGGCGTACCCGCTGTCGCGCTACCGGTCGCGCTTCCGCCGGCCGTTCATGCTGACCCTGCTGTTCACCACCGGCCTGCCGGTGACGGCCGTGCTCGTCCCGGTCTACGCGATGTTCTTCCGCTTCAACCTGTACGGCTCCGTGCCGGCCATGGTGTTGTTCCTGACGGCCAGCTCGCTGCCGTTCTCGATCTGGATGATGAAGAACTTCATGGACGGGGTGCCGGTCAGTTTGGAGGAGGCGGCCTGGGTGGACGGGGCCGGGTGGGTGCGCTCGCTGCGGACGGTGGTGGGGCCGCTGATGGCGCCAGGGATCGCGGTGGTGGCGATCTTCGTGTTCGTCGGCCAGTGGGGCAACTTCTTCGCGCCCTTCGTCCTGCTCGACACCCCCGAGAAACAACCGGCCGCCGTCACCGTCTACACCTTCTTCTCCCAGTACGGCCAGGTCGCCTACGGCCAGCTGGCCGCCTTCTCCATCCTCTACACGGCCCCCGCCGTCGCCCTGTACGTAGCCGTCAACAAGTACCTCGCCGGTTCCTTCACCTTCGCCGGCTCGGTCAAGGGCTGACGCTCAGGCACCGTTCGCAGAGTCGCGGTTCATGGGGTCGCGCGGTCGTGGGTCACGTGGTTCATGGGGAAGAGCCGCTCGCCGGCCGCCATCCACGCCGCGAACACCACACACCCCGACTCGAAGGCGAGCAACCGGGAGTCCCACGCCTGACCGGGCCGGTCGGCCCGCGCGGCCGGCCGCAGCAAGACCAGCCCACCGGCCAGGTTCGCCAGCCCCCACACCAGGTTGACCCCGGGCCCGGACCTCCTACCCGCCAGCGGCGTGAAGTGCCGCCGCCCCGCGGTCCTCGTCCCAGGCGCTCGTCTGCTTCGCGGCGAGCGCCTGCGCCCGGCCTTCTCGATCACGTACCAGAACTCTTCGCGAGTCACGGCGCGACACTGACCGAGAAGCCGGCCACGCTTGACCTTCATACCGGTGTGAACGTTGAGGATTGCCCCATGACCGACACTCCGTATGACCCGCGCACGCTCCTCGCCGAGAGCCGGCTCGGCGTGCTGGCGACGATCAAGTCCGACGGCCGCCCGCAGCTGTCCCCCGTCATGCCCTTCTACGACCAGAAGGCCGAGCTCATCTACGTGTCGATGACCGAGGGCCGCGCCAAGACCGCGAACCTGCGCCGTGACCCGCGCGTCTCGCTGGAGGTCACCAGCCCCGACGGGTGGGCGTGGGCCACCGCCGACGGCGTCGCGACGCTCACCGGCCCGGGAGGCGACCCCCGCGGGCCCGAGGTGGAGGCGCTGGTCGACTACTACCGCCGCGCCGCCGGAGAGCATCCGGACTGGGACGAGTACCGGTCGGTGATGGTGTCCGACCGCAGGGTGCTCATGGTGATGACGGTCGACCACGTGTACGGCGCCAGACTCCACTGACACGAGGAACGCTGACAAAAGGGACAGGGAGCAATGACTTACCGGGGATAGTTGAAAGGCATACGATTGGGCCATGGCTGCGACCCCCGACACGGTGCACTGGCGTGGCGTGCACCACCTCGCCCTGGTGACCACGGACATGGACGCCACCGTGCGCTTCTGGCACGGCGTGCTCGACGCCCGTCTCGTCGCCACCCTGGCCCTGCCCGCCTTCAGGCACTACTTCTTCGACATCGGCGAGGGCAGCACCATCGCCTTCTTCGAGTACACCGACCAGCCCATCGACAGCTTCGCCAAGCCGGCCGGCGTGCCGTACGCGAAGGCGGCCCAGTTCGACCATCTGTCGCTGCACCTGCCCGACGAGGACGCCCTGCTCAGGCTGCGCGACCGGCTCAAGGAGCACGGCTGCGAGGTGACCGACGTCATCGACCACGGCTTCCTGCGCTCGATCTACTTCAGCGACCCGAACGGCATCGCGCTGGAGGCGTCCTGGTGGACCGTCGACCCGACCGGCAGGCCGGCGGACCACTCCGACGAGCGCCTGTTCGCCGACCCCGACCCCGTGCCCGCCGTACGCGAGCTGCGCGACGAGGGCCGCCTGCGTCACACGGTCGCCACCCGCCTGGTCGACGGCGTCATCGAAGACCTGGCCCGCGAGGGCATCACCCTCGAACACTGACCTCGTGCGGATCTCCGGCCGCGCAGGCCGGAGGCCCGCCCTCGAGCGGCCTGCCGCCCATCCCACCCCCTGGAACCGACCGACGTCCGGAAAGCAGCCTCCGGAGCATTCCGGCCTGCCCTCGCCCCCGTCCCCGCGGGCAGACCCACGAGGACGGGGGCCGGCGAGGCGCTAGATGCGCAAGAACAGGTCGAGGAACCGCTCGGCCACGGCCAGATCACCCCGCACCGTGCCCGCGTTGATCCACCCGAACGTGGTGAGCACGATGCTGCCGGCAGCGGCCCTATGGAGAAGTGCGGGACGATCAGCCCGCCCCATTCGTCCTCACCGAGCCCGCACAGGATGTCCTGCATGCGCACGAAGTCCGGCATGGGCCCGGGTGAACGAGCACGCCGTGGCGCTGCGCGGCGTTCCGCAGAAGGAGCTGCTCGACCGGCTCAGGGCGGGCAGCCCGTACGCCGCCCCGTTGTCCCCGCCGCCGCGCGCCGCGTCGAAGCCGGCGAAGTACCCCTTGTCGGCGATGTGCGCGACCACGTCCCGCACCGCCCAGCCCGCGCAGGCCGTCGGCGCCTCCCAGTCCTCCTCGGGTAGGCCAGCGCGAACGACCGCCAACGAGGTGGCATCCCACTCGTTCATGCCGTTCACCTCCTATGCGAACGACAGACCTAGTCGGTTCAGGTCAATATTCCGGAAGAGAGAATCCCCTGGGGCGGACCGGTGCCGGGCGGGCAGGCGGGCTGGCCCCAGGGGATTCGTCCGTGGCCGTCAGGCGCAGGTGTAGCCCGACGGCGTCCGCGTGTCACCGTTCGGGCGGCTGACCTGGAAGCCGAAGGTGGTGCTGCCGTTCGGCGCCAGGTTGCCGTTGTGGCCGGCGTTCCGCGCCGTGACGGTCTGCCCGCTGACGGTCAGGGTGGCGTTCCAGGAGCCGGCCGGCGTGTGCCCCGGGGGCAGGGTGAAGGTGACCGTCCAGCCGCTGATGGCGGAGGTGCCGGTGTTGGTGACGGTCACGGGCTGGACGACGTACCCGTTGTTCCACTGGTTCTGCACGGTGCCCGCGGCGGTGCAGCCGCCGCTGCCACCCGGCCCGGCCTGGGTGGTGAACGTGCCCAGCGGCGAGTTGGCCGACAGGTTCCCCGCGCCGTCGCGCGCCCGGACGTACACCTGGTACTGGACGTTCGGCGTCAGGCCGGTCAGCGTGACCGAGTTGGCCGCGCCCTGCCCGAGCAGCGTGTCGGTCGCGCCCTGCTCGCGGTAGACGTCGTAGCCGGCCAGCCCGCTGCCGCCGCTGTCGGTGGAGGCCGTCCAGGTCAGCGCGGCCGAGTTGGACGTGACGTTGCCCGCGCTCGGCGCGCCCGGCGCGGTCGGCGGCGTCGTGTCGGTGCTCGTGCCGCCCGCCAGCGCGTCGTGCACGGCGGTGTACGACGGCTTGGGCTGGTAGTTCTCGTCGTAGATCAGCGCCGCGCCCTCGCTGGGGAACTGGTCGGGCACCCAGGAGTAGCGGTCGGTGAAGCCCCAGATCGTCACGCCGGCGCAGGCGGTGACGGCCAGGCACGCGTTGACGACGTCGCGGTAGTACGTGGCCTGGGTGGCGTCCTTGGCGGCGCTCCTCGGCATCTGGATGCGGACGTCCAACTCGGTGATGCGGACCTGGACGCCGAGGGCGGCGAAGCGCTGCAGGTTCTGCCGGAGGTCGTTCGGGAAGCCGTACTGGGTCGCGAGGTGGCCCTGGAAGCCGACGCAGTCGACCGGCACGCCCTGGTCGCGCAGCTCCGAGACCAGGTCGTACATCGCGGTGCTCTTGGCGTTGATCCCCTCGACGTTGTAGTCGTTGATGCACAGCCGCGCGTCGGGGTCGGCTGCGCGGGCGGCGCGGAAGGCGTCGGCGATGTAGCTCTCGCCGAGCGTGTTGTACCAGAACGACCTTCGGAAGTCGCCGTTCTCCTCGAAGACCTCGTTGACGACGTCCCACGAGACCACGGCGGGGTTGTCGGCGTAGCGGCCGACGACGCGGCTGATGTGGTTGCGCATGGCGTCGCGCATCGCGGTGGCGCCGAGGTTCTGCACCCAGCCCGGCGTCTGGTTGTGCCACACCAGCGTGTGGCCGTGGACCTGCTGGCCGTTCTGGGTCGCGAAGTTCACGACGGCGTCGGCGCCGGAGAAGGTGAACTGGTTCTGGCTGGGCTCGGTGGCGTCCCACTTCATCGCGTTCTCGGCCGTCACCTGGTTGAACTCCCCGCCCGCGATGGTGCGGTAGGAGGCCTCGTCGGACAGCGGGCCGGTGGCGAGGGCGGTACCGATGAACTTGCCGCGGGCGTCGGCGTGCGCGCGCAGGGACGCGGACGCCTGCGCCGGGCCGGCGGGCAGGAGGAAGGCGGCGACCATCCCCGCTAACGCGAGGGCTCTGAGGACCTTGGACGAATGCACGGACATCGACCTCCGGAGGAAGCACTCGGTTCCGAAAGTTTCGGCCACGAACGGACCGCATCGCAGACGGTATTGACATGTGGGTGGACGGTCAATGCCGCCATCCGGCCGCCGCCAAAGCAGCAGCTTGCGGCTAGAAACTATCGGAATACAAATGAAAATTTCAGGCGCGCTTCGAGGGAAGTGCCGATGTGACGGCATCAAGACCCTGACACGTTACGGCCGCGTTACGGCATCAATTCACCATCCCCCGGGTCCCCAGATCCCAAACAGCCACCTGTAGGCGTTTCGGCTGCTCTAGCGCGACGTACTGACCGGTCGGTACTGTGATTTCCGGAATATTCGTCCACTGCGGGAGTTCTGCGCATGTCTCTTACGCACGCCCAGGTCCAAGCCCAACTCACCGGACCCGGCCAGCTGTTCGAGATCGAGGAGATCGGCGACGCCGGCGTACGAACATGGAAGCACGCACCGGCGCACTTCCGCGCACTGCTGGAGATGAGCCGGTTCCACGGCGACAAGGTCTTCCTCGTGTACGAGGACGAGCACATCACGTTCGAAGACCACTTCCGTCGCGCCGCCACCCTCGCGGGCCGCCTGGTCGAGGAGTACGGCGTGACGAAGGGCGACCGCGTCGCCATCGCCATGCGCAACTACCCCGAATGGGTGATCGCGTTCTCCGCCGCGCTGGCCGCGGGCGCCATCGCCGTACCGCTCAACGCCTGGTGGACGGAGGCGGAGCTGGCCTACGGCGTGAGCGACTCCGGCGCCAAGGTGCTCATCGCGGACGGCGAGCGCGCGGTCCGCCTGGCCTCGACCGGCGTGCCGCTGATCGTCACCCGCGGCGACCTCCCGGAGGGCGCGCGCTCCTTCGCCGACGTCGTCGGCGAGCCCGCCGCCGACGTGCGGCTCCCGGACGTGACCCTGGCCCCGGACGACCCGGCCACGATCCTCTACACCTCGGGCACGACCGGCCGCCCCAAGGGCGCGCTCGGCAGCCACCGCAACATCGGCCAGGCCCCCATGACGGCCGCGTACGGCGCCGCGCGCGCGACCGCCCTGGCCGGCAAGGACTTCGCGACGGTGTCCGCGGTCCGCAGGGTCACCCTGCTGACCGTCCCGCTGTTCCACGCCACCGGCTGCTTCTCCGCCATGATCACCACGATGTTCAGCGGCGGTGGCCTGGTGCTCATGTACAAGTGGGACCCCGGGCAGGCCCTGCGCCTGATCGAGCGGGAGCGGGTCACCGCGATGATCGGCGTGCCGACCAACGCCTGGCAGCTCATGTCGCACCCCGACTTCGGCAAGCACGACCTGTCGTCCCTGAGCGCCCTCGGCTACGGCGGCGCCCCCGCCCCGCCCAAGCTGCTGGAGCGCATCACCGAGAACCTCCCCAACCG
>NZ_SMKQ01000350.1 GCF_004348995.1 Nonomuraea terrae
GTACGCGTCCGTTTCTTGAGAACTCAACAGTGTGTTAAAAGCCAGTGCATGATTTTCATGCAACACCTCGTCAAAGAGATTGTTTGACGGTTTTGCTTGGACGAAGTTTCCAAACATCATTTGGAGAGTTTGATCCTGGCTCAGGACGAACGCTGGCGGCGTGCTTAACACATGCAAGTCGAGCGGAAAGGCCCTTCGGGGTACTCGAGCGGCGAACGGGTGAGTAACACGTGAGCAACCTGCCCCTGACTCTGGGATAAGCCCGGGAAACTGGGTCTAATACCGGATACGACCGCCCCCGGCATCGGGTGGTGGTGGAAAGTTTTTCGGTTGGGGATGGGCTCGCGGCCTATCAGCTTGTTGGTGGGGTAGTGGCCTACCAAGGCGACGACGGGTAGCCGGCCTGAGAGGGCGACCGGCCACACTGGGACTGAGACACGGCCCAGACTCCTACGGGAGGCAGCAGTGGGGAATATTGCGCAATGGGCGAAAGCCTGACGCAGCGACGCCGCGTGGGGGATGACGGCCTTCGGGTTGTAAACCTCTTTCAGCAGGGACGAAGTTGACGTGTACCTGCAGAAGAAGCGCCGGCTAACTACGTGCCAGCAGCCGCGGTAATACGTAGGGCGCAAGCGTTGTCCGGAATTATTGGGCGTAAAGAGCTCGTAGGTGGCTGGTCGCGTCTGCCGTGAAAGCCCGCAGCTTAACTGCGGGTCTGCGGTGGATACGGGCCGGCTAGAGGTAGGCAGGGGCAAGTGGAATTCCTGGTGTAGCGGTGAAATGCGCAGATATCAGGAGGAACACCGGTGGCGAAGGCGGCTTGCTGGGCCTTACCTGACGCTGAGGAGCGAAAGCGTGGGGAGCGAACAGGATTAGATACCCTGGTAGTCCACGCTGTAAACGTTGGGCGCTAGGTGTGGGGATCTTCCACGATCTCCGTGCCGGAGCTAACGCATTAAGCGCCCCGCCTGGGGAGTACGGCCGCAAGGCTAAAACTCAAAGGAATTGACGGGGGCCCGCACAAGCGGCGGAGCATGTTGCTTAATTCGACGCAACGCGAAGAACCTTACCAAGGTTTGACATCACCCGGAAAGCTCTGGAGACAGAGCCCTCTTCGGACTGGGTGACAGGTGGTGCATGGCTGTCGTCAGCTCGTGTCGTGAGATGTTGGGTTAAGTCCCGCAACGAGCGCAACCCTTGCTCCATGTTGCCAGCAGCGGATTCGTCCGGCTGGGGACTCATGGGGGACTGCCGGGGTCAACTCGGAGGAAGGTGGGGATGACGTCAAGTCATCATGCCCCTTATGTCTTGGGCTGCAAACATGCTACAATGGCCGGTACAGAGGGTTGCGATACCGCGAGGTGGAGCGAATCCCTAAAAGCCGGTCTCAGTTCGGATTGGGGTCTGCAACTCGACCCCATGAAGTCGGAGTCGCTAGTAATCGCAGATCAGCAACGCTGCGGTGAATACGTTCCCGGGCCTTGTACACACCGCCCGTCACGTCACGAAAGTCGGCAACACCCGAAGCCCGTGGCCCAACCCGCAAGGGGGGGAGCGGTCGAAGGTGGGGCTGGCGATTGGGACGAAGTCGTAACAAGGTAGCCGTACCGGAAGGTGCGGCTGGATCACCTCCTTTCTAAGGAGCGTCTTCACCTATCACTGCCGAATGTGTGGTGGGGTGACAGCTCATTAGTGGAGCACTGGCTACTCAACCAGGCCGGGTTCGTCGGCGTGCTAGTACCGCCCTTCGGGGAGTGGGAACGGGCGTTTCGGGGGGCTGGGCTGGTTGGACACACTGTTGGGTCCTGAGGAAACGGACCGGTTGCGAGCCTGCCCTTCGGGTGGGGCTCGTGGTCTGTGAGACCTCAGTACAGGGCCATTGAAGGATTCGGGGTTCCGGGTCTGGAGGTGGTTGCTGTTTGTTGTTTGAGATTTGCATAGTGGACGCGAGCATCTTTGTGGCCAAGTTTTTTAGGGCACACGGTGGATGCCTTGGCATCAGGAGCCGATGAAGGACGTGGGAGGCTGCGTTAAGCCTCGGGGAGTCGCCAACCAGACGTTGATCCGGGGATGTCCGAATGGGGAAACCTAGCACCAGTCATGTGGTGTTGCCTCCGCCTGAATGTATAGGGCGGTTGGTGGTAACGCGGGGAAGTGAAACATCTCAGTACCCGTAGGAAGAGAAAACAAGAGTGATTCCGTGAGTAGTGGTGAGCGAAAGCGGATGAGGCTAAACCGGGCGTGTGTGATAGCCGGCAGGCGTTGCATGTCCGGGGTCGTGGGACCTTCTTGAAGGGGCTGCCGCTTCTTCGAGCAGTGATAAATCGATGGGGTAGTTGAAAGCTCTGGGAAGGGCTGCCGTAGACCGTGAGAGCCGGGTAGGCGAAACCTTGTCGACTGCTGGAGGGGATCCCAAGTAGCACGGGGCTCGAGGAATCCTGTGTGAATCTGCCAGGACCACCTGGTAAGCCTAAATACTCCCTGATGACCGATAGTGCACGAGTACCGTGAGGGAAAGGTGAAAAGTGCCCCGGTGAGGGGTCGTGAAATAGTACCTGAAACCGTGTGCCTACAAGCCGTAGGAGCTTACAACAGCTTGCTGTTGTGTGATGTGACTGCGTGCCTTTTGAAGAATGAGCCTGCGAGTTATGGTGTGTGGCGAGGTTAACCCGTGTGGGGGAGCCGTAGCGAAAGCGAGTCTGAATAGGGCGTTTGAGTCGCATGCTGTAGACCCGAAGCGGAGTGATCTACGCATGGGCAGGTTGAAGCTCAGGTAAGACTGGGTGGAGGACCGAACCCACCAGGGTTGAAAACCTGGGGGATGACCTGTGTGTAGGGGTGAAAGGCCAATCAAACTCCGTGATAGCTGGTTCTCCCCGAAATGCATTTAGGTGCAGCGTTGCGTGTTTCTTGCCGGAGGTAGAGCACTGGATGGCTAATGGGCCCGACAAGGTTACTGACGTCAGCCAAACTCCGAATGCCGGTAAGTGAGAGCGTGGCAGTGAGACTGCGGGCGATAAGGTTCGTAGTCGAGAGGGAAACAGCCCAGATCACCGACTAAGGCCCCTAAGCGTGTGCTAAGTGGGAAAGGATGTGGAGTCGCAGAGACAACCAGGAGGTTGGCTTAGAAGCAGCCACCCTTGAAAGAGTGCGTAATAGCTCACTGGTCAAGTGATTCCGCGCCGACAATGTAGCGGGGCTCAAGTACACCGCCGAAGTCGTGGCACTGATGAGATTTTGTTCTTGTTGGTGGGTAGGGGAGCGTCGTGCAGCCGGCGAAGCAGCAGAGTGATCTAGTTGTGGAGGCTGTGCGAGTGAGAATGCAGGCATGAGTAGCGAATCGAGGGTGAGAAACCCTCGCGCCGGATGACCAAGGGTTCCTGGGGCAGGCTAATCCGCCCAGGGTAAGTCGGGACCTAAGGCGAGGCCGACAGGCGTAGTCGATGGACAACGGGTTGATATTCCCGTACCCGCTTCAATGCGCCCATACTGAACCTCGTGATGCTAAGAGTCCTTAGCTCGCCTAAAGCCTTCGGGCTTGGGGTCAGAGTGAACGCTCGATCCGATCGGGTAGTAGGTAAGCGATGGGGTGACGCAGGAAGGTAGTCCAGCCCAGGCGATGGTTGTCCTGGGGTAAGCATGTAGGGAGCGAGGTAGGCAAATCCGCCTCGTACTGTATCCTGAGATGTGATGCCGAGCCGATTGTGGTGAAGTGGATGATCCTATGCTGCCGAGAAAAGCCTCTAGTGAGTGTTGTGGCGGCCCGTACCCTAAACCGACTCAGGTGGTCAGGTAGAGAATACTAAGGCGATCGGGTGAACTGTGGTTAAGGAACTCGGCAAATTGCCCCCGTAACTTCGGGAGAAGGGGGGCCTCTGTTGGTGATGAGTCTTGCGCTCTGAGCTGGTGGGGGCCGCAGTGGCCAGGGGGAAGCGACTGTTTACTAAAAACACAGGTCTGTGCGAAGTCGTAAGACGATGTATACGGACTGACGCCTGCCCGGTGCCGGAACGTTAAGGGGACCGCTTAGTGCATTTCGGTGTGCGAAGGTGAGAACTTAAGCGCCGGTAAACGGCGGTGGTAACTATAACCATCCTAAGGTAGCGAAATTCCTTGTCGGGTAAGTTCCGACCTGCACGAATGGCGTAACGACTTCCCCGCTGTCTCAACCGCAGACCCGGCGAAATTGCATTACGAGTAAAGATGCTCGTTACGCGCAGCAGGACGGAAAGACCCCGGGACCTTCACTACAGCTTGACATTGGCGTTTGGAGCGTCTTGTGTAGGATAGGTGGGAGACTGGGAAGCTCGGACGCTAGTTCGGGTGGAGTCATTGGTGAAATACCACTCTGGTCGTTTTGAACGTCTAACTCTGGTCCGTGATCCGGATCGGGGACAGTGTCTGGTGGGTAGTTTAACTGGGGCGGTTGCCTCCTAAAGGGTAACGGAGGCGCCCAAAGGTTCCCTCAGCCTGGTTGGTAATCAGGTGTTGAGTGTAAGTGCACAAGGGAGCTTGACTGTGAGACTGACGGGTCGAGCAGGAGCGAAAGCTGGGACTAGTGATCCGGCATCGGCGTGTGGAAGCGGTGTCGCTCAACGGCTAAAAGGTACCCCGGGGATAACAGGCTGATCTTCCCCAAGAGTCCATATCGACGGGATGGTTTGGCACCTCGATGTCGGCTCGTCGCATCCTGGGGCTGGAGTAGGTCCCAAGGGTTGGGCTGTTCGCCCATTAAAGCGGTACGCGAGCTGGGTTTAGAACGTCGCGAGACAGTTCGGTCCCTATCCGCTGCGCGCGCAGGAGACTTGAAAGGGGCTGTCCCTAGTACGAGAGGACCGGGACGGACGAACCTCTGGTGTGCCAGTTGTATCGCCAGGTGCATGGCTGGTTGGCTACGTTCGGAAGGGATAACCGCTGAAAGCATCTAAGCGGGAAGCTTGCCTTGAGATGAGGTCTCCCACCCTGTGAGGGGGTAAGGCTCCCGGTGGATGACCGGGTTGATAGGCCGGAGGTGGAAGCGCGGTAACGTGTGGAGCTGACCGGTACTAATAGGCCGAGGACTTGACCACAAAG
>NZ_SMKQ01000351.1 GCF_004348995.1 Nonomuraea terrae
CCCCCTGACCACAACCCCCTCATCCCACCGGCCGCGTAATCCCCACGGTTTCGCCTGGCGCGACCTCGCCTTCCCCGGCCATGTGCCATCCCCCTTCCTGCGAGGGGCGGAACGTCCGCCTCATGAAAGGGCGCTCTCCTACGGTGGACGTCCGTCGGGTGCCCCTTCGCGAGGTGAGGAGGGGCCTGGCGAGGGCCGCCACGACCCCATGGGCCTCCAGCCATGACCCAGCGGTCGGCCACGAGCCCGCTGACCTCAGCCATCCCGGCGGCCTCCCAGTGATGGAAGCGCCTGTGGCTCTGGACGCCGCGTGAGGCGCGTCGGCCGCGCGATACGCCAGCAGTTCCGACCCCTGGCCGTCCCCTGACGTGCGCTTCCGTGCGGCGGGAAGGTGGATGGCACCCGTGTGCGCCGGTCAGGGGTGTGCCGGGGAAGCCGTTTTGAGCTGGGGCGGAGAGGCTGCGGTGGGGGTCGAAGGGCCGCCGTTTCAGGTGGTCCACACGGGACCGGAGTAACCCGTTGGGGCTGCGGTGGTGGTGTGATCTGTTTCTCATTCTCGCTCCCGTGCGTTTATCGAAATTGGTTTAAACCAATTGGTCTAATCCAATTTCCGCTGCCGGGTCCTATAATTGGATTAGACCTGTCATGCCGCCTTCACCAGGCATAACGTGCAATTAACCGAGGGGTGCAGTTTCGTCGCCAATTTCACCGGTAGAGTCCGGGACAGAGGCGTTGGATTGGAGCTGTGGTGGCCAAGTACGTTTACGACTTCACCGAGGGCAACAGGAATCTCAAGGATCTTCTCGGCGGTAAGGGCGCGAACCTCGCCGAAATGACGAACCTAGGGCTGCCCGTTCCCCCCGGCTTCACGATCACCACTGAGGCGTGCCGCCACTATCTGGCGGAGGGCTCCGTGCCGGACGGTCTCGACCAGGAGGTCGCCGAGCACCTCGCGGCGCTGGAAGCGCAGATGGGCAGGAAGCTCGGCCAGGCGGACGACCCGCTGCTGGTGAGCGTACGCTCGGGGGCCAAGTTCTCCATGCCGGGCATGATGGAGACGGTCCTCAACATCGGTCTCAATGACGAATCCGTCCACGGCCTGGCCAAGCAGGCCGGCGGCAACGAGCGCTTCGCGTGGGACTCCTACCGCAGGCTCATCCAGATGTTCGGCAGGACCGTGCTGGACATCGACGGCGACCTGTTCGAGCGCGCGCTCGACACCCTCAAGGGCAAGCGCCAGGACACCGACCTGGACGCGGGCGAGCTGCAGCAGCTGGTGAAGACGTACAAGGGCATCGTGCGCGAGCAGACCGGACAGGACTTCCCCACCGACCCGCGCGAGCAGATGCGCCTGGCCGTCATGGCCGTCTTCGACTCCTGGAACGCCCCGCGCGCCATCCTCTACCGCCGCCAGGAACGCATCCCCACCGACCTCGGCACCGCCGTGAACATCATGGCCATGGTCTTCGGCAACTACGGCGACGACTCCGGCACCGGCGTCGCCTTCACCCGCGACCCCGGCTCGGGCCGCCAGGGCATCTACGGCGACTACCTGCAGAACGCCCAGGGCGAGGACGTGGTGGCCGGCATCCGCAACACGATCCCCCTCGAAGAGCTGGAGCGCATCGACAAGCACTCCTACGACGAGCTGCTCGGGATCATGGAGACCCTGGAGAACCACTACCGGGACCTGTGCGACATCGAGTTCACCATCGAGCGCGGCAAGCTGTGGATGTTGCAGACCCGGGTGGGCAAGCGCACGGCGGCGGCCGCGTTCTGCATCGCCACCCAGCTCGTCGACCAGGGCCTCATCACGATGGACGAGGCCGTCACCCGGGTCACCGGCGACCAGCTGGCCCAGCTCATGTTCCCCCGCTTCGACGGCGGCGCCGACAAGAAGAAGATCGCCAAGGGCATGAACGCCTCCCCGGGCGCCGCCGTCGGCAAGGCCGTCTTCTCCTCCGAGCGCGCCATCGAGCTGGCCGAGCAGGGCGAGCACGTCATCCTCGTCCGCCGCGAGACCAACCCCGACGACTTGTCCGGCATGATCGCCGCCCGCGGCATCCTCACCAGCCGCGGCGGCAAGACCTCACACGCCGCCGTGGTGGCCCGCGGCATGGGCAAGACGTGCGTGTGCGGCGCCGAGGAGCTGGAGGTGCACACCGCCGAGAAGCGGTTCGTCGCGCCCGGCGACGTGGTGGTCTCCGAGGGCGACGTCATCTCCATCGACGGCACGACGGGCGAGGTCTTCCTCGGCGAGGTGCCGGTGGTCGACTCGGCCGTGGTCGAGTACTTCGAGGGCTCGGAGCCGGCCGACGACCTGGTCCAGGCCGTGGACCGGATCATGCGCCACGCGGACGCGGCCCGCCGCCTGGGCGTGCGCGCCAACGCCGACACCCCCGAGGACGCGGCCCGGGCCCGCCGCTTCGGCGCGCAGGGCATCGGTCTGTGCCGTACGGAGCACATGTTCCTGGGCGAGCGCCGGCAGCTCGTGGAGGACCTGGTGCTGGCCTCGACCGACGAGGAACGCCAGACCGCCCTGGACGCGCTGGAGCCACTCCAGAAATCCGATTTCATCGGGATATTTCAGGCGATGGAGGGCGCTCCGGTCACCATCCGCCTCATCGACCCGCCCCTGCACGAGTTCCTGCCCGACATCGTGGACCTGTCCGTCAAGATCGCCACGTCGCAGGACGTCACCGAGAAGGATCATCGGCTGCTGGCCGCCGTCAAGCGGCTGCACGAGCAGAACCCGATGCTCGGCCTGCGCGGCGTGCGGCTCGGGCTGATGATCCCCGGTCTGTTCGCGATGCAGGTCAGGGCCATCGCCCAGGCCGCCGCGGAGGTGCCGGGGGCGCGGCCGGAGATCATGATCCCGCTCGTGGCGTCCGTACAGGAGCTGGAGGCGGTACGCGAGGAGGCCGTCAAGATCCTCGCGGAGGCCGGCGTGGAGGCGCTGATCGGCACCATGATCGAGGTGCCGCGCGCCGCCCTCACGGCGGGACAGATCGCGGAGGCGGCGGAGTTCTTCTCCTTCGGCACCAACGACCTGACCCAGATGGCGTGGGGCTTCTCCCGCGACGACGTGGAGGCCTCGTTCTTCTCCCGTTACCTCGACCTCGGCATCTTCGGCGTCTCGCCGTTCGAGACGCTTGACCGCGAGGGTGTGGGGCGGCTCGTGGAGATCGCCGTGGAGGAGGGCCGGGCTGCCCGGCCCGACCTGCACCTCGGCATCTGCGGCGAGCACGGCGGCGACCCCGACTCCGTGCACTTCTGCCACGAGGTGGGCCTCGACTACGTCTCCTGCTCACCGTTCCGGATCCCGGTGGCCCGCCTGGAGGCCGGCCGGGCCGCGCTCTCTCAGAGCGAGTCCGACACGCGCTGAGCTCCGCGCAGGAGAGGGCCGCCCGGCGGTCCCTGCTGCCCGGCGTGAAGGCACGGCGTGAAGGCACGGCGTGAAGGCACGGCGTGAAGGCACGGCGTGAAGGACGGCGTGAAGGCACGGCGCGCGGGCACGGCGTCCGGCAGACGGGCGCGCGCGGCCTGGGCGGCGCTACGCGCCCACGAGGCCGAGGGGATGCCCGCCGCCCATCACGGGCAGGCCGGTCATGCCTCAGGGTCTCCGTGCCGCCCAGTGCCGCGGGAGAGGGGACGTCAGAGGGTGAGGCAGCCCACGAGCGGCACCTCCGGCGGGACGACGACGGCGCCCGCGGGGTCGGCGACCGTGCCGGTGGTGCAGTTGGCCATGAGGATGGGGTCCGTCTTCTGGAGCGACTCGAGGACCGCGATCTTCGAGGGATCGACGACGGCGTGGGCCGCCTGAGCCGGCAGGGCCAGGCCTGCGGCGGCGATCAGCACGGCGGCGGCGAGATTACGGGGGGACGTACGCACGGGAACCTCCTTGGGCGTGAACAACCAGTCTTCGCTACAAACCGTAGTCACGCGACAACGCTTTGTACATGGCGGATTCATTAGAACCTGCTCACGCTCGGTTGACTCACCGAAAGGCGGGGCGGCGGCTCAGGAGGGCTCGTCGTGCCAGTCGGGAAGCGTGGTGGAGCCGCAGGCCCAGTCGCGCCGGAGGATCGCGTAGCCGACCGCGTCGTGACAGGTGCCGTCGGGCGCGGGCCACGACTCGCGGTAGTGCGCCTCCTTGGCGTAGCCGTTCTTGCGGAACGCCGCCCGCATCGCCCGGTTGTCGGCCCGCGTCGTGCCCTCGATGCGCGTGACGCCGGGGAGCTCGGTGAACAGATGGCCGGTGAGCCAGGAGAGCGCCGCCGTGCCGAGGCCGCGCCCGCGCCACGCACGGCGTACGCGCAGGTCGAACATCGGAGTGTCGTCGCCGAGGTCGTACAGCCGCACCAGGCCGGCGCGCTCGCCGTCGGCCAGCACCCAGAACGTCCTGGTCTCCGCGTCGTCGTAGAAACCCTCGGCCACCCGGCGCCTGATCGCGCCCGCCTCCTGGACCCCCGCGTGGAACGGCCACTCCTCGCCGGTCAGGAACCCGACCAGGTCCTCGACGTCGGCGGGGGAGAATCTGAGGTACTCGATCTGCACCACGCGATCGTCCCGGCCGTCCGGGCGTGGCGTCAAACGATTATGCGGCCGGGGATCTCCCTTGTCTCGACACTGAGAGTCACATCATTGACACGCTCTGTCATCACTTTGCGCTAACGTCACTCACCGCGGGGAAGTCGCTCCCGGCCCGTTCCCCTTTCGTCACGGGCGGGTCCGTCATCCCACGGATGCCTACAACAGCGCCCTGCCCTGGAGGCCGGGCGCACAAGCAAGGAGCCCCCATGCTCAAAAGAGCCGTCCTGGTCGTCGGGATCGCAGCATCCCTCGGGTGGGGTGCCATCGCCGCGCACGCGGCGCTGGTCGTCCCCGCGCCTCCCCCCGGAGCGGTCGCCGTCGCGCCGCTGCCCGTGGCCCCGGGCCTGGCCGCCGCCGCCCCGGCGCCGGCCTTCAACGCCGTGGCCCCCGCGCAGGCGTTCAACGCCGTCGCTCCCGCGCCGCAGCCCGGCGCCGTCGCCCTGGCCCCCCGGCCCGGCGCCGGGC
>NZ_SMKQ01000352.1 GCF_004348995.1 Nonomuraea terrae
GACTCGGTCTGCAGGGCCAGAAGGTCAGGAACTTCGAGAGGCTCCTGGATGCGCGAAAAGGAGACGCGACGGGGACCAGCGGGTACGGCGGAGGCGTTGCGCGAGGCTGCCAACAGATGTCCTTCCGAGGGCTCGCGGCGGACTGACTACACGCACGCCAGACAACCTCGCAACGTGAGCAAGCATCGCGGGTCGTCAAAGGGCAGCGCAAAGGGGCAGTGTAGCCGAACGGCACACGCCTGTCCACTTCACCTTCGCTGCATGCTCCACGTTGGTCGCAGCATCGCCCGTTCAGGCGGAAACGTCAAGCCCGTAAGCCCGACTTTTAGCCGACTCAGGGCCCGGACGCTGGGTTTTCTTCCCTGCGTGACTGATCGCCTACCGCCAGGCCCAAGACGATACCCGCGAACGGGGGCGGTTAACGCTCCGTCACACCGGGGGTCGAACCCATGCCGACTACCGGTGTAGCTGTGACTGGGGTACCCCCGCCATAGGCTCCGCCAAACCAGAATTTTGGTAACAATTGAAGGAAGCGGCGCGCCCGCGGGGTCTCGGGGCATCAGGCGGTCCCCAGCAAGGTCGACATGCCGGCCACCAGCCATCGGGAATCTTGCCGCACCATGACGAACCTGGCCCGATTCTGGGTGAACTCCTGCTGAGGGCTTGCCTCACCGGGGATCTCCCTGACCGTACCAGTGTTCACGAAGAGCAGAACCTCGACGCGATCCGGCTCCGCCCGCTCGACCCCCGCGGCCGCCACGGAGACCGTCTGCACGATCTTCTGCTCCTTGGCCCTCGACACCAGATTCGCGGTCAGCTCCTTGAAATACCCGCTCAGCTCCCCCGTCGTGTACGTGTCCGCCCGCGCCAGATCCCGCTCCACCGTCCGGTAGCTGTACGAGAGCAGGGCGGGCGCCACCTTCTTCGCGACGGCCACGGCCTCCCCCGCGGCCACCTCCGTCGCGCGCAGGTCGCGCAGGTTGAACCACATGGTCGGCACCAGCACGGCTCCGGCCGCCACGAGGACGCCCAGCAGGACGATCGTGATCATTCTCACGGCACCTGCACCACCTTCGACACCAGCCAGCGGCCGCCGGCCTTGGCCAGGTCCATCTGCCAGCGGTAGTAGCGCTCCTGGGGCGGGCTCTTGGAGCCGTCCCAGCGGATCTCCACGTCGCCCACCACCAGCACCCTGGCCACCGCGTCGGTCATGGACACCAGACCGGTGGCGCGTAGCACGCCGTGCTGGACGACCTTGTTCCCGACGGTCGTGGACTTGAGCTTGTCACCGTTGGCGACGTACTCGGCCCTGGCCGGGCCGGTGGAGGTGTCGAGGATCCGCCGCATGTCGGCGTCGACCGTGCGGTAGTCGAGTGACATCAGGTTCTTCGCGTGCGCGCCCGCCGCCACCAGCGCCGCCCGCCAGTCGCCCGCTCTGCCCTGCTCCTCGCGCGCCTGGGCGGCGATCCACACGCCCGTGCCGACCAACACCGCCAGCACCCCGCTGAGCGCCGCGATGAGGATGCGAGCAGGTCGTACGGAAAGTCCCGCCACGTCCGCTCACCCCTTCCCGCCCGGTCGCCGGATCATAACGCGACACTCACTCCCGGAGCTCCGCAAACAACAGAGCTGGTCTGCCACAGGGGCACGACGGGTACACCTGACAAATGCGGGGCAATCGGTCAAGTCCCCTGAATGCCTCCAGACGGCCCTGAGAGGCTCACTGAGCGACCATGGGGTCCAACGGGAGCTCCAGACCTGCCGCGACCGTCAGGGGGCCTCGGGGCCGGCCAGGGCACGCAGACCGGGACGCAGCAGCCGGGCGACCTCCTCCGGCGGCACCCCGCGCAGCTCCTCCAGCTCCAGGAGCTGGTGCCCCACCGTCACGCCCAGCATCACCAGGGTCATCAGCGACGCGCGCAACCGCGCGTCGTCGCCGGACAGCGAGCCGGCGACCCGGTCGATCTGCTCCCCGAGCAGCCGCCGCGCCGACGCCGCCGCCTCGGGGTGGGTGAGCATCGAGCGCAGCATGGCCAGCGAGCTCTGTGGCAGCTCCCCCATCTTCACGCCGAGGGTGCCCAGGACGTGCTCGACCACCTCGTCGGCGCCCGGTTCTCCCCCGTCGGCCGGTGTCACGCGTACGGCCTGCTGGAAGAGCTTCTGCTTGCTGCCGAAGTACTGCATCACGAGGGCCGGATCGACGCCGGCCGCCCCGGCGACGGCCCTGATGGTGGCGCGTTCGTAGCCCACTTCGGCGAAGAGCGACCTGGCCGCGTCGAGGATCCGCCCCTCGGTGCGGCGCCGCCTCTCGGCCCGCGGAAGCACTTCGCCCACGCGAAGACTCTACATGCGTTGACCCACGCCGCCCCTTCGCTCTACGCTCGTTGAGTCAACGCCTGTTGAGCGAATGGGACGGCCCATGGACATCGAAGACATCGTCAGCGGCTACCACGCCGCCATGCTGCACAAGTCGGCCGACGACCTGGCCGACCTCTACGCCGAGGACGGGCTGCACGAGTTCCCGTTCGGGGGGCTGCCGCCGTACGTGGGCAGGGAGCAGATCCGCGCCGGCTACCAGGCGATGTGGGACTCCGCCGGCATGGAGGCCCAGGAGGTGCGCCGCCTGGCGCTGCACCGGACGCACGACCCGGAGGTCGTGGTCGTGGAGCAGGACACGCACGTCACGGCCGGCGGGCAGCCGATCATCGTCCCCGGCCTGCTCGTCCTGCGGATCAGGAACGGCGAGATCGTCCACACCAGGGACTACATGGACACCAGCGCCATCGCCCGCGTACGCGCCGCCGGGGGCTGAACCGGTCCTGGAAAACGCGAAAAGAGGCGGCACACACCCGGCACCAGGGTGTGTCCGCCTCTTTCCGTAGAGCGTCTTACGTGAAGCGAAGGGGAAGTTACTTCACGGTGACGGTGGCGCCGGCGCCCTCGAGGGCAGCCTTGGCCTTCTCCGCCTGCTCCTTGTTGACCTTGCCGTCGAAGACCGGCTTCGGAGCGCCGTCGACCAGGTCCTTGGCCTCCTTGAGGCCCAGGGACGTCAGGGCGCGGATCTCCTTGATGACCTGGATCTTCTTGTCGCCGGCGGCCTCGAGGATGACGTCGAACTCGTCCTGCTCCTCGACAGCGGCGGCCTCGCCGCCACCAGCGGCGGCGGGGGCGGCGGCAACCGCGACGGGGGCGGCGGCCTTGACGTCGAAGATCTCTTCGAACTGCTTCACGAACTCGGACAGCTCGAGGAGGGTCATCTCCTTGAACGCGTCGAGCAGCTCGTCGTTGCTGAGCTTCGCCATGATGATTCCTTACGTATAGGACTTGCTGAAAACTTGGAACGGGACCGCGGTTTCTGCGGCAACCCCCGTGTTACTCGCCCGCCTCGTCGCGCTTGGCACGCAGGGCTTCGGCCAGCTGGGCCATCTGCGTGGGCAGCGCGGCGAACATCGCGGCAGCGGCGCTCTGCTTCGCCTTCATGGCACCGGCGAGCTTCGCGAGGAGAACCTCGCGGGACTCAAGGTCGGCGAGCTTGGTGATCTCGGTGGCGTCGAGCGTCTTGCCCTCGAGGACACCGCCCTTGATCACCAGAAGGGGATTGGCCTTGGCGAAGTCACGCAGACCCTTGGCAGCCTCGACGACGTCGCCCTTGACGAAGGCGACGGCGGTGGGGCCGACCAGCAGGTCGTCCAGACCCCTCACGCCGGCCTCAGTGGCGGCGAGCTTGGTCAGGGTGTTCTTCGCCACGGCGAACTTCGCATTCTCACCGAGAGAGGTGCGCAGCTCCTTGAGCTGCGCGACGGTGAGACCGCGGTACTCGGTCAGAACGGCGGCGCTGCTGCCCTCGAACTCGTTCTTGAGCTCGGCAACGGCTGTCGCCTTATCCGCCCTCGCCATGGGCCTCCTTCCAGATGTGCCACCGGCGAAGGCTCCAGAAATGAGAACAGCCCCGGGCGCAGGGCGCACGGGGCTCACGCACACAGATCACTCCATGTGGGAAACTCGCATCACACCTGCGCGGGCCGTCCACATCACGTGGATCCTTCGGTCGTCAGGATGTGAGCACCTGACGACGACCGGCGGTCTTCGGCAACGACCAGAGTACGTGCTGGCCGCCGAGTTTCCAAATCGTTCTCAGTCGGTCGTGCTCAGTCGGTGGTCGGCTGCGGCAGCTCGCCGACCTGGTCGGCGGGCGGGGCCTCGATGCTGACGGTCTCGTTGAAGCCCTTGAACAGCAGGGTGGCGTCGAGCGTGGCGCCTTCCTTGGAGCCGTTCAGCGCCAGCTTGCGGGGCAGGCCGTCGGAGGCCACCCAGATGTCGAACTTCACGTTCTGCAGCTCGGCCAGGCCCTGACGCGCCTGCTCCTGCCGGTCGGCGGGCAGCTGCTGGACGGCCACGTCCACCGGGAACGTGCCGCTGTAGTGGGTGGTGTCCTCGCCATTGACGCTCTCGGTGCCGACCGCCTTCACGTCCTGCGAGGCGGTGACGAGCTTGGTCATGTTGCCGAGGTCGAACTGCTGGATCTGGTCGAGGTAGCGCCGGGCCTCACCGGAGTCGCCCGTCTCGGCGAGCGGGACCCTGATCCACGGCTTGGCGGCCCCGAGCATCTCGTTGAGCGCCTGGACCTTGACGTAGACGGTGTCGCCCTGCAGCACGGCCCGGACGCCGCCCGGCACGCCCCGGCCACCCATGTCGACGGTGTCGAGGGTGAGGTCGGCGGCGAGCTGCGGCTTGCTCTGGTAGACCATCCGCCCCTGCACCTTGCCGGCGCCCTCCTGCGGATGCTGGACATCGACCACGGCGTCGACCGTGTAACTGGTGACCTCCGCGGTCTTCTGCGCGGCCTGCGTCAGCACTTCTGAGGCGGCCAGGTTCACCTGGATGGGCTGCGCGTTCGATCCACAACCGGCGACCGCGGCCATGACGAGTGCGGCCCCGGCCGCGGTCATTACTATCGTGCGCTTCAGCATGGTTTGACCCTACGTTCAAGTTCCACCGCCGTGGCGCTTTCCCCTGACATATAAGGGAAAACTCAGGGTCCCCACCTACCC
>NZ_SMKQ01000353.1 GCF_004348995.1 Nonomuraea terrae
GGATGTGGGCAGCGCACCAGTATGTCGGGCCAAGAAGCGGGAAAGGGCTAGTTATCCGAACCCGGCGTCCTGTTGTGATCAGGGCGGGATTTTGCGTGTTCGGTGATTGTCGCGATGAAAGCGGGCAGTGCCTGGGATGGACGGTCATCTTAGGGCAGGGTGGGAGCATGCCGATGGGGACAGAGCTCGATCGCCTCGCGGGTGGGGCGCATCACGATCCGCACTCCGTGCTGGGCGCGCACCCGGCGTCGGGCGGCATGGTCTTCCGCACGCTGCGCCCGCTCGCCGAGCGGGTGCGGGTCGTGCTGGAGGACGGTACGGCCCACGACATGAAGCACGTGGCCCACGGCGTCTTCGAGGTGACCGTGCCCGGCCTGGACAAGGTGCCCTCGTACACGTTGAACGTCAAATATGCGGGTGCCGAGCCCTATGAGATGCGAGATCCGTACCGGCACTGGCCGACGCTCGGGGAGGTGGACCTGCACCTCATCGGTGAGGGGCGGCACGAGCGGCTGTGGGAGGTGCTCGGCGCGCGCGTGATGACGCACGAGGACGTCCAGGGCACCGCGTTCGCGGTGTGGGCGCCGAACGCGCGCGGCATCCGGGTGGTCGGCGACTTCAACCACTGGGACGGCGCCGCCTACCCGATGAGGTCGCTGGGCCGTTCTGGGGTGTGGGAGCTGTTCGTCCCCGGTCTGGGGGCGGGTGAGCGTTACAAGTACCGGATCCTGGGCGCCGACGGGGTGTGGCGGGAGAAGGCCGACCCGATGGCCCGGCGGACCGAGGTGCCGCCGATGACCGCGTCCGTGATCGACAAGTCCGACTACAGCTGGCAGGACGACGCCTGGATGGTCCAGCGGCGCTCGGCGCAGCCGCAGACGGGGCCGATGAGCATCTACGAGGTGCACCTGGGGTCGTGGCGGCCCGGCCTGTCGTACGTGGAGCTGGCCGAGCAGCTCTCCGAGTACGCCGCCGACCTGGGGTTCACGCATGTCGAGCTGCTCCCCGTGGCCGAGCACCCGTTCGGCGGCTCGTGGGGTTACCAGGTGACCTCGTACTACGCGCCGACGTCCAGGTTCGGCACGCCGGACGAGTTCCGCCACTTCGTGGACCGCATGCACCAGCGCGGCATCGGTGTGCTGCTCGACTGGGTGCCGGCGCACTTCCCGATGGACGACTGGGCGCTGGCCCGCTTCGACGGCACCCCGCTGTACGAGCACGCCGACCCGGCCAGGGGCGAGCACCCCGACTGGGGCACGTACGTGTTCGACTTCGGCCGCAGGGAGGTGCGCAACTTCCTGGTCGCCAACGCGCTGTTCTGGCTGAAGGAGTTCCACATCGACGGGCTGCGGGTGGACGCGGTCGCCTCGATGCTCTACCTGGACTACTCGCGGCGCGAGGGCGAGTGGACGCCGAACGTCTACGGCGGCCGCGAGAACCTCGACGCGGTGGAGTTCCTCAAGGAGATGAACGCGGTCTGCTACCGCGAGGCCCCGGGCATCTCGATGACGGCCGAGGAGTCGACGGCCTGGCCGGGCGTGTCACGGCCGGCGCACCTGGGCGGGCTCGGGTTCGGCTTCAAGTGGAACATGGGCTGGATGCACGACACGCTCGAGTACCTGCGCCACGAGCCGGTCTTCCGCCAGTACCACCATCACCAGCTGACGTTCTCCCTGCTGTACGCCTACTCGGAGAACTACGTGCTGCCGCTGTCGCACGACGAGGTGGTGCACGGGAAGGGCTCGCTGCTCGGCAAGATGCCGGGCGACGAGTGGCAGCGGTTCGCGCAGCTGCGGGCGCTGCTGACGTTCATGTGGGCGCACCCGGGCAAGCAGCTGCTGTTCATGGGCGGCGAGTTCGGCCAGGGCTCGGAGTGGTCGGAGGAGCGCGGGCTCGACTGGTGGGTGCTGGAGTTCGACGGCCACCAGGGCGTGCAGCGCCTGGTCCGCGACCTGAACCGGATCTACCGCGAGACGCCCGCGCTGTGGGAGCAGGACTGCAGGCCGGAGGGGTTCCGGTGGATCGACGCCGACGACGCCTCGGGCAACACGTTCTCGTTCGTCCGGTACGCGAACGACGGGTCCGCGGTGGCGTGCGTGGTCAACTTCAGCGGCGGGCCGCACGAGCACTACCGGCTCGGGCTGCCGTACGCGGGCCGGTGGGCGGAGGTCGTCAACACCGACGCCTACGGCTACTGGGGCAGCGGCGTGGGAAATCTGGGCGCGGTCGAGGCCGACGGCGAGCCGTGGCACGGGCTGCCGCACTCGACGACGTTGCGGGTGCCGCCGCTGGGCGCGGTGTGGCTCAAGCACGACGGGCCGGGCTGACCGTCCGTTCGGGCCCAGCCTGAACGGACGGCGTGCGGCGGCTGAAAGTTCCGTGAGAATGCGCGCCGGGGGCCTGTGCGTGTCCGGCAAATCGCCCTAAACTCCGAGATCATCCCCTCTCGGAGGACGCGTGCGATTCCGCCCCCTGATCGTCAGCTCGATCGCGCTGGCCCTGCTGCCGCTGTCGAGTCCGGCCTACGCCGATCCCGCCCCTCTTCCGACGCCGACCGTGTCCCAGACACCGACGGAAGCTCCTCCTGGGGAGCCCGTCGTCGAGGAGACGCCGCCCGAACCGCCAACGGAGCAGCCTTCCGAGGATGCCCCGCAGAACCCCGAGGACAAGGTGGAGGACGGCTTAGGCGTCGACGGCGGCACCGAGCGGGCGATCGTCGAGCTGACCGACCCGACGCAGCACGCCCCCGTGGCCGGCCAGGCCGCGGCCGAGAGCGTGGACGTGGTGCTGCAGCCGCAGGACCAGCCGTTCATGGTGGTCGAGGGCACCGCTGAGGAGCTGGCCAAGCTGGCCGAGGACCCGCGGATCTCCTCCATCCACCGCGACCGCACGTACACACCGGCCGACCTCGGCCCGAGCCTCTCGCTGATCGGCGCCGACAAGGCGCACGCCGGCGGCTTCACCGGCACCGGGCAGAGCGTGGCCGTGCTGGACACCGGCATCGACCCCGACCACCCCTGGTTCCAGGGGCGGATCGCGGCGCAGGCGTGCTTCTCGGCCGTGGAGCCGGGCGTCGAGTCGCTCTGCCCCAACGGCCGGCCCAGCCAGACCGACGGCAACGCGGCCGACGCCACCGCCCCGGCGTGCCTGCTCGACGGCGTCAACCTGTGCGACCACGGCTCCCACGTCGCGGGCATCGCGGCCGGCACCGGAGGCGTCGCCCCGGGGGCGCACATCGTCGCCGTCCAGGTGTTCAGCCGGATCAACGACGAGGACGTCTGCGGCGAGCCGGCGTGCCTGCTGGCGTACGAGTCGTCGCTGCGCCAGGCCATGGAGTACGTGTCCGGCCTCTCCCTCCCCCAGCCGCTCGCGGCGGTGAACCTGAGCCTGGGCGGCATGCTCTCCGAGAGCCAGTGCGACTCCTCGGAGGAAGCCGCGATCTTCAAGCCGATCATCGACGGGCTGCTGGCGAAGAACGTCGCGACCGTGGTGGCGGCGGGCAACGAGTACTTCGACGGGGTGTCGTTCCCCGCCTGTGTCTCCACGGCGGTGGCCGTGGGCGCGAACGACGGGCAGGACGCCATCGCCGACTTCTCCAACCGCGGGCCGCTGCTGGACCTGTTCGCGCCGGGCGTGGACATCGAGTCCTCGGTGCCCGACAACACCACCACCGTCTACAGCGGCACCTCCATGGCGACCCCGCACGTGACCGGCGCGCTCGCGCTGATGAAGCAGGCCTCGCCGCAGACCCCGATGGCGGACCTGATCGACAAGCTCAAGCAGACCGGCCGGCCGTACGTGTACGACTCCTACGGCACGCAGGTCACCACGCCGCGCCTGGACCTGGCGGCGGCCCTGACGGGGGCGGCCGTGCAGCCGCCCGTCGCGCAGACGCCGACGGTTCCGGACGAGACGGTTCCGGACGAGCCGGACCCGTTCGAGAGCGGCCCCTCGCCGGAGCCCGGCGACCCGGCGGATCCGGACCCGCAGCCTGAGCCCGAGCCGAGCACCAGCCCCGTTCCGCTGCCCACCGTGACGGTCACGGTGACGGTCACGCACACGGCGTCGCCGGCGGCCGCGGTCTGCACGCGGGGCACCGCCGCGAAGAAGCTGTCGGCCGCGAAGTGGGCTGTGGAGATCCACCGCAGCAGCGGCACCATCCCGGACGCCACGCTCACCTGCTACCTGAAGCTGATCAGCAAGTCGAGCAAGGTGTTCCCCGAGCTGACGAAGGCGTCGTCGCTGGGCACGGCGTACCGGGTGCTGAAGAGCACGAGGACGGGCAAGGCACGGCTGGACGGCGCGCTGCTCACGGCCTGGCTGAACTGGGCGCACGGCGTGAACGGCACCTCGGCCATGACCGCCGCGGAGAAGGTGCGCCAGGCCACGAAGCCGTCGTCGGCGGCACTGAAGAAGGCCACGAAGAACGTTCTAAAGACCGTTAAATAGCGAAATTTCGCAGAGAGGCCGGTCGCGATGTGCGGCCGGCCTTTCTGGCTCGCGCCCGCCGCGACGCGCAGAGGACTGCGCCCGGTCAAAGGGGGTCGGCAGTGGCGGTCATGAGGGTCTCCGTGCGGTCATGGCGGCGATGTGCACGCCGTAGGCGAGTACGCAGGCTGCTCGGACGACCGGGGCGGTCCTGGGCGCCATGGCGGGGCGGATGAGGGTTCCGCAGGTGCAGGTGATGGTGCCGGTGTCGCCATCCATGGCTTCGGGTGCGTGGAGGCGGGTGATGCCGTCCGGGGTGACGACGGTGGGGGCGTGCCGGGGGCAGAGGTCGGTGCCGCCGAGGACGCCTTGCTGGAGCACGCGCCATCCGGCGGGTTCGCCCCCGTACAGGGCGATGGCGTCGTAGGAGTCGGGGCAGCCTGCGGCGACGCAGCGGCGGATGCCGGGCGGGGCGATGGTGATCTTGCCGAGGGTGGCGTTGATCGCGGTGGTGCGGTACTGGAGGGGGTTGGAGCCGTCCGCGCGGAGGACCTGCCCGGCGAGCCAGATGTCGCCTGGCGGGTATGCGCTGGGGCCGGCGTCGCGGATGCGTATGGCG
>NZ_SMKQ01000354.1 GCF_004348995.1 Nonomuraea terrae
GACCTTGGGCGCGGCCCTGGCCGCTGCCGAACACCTGCCGAGCCAACTGGCCACCCCGTTGACCCAGGCCGCGACGACGGCGTTCACCAACGGGATCAACACCACCGCGGTGGTCGGAGCAGTCCTCCTGGCTCTCACCGCGGTCACGGCCACCATCACACTGCGCGACGTCCAGCCCGACGTTCCGAACTGAGTGTCGGTACGGCCTGCCACCATGTCCCGCGTGACGACAACCGGCCTCTTGGCCCCGTTCCAGTGGCTCAACGTGTCCGAGAACGCGGGCGGCGGCCCACTGGGCGTGATCTACAGCGTGGCCTTCCTCCGCGGCCTGGACCCCGCGGAGGTGGTGCGCCGCTTCAGCCGCGGCGAGGACTCCGGCCAGGAGTCCGATTTCGGCGGACTCAACGACAAGGCGTACGAATTCATCAACAAGACGGGCGGCGGGAACGGCGGCGGCTACGTGGGCGTCTTCGATCCGGCGAGTGATCGGTGGCCATCGAGCCCTACGGCTGGATGGCCACCGACCACGAGGTGGTGACCAGGCTCTCACGGGGCTGCGACATGCTGGCGGTCACCCGCCACGACTACGCCGCCGAGCACAGCTTCGAGTACGCGATCGACGGCACCATCGTCACCGGCTACCGCCTGCGGCACCCGCACGACCGCTACGGCTCCGCCCCCGACCGGCTCAACACCTTCATGCGGGAGCTCGGCATGCGACTGGACAACCCACCGGACGAGGCCGCCTGGGACAACAACTACTCCACCGCCGCACCAAGAGGCTTCGCCCTGGCGGCGAAGGTCACCGGCGTACCGCTCACCCCGGACATGCTCGACCGCCCCCTGCTCGTGGGCCCCATCGCGGAAAGATGACCCTCTGATCCGGCTCCCCTGGGCACCCCGAGGGGCGGGGCACGCCTCCCGCCGCAGGCTGTGTGGCCCCTGCGGGCGGTTGGTGGTTCCCCAGCTTGGGACGGCCTGTAGCCGATCATCGGCGAGTGTGGTCACGTGGGACGCGTTCACGAGTGCGCAAGCCGTGTGGTCCCCGACTTCTCCCGCGGGTCTCGCCGGCGGCATGGCGTCGCAGCGGCGCTCCCTCTCCTCGTCGTCCCACAGTTCGCCATCCGGCCGACAGCTAGGCGGAGCGGGTATGGCAGCGCAGCGGAGAGCCTACGTATCGGCCCTTCCACGCAGATAGTCGCGCAGCACGACGGCCTGATTGTGCTCGGTGTCCCTGGCGGAGTACAGCAGCGTCACCGGGCCCTTCCTGGCAGCGTCGAGCAACGGCCGCACAGCCTCGCTGTGCTGGTCCAGCTCGGCGCGGTAGCGCTCGGCGAACTCCGCGAACCGCTCCGGCCGGTGCCCGAACCACTGGCGCAGCTCCGCCGACGGCGCCACGTCCCGCGCCCATCCGTCGAGCCGCAACTCGTCCTTGCGCACCCCGCGCGGCCACATCCGATCCACGAGGAACACCGCGCCCTTGGCCTGCTCGTGGTCGTAGACGCGCTGGATCTCGATCTCCCCCATGAGGAGATGATGCTCAGCAGCCCGGCGCTCCGAACGTGTCGGCTCGCCGGGCCTGACCGACGCTTTGGCGGCGACGGGTGAGGGAGTGTGGGGATCGGTAGGTTGATCCATGTTGGTGGATGTCGGGCTGTCTCGATGTGACGAGCGGGAGTCCGGGTGCGGGAACAGTTGATCAGACGATCGAGGCGGCGCGAGTGAGTGGCGCCACGACGTTGGACCTGTCCCGTCGTCGGCTTCGCCGGGTGCGGGAGCCGGTGCGTGATCTCACCCATCTCAACCTGTCCGGCAACCAGCTCACCGAGTCGCCGGACTGGGTGGGCGAACTCACCTCCCTCACGAACCTCTACTCGTCCGGTAACCAGCTCGCCGCGTTGCCGGACTCGTTCGGTAACCTCGCCAAGCTCACCCAGCTCCGCCTGGGGGACAACAGGCTTGCCGGATTGCCGGAGTGGTTCAGGAATCTCACCCTCCCTCACCCGTCTCCATCTGAGGGACAACCAGCTCAGCGAACTATCCGTGAACCTTCCGGACCGGACCAGGATCTGGAGCGGCTGAGGCGCTTTCGGCGGAAGAGAAGCGCTTAAGGCGCACCGGCGGCAACAGCGGAAGGACAAGCAGGCGGCTGGCCACAAGTGGCAGGATCACGGGCTTGTCTTCGCCTCGCTCGTCGGCACACCGCTCGACGCCCACAATGTCAGACGAGCGTTCCGGAAGATCGTCAAAGATGCCGGGATGCCCGCGTACTCCTGGACCCTCGGGGATGCGGCGCAGCTCGCCTCGCTGCTCTCCGACTCAGGCGTCCCCCTGGAGGACATCGCTCGGCTGGTCGGCCACAGCGGGACGGCGGCTATAGAAGCTGCCTACCTCAAGCAGATCTGCCGCGTTTCCTGCCAGGAGCGGCTGCGATGGACGCGCTCTTCGCCCGGTAGTCACTCATGAATGCGAAAGGGTGTCACCCTAGTGAGTGACACCCTGCTCGACCAGCGTCGATCTGGTCGGGACGACAGGATTTGAACCTGCGACCCCTTGACCCCCAGTCAAGTGCGCTACCAAGCTGCGCTACGTCCCGGTTGTGTCGATCGCCCCCTGCGGGGCGGGACGTCATAACCTTAGCGCACATCGGAGGTGCGCGCGTACACGGAAAGCGGGAGGCGGCCGGGTGGGGCGGAAGGCGACCATCGATCGTGAGGAACTGGCCAGGCTCGTCGCCGAGGGCATGAGCGTGCAGGATCTGGCCGCTCATTTCGGGGTGAGCGAGTCCGGGGTGTTGCAGGCGAAACGGGCCGCCGGACTGGTCAAGCCGATGCTCGACCACAGCGCCGCCGTCCCGTGGAAGCTGGCCCGTGCGCACAGCCAGTCCGGGCCGGCCACCAATCTGCGGAACCTGTCGGCGGCGGCGCAGGGCAAGCCACCGGCGGCCGAGAGGCTGAACACCGCGCTGCGGTGGGCGCAGCGGCTGGTGGACTCCGGGCTCGACGTCCGGTACGACCCCGCGGAGGGGTTCAGTGAGGCCCCCGCTCCCCCAGAGGGCTCACATGTCGCAAAGGTGCTCGCAGCAGCGCGAAAAGGCATAGAAGGCGGCTGATACACAAGTTTTACCTGGCTGTACGAGGGCAGTCGCTGGTCTCAACACAGAGACCGGAGGCGAAAATCATGACCACCTGGGCATGGGTGGCCGTCGTCGTGGTCGTGGTGGTGGCGCTCGCCGCAGTGGGCTATTTCATGCTGCAGCAGAACAAGCGCCGCTCCCATCTGCGCGAACGCTTCGGCCCCGAGTACGAACGCGTGGTAGCCGAGCGCGACAACCGCCGTGAGGCGGAGCAGGAGCTGCTCGATCGCGAGCAGCGGCACGCGGAGCTGGACATCCGTCCTCTCCCCGAAGAGGCACGCGACACGTACGCCAATCGCTGGACCGAGGTCCAGGAACGCTTCGTCGACGCACCGGCGTTCGCGGTGACAGAGGCCGACCAGCTGGTCACGGCCGTCATGGCCGAACGCGGTTACCCGACGGAGAACTTCGAGCAGCGGCTGTCCGACCTGTCGGTGGGGCACGCGGCGACGCTCGACCACTACAGAGCGGCTCAGGAGATCAGCGGCCGGGCGGCCAGGAAGGAGGCCTCCACGGAGGACCTCCGGCAGGCCATGGTGCACTACCGCGCGCTGTTCGAGGAGCTGCTGGAAGAGACTCCCCGAGGACGGTGAACGATATGACAGGCGACGAGCTCAAAGTGCCGTCGCAACGCAGAGACGAGACCGAGGCCCGTGACGGCACGGACAGGGATCGGTCCCCCATGGATCACACCGACAGCGACCGCATCGACGCGGACGCGACCGTCCGGGATCGCGGCGACGCGGACGTGACGGGCCGGGACCCGGACGCCAGGGACGGCGTCGGCACGGCCGGCGACGTCACGCACGAGTCCGGCGCGGAGCGGCGGAACGACCTCGCCGACGACGACGAGGAAGCCCGCCGCAGGACGGACCACGCAACGGCAGGCGAGGACGGGCGCGATCCGGGGTACGCCGGTGACCCGGCCGCCCGGAGCCCGCGGCACGACGACGAGTACGCGGCCGCTGTCCCCGGCGCCGTCACGCCGGCCCACGGGATCCCCGCGACCGCCGTCGAGGCGGACGTCCTCGAGGACCCGGCCTACCGGGATCCGTACGCCCGGACGGACGGCGACCTGCCGGCCGAGCCGGGGGACGCCCGTCCCGCCGGTGAGGCGGCGCCGGCGCACGCCGCGCCCGACGAGATCTTCCTGTTCGACCAGGATCCGACCGAGGTGCAGGCGCGCTGGCGCGACGTGCAGGCGTCCTTCGTGGACGACCCGGGCGAGGCGGTCCAGCGGGCGGACGGGCTGGTGGAAGAGGTGGTGGAGTCCCTCACCAGCACGCTGACCAGCCGAACGGATGCCCTGCGCGGCCGGTGGAAGGACGCCGGGAGCGCCGACACCGAGGAGTTGCGGCAGGCGTTCCGCGAGTACCGGAGCGTCCTGGAGCGGCTGCTCGCCCTGTCCAGCAAGTCCCCCAGTCAGTATCAGAGTCAGGAAACGAGGTGACATGACATGCTCGCGATCGTCGCAGCGATCATCTTCGGGCTCGGCTTCCTGCTCGATCTCGTAGGCGCGTCGATTCCCGGCGGGTTCTCCGGCATGACGTTCGTCCTGCTGGGGCTGGCACTGCTGGCCCTGCACCAGGCAGGCGTCGGCACGGCGAGCATCCGCACGGGGTCCGGCAACTGGCGCGGCAGAGCCCGCCGGTAAAAGCCGGTGACTCGAAGCCGGTGACTCGAAGCCGGTGACTCGAAGCCGGTGACTCGGACGGTTGAGTGAAGCCGCCGGCGCGGCGTCCGCTGACAGGGCCCGCGCCGGCGGCCACCGACGCGGCTCACGAAAGCAGAGGAGTCAGCCGTCCTTGCCGGGGAAGCGCATGACGACCGTGCTGCCCTGAAGGCCGACCCGCAGCGTCAGGTCGGACGACAGCAGGCGGGCGACCCACAGCCCCATCC
>NZ_SMKQ01000355.1 GCF_004348995.1 Nonomuraea terrae
GGGCTCTGCGGGTGGGGGCCAGGCCCGTGAGTGCCCGGTACCGCCGCGGGCGGCACCGGCGCAGGACCGCCGTAAGGCGCCCCACCGGGCACAGGACCGCCATGCGGCGCCCCACCGGGCACCGGGCCGCCGTGCGGAGCCCCACCCGGAACGGGACCACCGGCGCCGCCGGGAACAGGGCCGCCAGGAACAGGGCCGCCAGGAACAGGGCCGCCAGGAACAGGGCCGCCAGGGACAGGGCCGGCCACCGGAGCAGGAGGATGAGGAACGCCGGGAGCCGTGGGCTGCGGGGCGGGCCGGACCGCTCCGGCGTGACCCGGCTGACCGGCCGTGCCCGCGGGAGGCCGGCCAGGAGAAACCGCCCCGGCGGGACCGGAGTGCGCAGCCGCACCCGTGGGCGGCGGGACGGGCGGTGCCGCCCCGGCCGGGCCGGCGTGGGGAGCGGGGCCGGGAAGCGGAGGAGCCGCTTGGTGAGGCGCCGGAACCGATTCGCGGGCGGCGGCGTGCGCGCCCTCCAGGACGGGCTCGGCGTCGGGCCCGGCCACGATGAGGCCCGCCAGCCCCGCCGAGCCGGCCATCCGCCCGAGCTCGGCGTTGAGCGCCGGCCCGTCGTCGCCGAGCTCCCGCAGCGCCGCGATGACCGCGAACCGCCGCCGCCCCTTGCCGAGCACCTCGAACATCTCGAAAGCGGCCCGCATCGAGTCGGGGTTGGCGTTGTAGGCGTCGTTGACGACGGTCACCCCGTCGGGCCGGTCGGTGACCTCCATCCGCCACCGGCTGCGCGGCGTGGCCGCCGACAGCTCCTCGGCGATGGTCGCCACCGGCAGGCCCAGCTCGTAGCCGGCCGCGGCGGCGGCCAGCGCGTTCTCGACCGCGTGGCCGCCGTACAGCTGCAGCGACACCGGGGCGGTGCCGGACGGCGTGCGCAGCGTGAAGGAGGCGCGCCCGCGGGCGTCGACCACGACGTCCTCGGCCCGGATCGCGGCGGACTCGCCGCGCCCGAAGAAGGTCACCCGCGCGTCAGTGCGGGAGGCCATGGCCCGCACCAGCGGGTCGTCGGCGTTGAGCACCGCCACGCCCGTGCGCGGCAGCGCCTCCACCAGCTCGCCCTTGGCCTTGGCGATGGCCTCCTTGCCGCCGAACACGCCGAGGTGGGCGGTGCCGACGTTGAGCACCACGCCGATCTGCGGCGGAGCGATGCGGGTCAGGTCCTTGATGTGGCCGATGGTGCGGGCGGCCAGCTCCAGCACCATGAAGCGGGTGCCGAGGTCGGCCCGCAGCACGGTCAGCGGGTGGCCGAGCTCGTTGTTGAAGCTGCCGACGGGCGCGACGGTGGCGCCGATCCGGCCGGTGAGCCGGGCCAGGAGGTCTTTGGTGCTGGTCTTGCCGGCCGAGCCGGTCACGCCGATCACGGTGGCCTCGGGCAGCGCCCTGACCTGGGCGGCGGCCAGCTCGGCGAGCGCGGCGGCGGCGTCGGGAACGATCACCGACGGCGCCTCGACCGGCCGGGTGGCCAGCACGGCGACGGCGCCGGCGCGGACGGCCTGCGCGGCGTAGTCGTGACCGTCGACCCGCGCGCCCTTGATGGCGACGAAGAGGGATCCCGGTTCGACGGCCCGTGAGTCGATCACGACGGGCCCGCGCACCACCGCGCGGGGATCGGCCATGCCCGACAGGGCGCCCGAGGTTATCTCGGCGATCCTGGCCAGAGGCATCGGGATCATGAGTGCTTCCTGCTTTCCTTGCGTGCGTCGATCGCTTCGGCGACCACGTCGCGGTCGTCGAAGGGGATCACCTCGCCAGACACGTACTGGCCCTGTTCGTGGCCCTTGCCGGCCACCACGACGACGTCGCCGCGCCCGGCCCGGGCGATCGCGAGGCCGATGGCGGCCGCGCGGTCGGGCTCAATGATCACATGAGCGCGGTCGTGCTGCGGAACGCGGAGCGCTCCCTCCATCATCGTCGTGAGGATGGCCAGCGGATCCTCCGAGCGCGGATTGTCGCTCGTGAAGATGGCCACATCCGCCAGTCGTGCGGAGATTTCTCCCATAATGGGACGTTTACCCGAATCGCGGTCGCCGCCACAGCCAAGCACGATGATCAGCCTGCCGGCCGTCACGGAGCGCAGGGAGCACAGCACCGATTCGACGGCGCCCGGCTTGTGCGAGTAGTCGACGATGGCCTGGAAATCCTCATCGGCGCCGGTGACGCGCTCCATGCGCCCGGGCACGCCGGTCAGCGTGCCGACGCCGTGGACGGCCGTCTGCAGCGGCACCCCCGCCTCCACGAGCGTCACGATGGCGCCGAGCGCGTTGGCGACGTTGAACGGGCCGGGCAGCGCGATCTGCGCGTCGGCCTCGACCCCACCGGGCCCCACCACCCGGAACGCGCTCCCGTCGGCGCCGAGCCGGGCGTCCATCGCCCGCCAGTGGGCCTCCGGGTCGCCCTGCGCCGAGAACGTGGTCATCGGCACCTTCGCCAGGCCGAGCAGCTCGCGCCCGTAACGGTCGTCGACGTTGGTCACGCCGGCCCGGCTCAGCTCGGGCTGGAACAACTTCGCCTTGGTCGCGAAGTAGTCGTCGAAGTCCTTGTGGAAGTCGAGGTGGTCCTGCGACAGGTTGGTGAACAGGGCCACGTCGTAGAAGATGCCGTCGACCCTGCCGAGCGCGAGCGCGTGGCTGGAGACCTCCATGGCGGCGGCGGTGACGCCCTCCTCCCGCATCAGGGCGAACAGGCCGTGCAGCTCGGACGCCTCCGGCGTGGTGAGCGTGGGCTGGAAGCGCAGGTCGGCCGCGCGGATCTCGACCCCGCCCACCAGACCCGTACGGTGACCGGCCGCCCGCAGGCCCGCCTCCAGCATGAACGTGGTGGTGGACTTGCCGCTGGTGCCGGTCACGCCGAGGATCTGGATGTCGTGGGCCGGCTGGCCGTACACCCAGGAGGAGATCTGCCCGAGCAGGCCGCGCGGATCGGGCACGACGAGCACCGGCAGCCCCGTGGCCACCGCCGTCTCGCGGCCGGCCGGATCGGTGAGCACGGCGACGGCGCCGCGCGCCATGGCGTCGGCGGCGTAGTCGGCGCCATGGGCGCGGTTTCCTGGCAGGGCGACGTAGAGGTCGCCGCGCCTGACGTTGCCGGAGTGGATGGTCACGCCGGTCAGGGCGGCATGAGGTGAGCGCGACGAGCCGGAATCGGCGTCGAGCATGGTCGCGAGCCCGGTCAGCGGGCGAGGCGGGCTGGACGTGGGGCGCATGGACGACGGGGGACGCACGGCGAGAGCGTACCTTCCCTGCTCACTGGTCCGCGCGCGCCCGCACCGGCGGCGCGACGGACCCTGTGGGAGGAATCTTCTTGCTCTTGATGGCGAACGTCATCACATCCTTGAAGACCGGGGCCGCCAGCTCTCCGCCGAAGTGGCCCTTCTTGGGGTTCTGCACCACCGACAGCACCACGAGCCGGGGCTTGTCGGCGGGCGCGAACCCGGCGAAGGAGGCAGTGTAGCCGTCGTAGCGGCCGAGTTCGGCGTCGTAGCGGTTGGCCGTTCCTGTCTTGCCCGCCACCCGGTAACCCGGGATGGCGGCCAGCTGCCCCGTTCCCTCGGCGCCGACCGCGCTCTCCAGCATCGTCGTGATCTCCTTGGCCGTCGTCTCGCTCACCACCTTGGTCTGCTTACCTGCGGGAGCGGGGACGAACCTGCCCGAGGCGTCGGTCGTGCCGGCCACGATCTGCGGCTCGACCTTGACGCCGCCGTTCGCGATCGTCTGGTAGACGCTGGCCATCTGCAGTGCCGTCACCGAGACGCCCTGCCCGTACGCGACCGTGCAGTTCTGGCTGCCCGACCACTTGCGGTAGTCGGGCAGCAGCCCGGCCTCGGCGTTCGGGACTCCGCCGCCCGGCCTGGTGCCGAAGCCGAACGCCTGCAGCATCTGGTGCAGGCGTTCGCTGCCGATCTCGCGCGCCGCCATGACCGTGGCGACGTTGCTCGACTCGGCCACCGCCTGGCGGAAGGTCATCGACTCCACCTTGTGCGTGTGGGCGTCGTGCAGCACCTGGTCGGCGCAGCGGATGCGGTCGGGCACGCGGTACACCGTGTCGGGCGTGACCGCGCCGGCCTCCAGCGCGGCGGCGGCGGTGATCACCTTGTTGGTGCTGCCGGGCTCGAAGACGTCGGCGGCGGCCTTGTTGACGTAGCTCTTCGGGTCGGCCTTGCGCCAGTTGCCCAGGTCGAGCTCCGGGGCGTTGGCCATGGCGACGATCTGGGCCGTCTGCACGTCCATGACGATCACGGTGCCGCTGTCGGCGTTCGACGCGCGCACCTGCTGGTCGATGGACTTCTGGGCGGCCCACTGGATGTCGCGGTCGATCGTCAGGCGCACGTCCTTGCCCTCGACAGGGGAGGTGTGCTGGCTGCTGGTCATCGGGATGCGCTGGCCGTCGCGGCCGGTCTCGACGAGCTGCTTGCCGTCGCGGCCGGCCAGCAGGGAGTTCTTCGCCTGCTCCATGCCGCCGAGTCCGGTGCCCTCGTCGCCGACGAAGCCGATGAGGCTACCCGCCAGGTCGCCGGCCGGGTAGAGCCGGCGATAGGTCCTCTTCGTCGCCAGCGACGGGATGCGGGCCTGCAGCAGCCTGGTCGCCACGACAGGGTCGACGTCGCGGGCCAGGAGCTGGTAGCGGGTGTGGGTCCTGGCCAGCTTCACGGCCATCTCCTGCTCGGTGCTGCCGAGCTGCTGGGCCAGGATCTGGGCCACCTTCTGGCGGATCTGCGCGGGCACCTTCGTGGGGTCGATCGACACCTCGCGGGCCTCGACGGTGACGGCGAGCTCGTGACCGTTGACGTCGGCGATCGAGCCGCGCTTGGCCGGGATGATCTCGATGTGCTGGCGCTGGCCGACGGCGGCGGCCTCGTACACCTTGGAGTCGAGACCCTGCATCTGGATCAGCCGCCCGGCGAAGATCGAGAGGATGAAGGTCATGCCGATGAGGCCGATGTTGATGCGCCGGCGCGGGCTGCCCAGGCGC
>NZ_SMKQ01000356.1 GCF_004348995.1 Nonomuraea terrae
GGCGGGCGGGCGCCGTCGACGATGAACGGCGGCTCGTACAGGGCCAGCCGCTCCACCGCGAGCCCCGCGTCCACGGCGGCGAGCGCGAGGGCGGCGCCCGACGACGTGCCGTACAGGCGGATGGAGCCGCCGGCCGCCTCCGCGATCGCGGCCAGGTCCTCGATCTCGCGCTCGGTGGCGTACGGCGGGGTGTCGCCGCTCTCGCCCCGGCCGCGCCGGTCGTAGGTGTAGACGGTGAAGTCGCCGGCCAGCGCCTCGGCCAGGGGGGTGTTGATGCTCTGCGCGCGGTGGCTGAGCGCGCCGTCCACCAGGACCACCGCCGGGCCGCGGCCGATGCGGGTGTAGGCGAGGGAAGTGCCGTCCGCCGAGTTGGTCTGCATGGGTTGAGCGTACGCGCCGACAAAAAAATTTGTCAATGTACTTACGGCGGTACCTCCGTACTCAGACAGGGTGGACCGCCGCGAGGAGGGGACGGCACGCGCCGCGGGGCCGGGTCAGGTGGTCTGCCAGCCGCCTGAGCCCGTCCGCGGCCCGTGCCGGACATTCGTGTGCGGTCGTTGCGTCTCGGGTGGTTTCCTGGTGATATGCCCGACCTTGTGGTGGACGGCGGCGACAAGCTGTGCGTGCAGTTGCTCATCGAGCTGCGCTGGCACGTGCGCCAGGCCGGCCCAGGAGCCGTGATCCACCTGATCGCCACCGACCCGGCCGCGCCCGTCGACCTGCCCGCGTGGTGCCACATGACCGGTCACACGTATCTCGGCCCGGTGGAGGGCGCGCGACGCCGCACGTACGCGCTGCGCGTGGCGGGCGCCGCCAAGGAGACCCAGGAGACGAAGCCGTGGCACGTGGCTTAAGCGGTTAATGACCTACCTGGGGCGGATGGCCTAAAGTTGTGAGGTTATCCGGTTCAGAAGGGGAGCCCTTGAAGCGACCGACGATCGCTGACATCGCCAGCCGGGCGGGGGTGTCCAAGGTGGCGGTCTCCTACGCGCTCAACGGGCAGCCCGGGGTGTCCGCGGCGACGCGGGCCAGGATCATCGCCATCGCCGAAGAGATCGGCTGGCGGCCCAACAGCGCCGCGCGGGCGCTCAACGGCGCCCGGGCCAACTGTGTCGGCCTCGCCCTGTGCCGGTCGCCCCGCGTCCTCGGCGTGGAGCCGTTCTTCATGGAGCTGATCAGCGGCATCCAGGGTGTGCTGGCCGACCGCTCGTACGCGCTGCTGCTCCAGGTCGTCACCAGCCACCGGCAGGAGAGCGAGGTCTACCGGCACTGGTGGGGCGAGAGCCGCATCGACGGGGTGTTCCTCGTCGACCTGCACTACACCGACCACCGGGTCGCCGAGCTGGAGCGGCTGGGCATGCCGGCGGTGGTGATCGGCCATCCCTCGGAGTCGGGCTCGCTGTCTGCCGTCTGGTCCGACGACGGCCAGGCCGTACGCGAGACCGTCGGCTATCTCGTCGCCCTGGGGCACCGGCGGATCGCGCGGGTGGCGGGGCTGCCGGAGCTGGTGCACACGGTCGTGCGCGACCAGGCGTTCGCCGAGGCGTGCGACGGCGCGGCCGAACACGTCATCGTCCACACCGACTACACCGGCGAGGAGGGCGCCAGGGCCACCAGGCGGCTGCTCAGCTCGCCCGACCGGCCCACGGCGATCGTCTACGACAACGACATCATGGCGGTCGCCGGGTTGTCGGTGGCGCAGGAGATGCGGGTGGAGGTGCCGCGCGACCTGTCCGTCGTGGCGTGGGACGACTCGCCGCTCTCCCAGGTCGTCCGTCCGCCGCTGACCGCTCTCACCCGCGACATCCCCGCGTACGGCGCCCACGCCGCCCAGCGCCTGCTGGCCCTGATCGCCGGCGAGACCGTGCCTCCGTACGAGGACAAGGCCGCCGTCCTCACCCCGCGCGGCAGCACCGGCCCGGCCCCCACGCCCTGACGTCGTCAGTCGATTCCGGGCAGGGTGTCGGGCACGTCGTACACGGGCCATCCGTCGGGTCCGCGGCGCACCGTGGGATGCGGCCGATAGGGGTTCTGGCGGCCGACGTCGATGAGGTGCACCACAGTCGCTCCGCGCATCACGAGCGCGTCGGCGAGCAGCATGCGGTGGCAGTGCCACCAGACGGTCTCCGCGCACATCACCGCGAGCCGCTCGGTCGCGGCGCGCGCCACCAGTTCGTCCACCGCCGTCCGGAACTCGGCGGTGTCCATATGGTCGGCGTATCCGGCGAAGGCGGCATGGCGCAGGGCGGTGTGGCGGGAGCCGGGATGCGTGGTACGGCGACCGCCCAGGGACTGCCCGTGCCATTCGTAGCCGATTCCGGAGCCGGTGAGCGCCTCGGCGAGGGCGTCACGGCCGAACTGCGGGTGCCGTCGCGAGCCGGGGAATCTGCGGACGTCGGCCAGCACCGACACCCGCGCGTCACCCAGGACGGCCAGGAACGCGTCCATCGGCCGCGCACCATGGCCCACGGTGAGGACCAGGCGAGGGTGCATGAAAGACCTCCCGATGACGCGGACATTCCCTCAGTGGATTTCCCGGGGACCGCCCGCCCCACCGCTTCTCCGTCCATCGTGGCGTGCGACGACTCACCACCCGCCGCTGACCGCTCCAGCCTGTACGCCCCCCAGGTCGAACGCGACAGGAAGCCCACGGATCGCGACACCACGCCGTCGCCCCGTTCCGGCCGCGACCCTTGCGTGCTTACCTCTGATCAAGGATGACCCACGGGAGAGGGGCTCGCGTGTCGAAAGCTTTTCTGACGACCATTGCGGCAGCCGCGACCATGGCGGCTGGGCTCACCATCTTCACCGCGTCACCGGCGCAGGCCGACGCCGACAGTTGTGTGGCCTACCTGCACGGTAAGGGATACCCCGAGACCGCACAGAGAAGGGGAGCATGCGATCTGGCCGCCAGCGGCCAGATCGGAGGTTGGCTCTCCTGTCGCCAGAGCCTCACGAGAAGCGGAGTCCCGCAGAGCGTCGCCGCCACGGCCTGCGACTACGGCGGACGACCGTAAACGTCGAGCCGGGCCTGATCCAGACCGCCCGCGACGCAGGGGCCGAGCCGCCGCAGGATGCCGTCGATCAGCTGCCGGTGATCGCGCCGGGGACGGCCCCGGCCGTCGGTCGCCGGCAGCGGCGACTCGACCTGCGCCCTGTCGGTCGGTCCACCACGTCGCGATCGACCGTTCAAGCGTGACGTTGATCGCGCACGCGGCCTCCTCGAAGACCCTCAGGTCTCCGCGGTTCCCGCCACCTTCCGGGCGATGTGTTCGAGGGTGGTGAGCTCCTCCGGAGTGAGCCGGTCGACGAAGTGGTGTCGTACCGACGCGACATGGGCGGGGGCGGCGTTCTTGAGCGTGTCCAGGCCGTGTTCGGTGAGAACGAGGTAACAGCCTCTGCCGTCGGCCGGGTCGGGTGCGCGCCGTACAAGACCGCGCGCTTCCATTCGCGTGGCGTGTCGGGAAAGCCGGCTGCGTGACCAGCCCATCTTGGCGGCCTGTTCGTGCAACGTGCTGGTGTGGCCCGGCCTCTCCGACAGCGTGCTCAGCACCTCGTAGTCGGGATCGGAGAGCCCCAACGTGGCCAGATCTCGTGCCGTGCCGAACTGGACGGCGATCATCATGCGGCGGAAGGCGCGCCAGGCTCGCTCCTCGTCCGGGTTCAGCCAGCGCACGGCCGCAAGCGACGGTTTCTTTGACATGTAAACAACCTACCGCCTATGGTTCGTTTACATGTCAACGGAATCTGCGCGTGTCATCGTTCTGGGATGCAGCACCCGACCCGGCGCCCTCGGTCCGGCGGTGCTGGACTGGTTGATCGAGACGATCACGCCACGTGCCGGGGAACTCGGCGCCGAGCTCGTGCCGATGGCTCTCGGCGACCTCGATCTGCCGTTCCTCGATGAGGAGGAGCATCCGTCCTCGGGTCTCTACAGGAACGAGCACACACGACGGTGGAGCGATGCCGTGGACGCGGCAGACGGCTTCATCGTCGTGACGCCGGAGTACAACTACGGCATGCCGGCGACTCTGAAGAACGCGCTGGATTACCTCGGTCGTGAGTGGGCGTGGAAGCCGATCGGCTTCGTCAGCTACGGCAACACCTCGGCCGGCACGCGCTCGGTCCAGCACGCCAAGCAGGTGGTGACCACGCTGCGTCTGGTGCCGTTGGGCTCCACCGTCGCCATCCGCATCGGTGACGCGACAGAGAACGGTCGAGTCCGCCCGAATGCCGCGCTGGCCGGGGCAGCCGTCGGTGTCCTGGACGAGCTGGTCCGAGTCGCTCACGCCCTCCGTCCGATGCGCGAGCCCATCCGGGCCGGGGTGCGACCCGGCCCGTTGCCAGGGTCCTATGTCAGGCCGTTGACGCCCGACGACGCCCCGCAGGTCACCGTGCTGCAGCGATGCTGCTGGGTGGACGAGGCCCTGGCCAACGACACCTTGGCCGTCCCGGCCCTGCGGGAGTCGCTGGAGGAGGTGCGCGAGTGGCTGGCCACCTGGCAGACCATGGGTCTATGGCGGGACGGCCGGCTCCTGGGCATGGTGCGGGCGCGCCGTGTCGACACCGACTGGCACGTCGGCCGGCTCGGCGTCGTACCGGACCAGCGGGGGCAAGGTCTGGGTCGTATCCTGCTCCGCGGCGCCGAAGCCGCTGCCGAGCCGGACTGCCGTCGCGTCGTGTTGTTCACCGGCGCCAAAAGCCGGCAGAACATCAATTTCTACGAGAGCGAGGGATATCAACCGGTGTCATCGGCCGACGACGACGGAACCGCCTGCCTCGCCAAGTCCGTGACGTTCTAGCAGCGCTCACGCAGGTCCACCGGTGTCTCGGGTGCTTCGCGCAAACCGTGGCCGGCGGCAGGCCGTCCCTCTGTCCCCGAATGAGCTGTACGACGGTGGTGCGCCTCGAAGGGGACTCAGGGGTGCTGCCGGGTGTGGGTGATGATCGCGGTGGCGAGGGGTGCTACGGCGGTGCGGGGGAGGGCGTGGCCGAGGCC
>NZ_SMKQ01000357.1 GCF_004348995.1 Nonomuraea terrae
GGGTGGCGGGCGCGCCGTACGCGCGGACGCGCCGGGCGAGCCCGAACGGGTCGGCCCGCACGAGCACGAGCGGCCCCACGGGGATCTCCCCGCGCACCCCCGTCGGCAGCGGGTACGACACCGTGCGCACCGCGCCCTTCGGAAGTCCGGGCACGTCGATCGTGTGCTCGGCGTCCCCGATCCGGTCCCGGGCGCGCAGCCCCGACAGCCCGCGGCGGCCCCGGTTGGTCACGGTGAGCACCGCCACGGCGGCGTCCCCGCGCGCCACCTTGACCGGCGTGACCTCGCGCCGCACCTCCAGGCGGGGTTTCGGAGCGGTCCAGGCCAGCGCCAGGGCGACCGCGAGCAGGCCGCCCGTGGCGAGCACGACGGGTTCGGGATAGCCGAGGGCGAACCCCCCCGCGTACAGCAGGACGGAGCCGGCGAGCGTCCCCCAGCCCAGCGGCGTCAGCATCAGGCCGCCTGGGGCACCGGCGTCCCGGCGATGATCTCGCCGAGCACGGCGGCGGCGGTGATCTCGCGCAACTCCGCCTCGGGGGTGAGGATCAGGCGGTGCGCCAGCACCGGCACGGCCAGCGCCTTGACGTCCTCCGGCACCACGTAGTGGCGTCCGGCCGCCGCGGCCTTGACGCGCGCGGCGCGCAGCAGGGCCAGGCTGGCCCGGGGGCTGGCGCCGAGCCGCAGGCGCGGGCTCGTACGGGTGGCGCCGCACAGCGCCACGATGTAGTCGTAGACCGGGTCGGCCACGTGGATGCGCGCGGCGAAGTCGATCATCCCGGACACGTCCGAGGCGCGCGCGACCACCGGCAGCCGTTCGACCTGCGGCCCCGTCGGCATGCCCTTGAGCACCTCGACCTCCGCCGCGTGGTGCGGGTAGCCGACGGAGATCTTCATCAGGAACCGGTCGAGCTGCGCCTCGGGCAGCGGGTACGTGCCGTCCATGTCGACCGGGTTCTGCGTGGCCACCACCAGGAACGGGCGCGGCACCGGGTGCGGCTCGGCGTCCACGGTGACGCGGCGCTCCTCCATGACCTCCAGCAGCGCCGCCTGGGTCTTCGGCGAGGCGCGGTTGATCTCGTCCGCGAGCACGATGTTGGCGAAGACGGGCCCGTGGTGGAACTCGAACTTCTGGTGCGCCTGGTTGAAGATCGACACACCGGTGATGTCGCTGGGCAGCAGGTCGGGGGTGAACTGCACGCGCCGCCACTCGGCGTCCACGCTGGCCGCGAGCGAGCGGGCGAGCGTGGTCTTGCCGGTGCCCGGCACGTCCTCCACGAGCACGTGTCCCTCGGCGAACAGGCAGATCAGGGCCAGTTCGACGGTCTCGCGCTTGCCGCGGATGATCCGCTCGATGTTGCCGGCCAGCAGCTGGAAGCGCTGCGCGAACTGCGCGGCCAGCTGCGCCGGCTGCCCGGCGGCAGGCTGCACGGGCTGGACCTGCTGCCCGTACGGCGGCTCGGCCGGGTAGGTGTACTGGGTCACCTGGCCCCCCTTCTCAGTCGGTGCACTCGAACAGTGGCGTGGCGGGGAACCCGCCTCGCGGGGTGGCCATCAGGGTGTCGCTGATGTACGCCACGCCGCCGTTCCACTCGATCCGGTCCCAGACGTCGCTGGTCTCCCCGGACTGCTTCTCGGTCACGGACATGCCCTTGACCTGGCAGATCACGGTCAGGTCGCGGTACTCGCCGCGCGGGACGGCGCCGATCTGGCAGTTGCCGGTCGGGCAGGAGTTGATCTTCGTGTTGGTCTGATCGTTGTGGGCGTTCTTGTACACCTTCCGGGGATAGGCCAGGTCCACCGTGGTCGTGGCCACGTCGGGGCTCTCGCCCGCCGCGTTCTTCGCCTTGAGGGTGAACGTGTGCTTCTGGTCGTTCTTGAGTCCGTCCACGGTGAGAGAGGTGCCCTGGACGCCACTCCTGGTGGCGGCGCCGGACAGCTCGTACGTGGTGCCGTCGCCGGCGTTCTCGGGCGCGCTCCAGCTCAGGTCGGCGCCCCGGTTCCTGGCCTTGGCGCTGAACCCGGCCGGCGAGCCGGGCGCCACGCACGGCTTGGCACCGGCGCTCGGCTCGGACTCCACCTCGCCGCCCGCCCAGTGCGCGACCACCACGAACGTGTATTCCCGGGCGCAGTCCCCGCCGCCGAACTCGAACTGGAACGGCCCGTCCGCGGTCACCGACTCGGGCACGGACTCACCCTGACCGGCCGTCCGCAGCGTGTAACGCTCCACCTGCCCGCCGGTGGACGGGCTGAAGGTCACGGTCACCATCCCCGGGCCCGACCGGGCGGTCACCGCGCCGGGCGGGGACGGCGCCCCGGGCGACGGCGTGGGGCTCTGGCTGGGCGTGCGTGTCGGCGTGCGGGCCGGCTCGGCCTCCCTGGTCTGGGTGGGGCGGGGCCCGGCGGTGGTCTCGACGGGCCCGGGATCGGGATCGGTGTCGCGGTGCGTGGGGTCCGGGCGCGGCGTCGGCTTCGGCTTGGGCGTACTGGTCGGCCCCGGTACGTCGGAGTCGTCCTTGTCGATGTCGTGCTTGCGGCCCTCGGGGTCGATGACGACGGCCTTGTCGCCGTTCTCGTCGTTGGCCCACAGCAGGCCGTCCTTGACGAACACCTCCACCGGGCCCGGCCTCTCGGCCACCCGCAGCGTGGTGGGGTGACCGCCGGCCGCGCTGTCCCAGACGATCAGCGACCCGCTGCCGCGGTCCGGGACGTACACCTTGGTGCCCAGCATCTGCGGCACCCCGAGCCGGGCCGGGTCCTCGACGGCGAACTTCGTGCTCAGCACCGAGTTGGAGCCGGTGTCGATCACCACGAGCAGGCCCGCGTCCCCAGGGGCCAGGATCGGCACCAGCGAGCCCTCCGCGGCGGCCGGGGTGAGCGCGCCGCCCCTGCCGGCCTGGGCGACGCCCTTGGGCAGCGTGATCTCGCCGACGCCACCGTCCTCGCCGATGATCGTGGCGGTGGCGGCGCGGCTGTTGACCACGACCGGCAGGCCGCCCGCGATCGTCACGGACAGCTCCTCGCCCGGCTCACCGACCTTGACCGGATCGGCCGCCACGCCGTCCCGTACGGGGACGACCTCGCCCTTGGCGGTCACCGGCACCCACAGGCGGCCACCGCCGTCGACGCGGGCCGCGCCGAGCGGGCCCGGCAGGGTGATCGGGGAGCCGACGGAGTCGAGCGTGACGGGGTCGATCTGCTGGACCCGGCCCGCCGCCGGGTCCACCGCGTACGCGCCCGCGCCGGATATGGCGATCTGGAGCCCCGCCGCACCGAAGTCGCGGGTCTGGGCCACGCTGAGCTGGCCCGGCTCGATGCGGCTGACGAAGCCGGTGGCGTCGTCGACGAGCAGCACGTGGCCGCCGTCCTGGACGACGCGCAGCTTCGCGCCGGACTTGTGGTCGAGGTAGCCGTCCACCTCACCGGACAGGCCGTTGACGTGCACCAGCTTGCCCTTGGCGGAAGTCCACAGCCAGGCGCCGACGTCGGCCAGCTGGGGATTGGCGCTGGAGACGCCCACGCCGAACCACGCGGCCACCGCGACCAGGACGATCGCCGCCGCTCCCGCGATCACCGCAGTGGCCTTGTCTCCGCGGAGCCTGTGCGTCCGCACCCCTCATTCACCCCGGTATGTACGCTTGCTGAGCCTTTGCCCCCTCTTCACCGGGCATCACCCTAGCGGTCACTCATCACTCATGCGCGCCTACTGGCTGGTAGCAATGGGAGCGATGGTGGCGGCGGGCCCAGAGTGTCGGTGTGAAGCCGTACCTTAGAGGCCGTGTCCGAACAGGCCCTGTCCGATCAGCTCGCTGACCAGCCGCTGACGCTCGACGCCGCCCTCACCGACGAGGCGGTGCTGTCGACCTACCGCCGCATGTTCGCCGCGCTGGCCCGCGACAGCGGGGCCGTGGTCGACGACCCGGTCCTGGTCGACATCGCCGAGACGCTCTTCACCGCCTTCGCCGAGGCGGGCGAGGAGTGGCTGACCCACGAGCAGATGCGCTTCGCCTGCCGCGCCTACCCGGCCGACCAGTTCGACAACCGGCTGCGCGTGCTCAAGGGGCTCGGCGCGATCCGCGAGGTGTTCCCCAAGCCCAACCAGCTGCGTTACCGCGCGTCGTTCACCAGCGTGGTGGGCCTGATGTTCATCCGGCGGATGATGGACGACGGCGGCCAGTCCGAGATGCACCGGCTGCTCGCCCTCGAAGACCTCAACGTCGCCGACCCCCGCACCACGATGGAGGAGGCCCGGCAGAGCGCGGTCAACCTGGCGCGGGCGTTCCGGCTGTGGGCGCTGGAGCTGATCACGCTCACCACGGGCACCATCGAGGAGCTGCGCGAGCAGGCGCCCAAGCTGTGGGGCACCGAGGAGATCGCGCGGCGGGCGCAGGGGCTGCACGCCACCATCCTGACCCGCTGGCCGGAGCTCGACCGGGTCTGCACCGACCTGCGAGCGGCGATCTACGCCTACAGCGACGCCTCGCGCCGGGCCGCGGGCCGGCTGGCCGACTCCGCCGGCACCACGCGCAACCTGACGCTGCTGCCGTCGGAGACGTGGCGGACGTTCTCGCAGACGGCCTCGCGTGAGCGGCTGGCGGCGGTGCTCGACGGGTTCGTCTTCGACGCGCCCGCGCCGTGGCACGATCCGGCCGCCATCGCCCGCGCCGTCGACGAGGCCCCGCGCCCGGCCCCCGCCCAGCCCACTCCTCCGCGTTCCGCCCTGCCCGACCCCGGGCCGGGCTCCGCACTCGACTCCTCGCCCGACGCCGCCCTCGACCGGCTGAGGGAGGTCGCCGAGTCGCTGCTGGGCGAGGCGCGGCGGGTGTCGCTGGCCGACGTGCTCGGGCCCGACTGGCCGTCGGCGCGGCGCGTCCTCGCCGACCTGACGACCGTCGACCTGCGTCCGGAGCTGCCCTACCGGCTGACGTGGTCCGACGGGCTGACGATCGACCCGGATCGCGAGCCCGCCTGGCTCTCCCACGGCCACCTGGAGCG
>NZ_SMKQ01000358.1 GCF_004348995.1 Nonomuraea terrae
CACCTGATCTGCGCCATCGAGACCACCGGCACCCAGGACGAACTGGAGGCCCGCTGCCACTGGCCCGCGTACCTCATCGACCTGCTGGCCGAGACCCCCACGCAGATCTCGATCATGAGCTATGGCACCCACGTCTTCGGCGAACGCCACCCGATCCACCTCCCGCCCAGGGTGGCCCTCTGGGCCGGCTCGGCGACCCAGGCCAGGCTGGCGCTGGATTCGCTGCGCCCCGCTCCGCCGACGTACCCGAACGCCGCCCAGGTGGAGGACGTCCTGGCCGAGCTGCGCGGCCGGCTCAGGCACGACGGCGCCCGTACCGCCCTGCTCACGGTCGGCGCGCGCCCGCCACACCCCCGCAGGGTCGGCAGGGACCGCGTGCCGCCCTGCCCGCTCCGGCACGACTGGCAGATCCTGCTGCAGGAGCTGGAGCAGCGCCACGGCGTGAAGTGCGCAGCCATCTGCGACGGCACCTCACCGGTCTGGGAGCGGCTCGGCCCGGCGGCGCTGTACCAGGTGGACGCGGTGGACGTCGAGGAGCTCGCCGCCCGTCTCGACCTGACGTCCACCGGGGGCACGCTCACCCTTCCCTTCGTCAGCTGGAAATGAGGACCGCGCGTGACCGAGACCGAACCGGCGCCCGACATCGCGATGTGGGGCGCCTCGGGTAGCGGCAAGACCGCCTTCCTCGCGGCGCTGAGCATCGCGTTGAACAAGGCCGAGACGAACTGGAAGCTGGTCGGCGAGAACCAGGCCTCGGGGGTCGAGCTGATCAAGCTCCGCAACAGGCTGCTGGACGATCGCAGGTTCCCCGACTCGACCGAGTCTCTGACGTACTACAACTGGCTGCTGATCGGCCCGGCGGAGGATCAGCGGCAGTGGTGGCGGCCATGGCGGACGCAGCCGGGCAAGGCCCCGAGGATCAGGCTCGACTTCCTGGACCCGCGCGGCGGCCTGTTCGCCGAACCGCAGGCCAGCGTCGACAAGGAGGCCCTGGTGTCCAGCCTGGTCAGGAGCCGCGGGCTGATCTACATGTTCGACCCCGACCGAGAGAGCCGGGTCGGCGACGCCTTCAAGCACCTTGACTCGGCGCTGAACGAGGTGGCCGCGCAGATGCTGGCGGGCAACGCGTACGCCGACGGCAAGCTCCCGCACCACATCGCCGTCTGCATCACGAAATATGACGACCCGCGGGTGCTGACGCTGGCGGACCGGTGGGGGTTCACCGAGCCCGATCTCAGTGACGAGCTGCGCATCCCGCGCGTGGCCGAGGACCGCGCCAGGGAGTTCTTCCACCGGCTCTGCCGGCACGGGCGCAACCACAACGCGGAGATGATCCTCGACCTGATCGAGACGTACTTCCACAAGGACCGCGTGAAGTTCTTCGTGACCTCGTCGGTGGGGATGTACATCGACGAGCGTTACGGCCAGTTCGATCCGGACGACTTCCTCAACGTCATCGACGACCCCAACGGAGGCCTCATGATCCGCGGCCCCGTCCGCCCCATCAACGTCATGGAGCCGGTGATCTGGCTCGGCGGCATGCTGAGGCCGCGCTCGATGAGGAGCGGGTGATGGTGGCGCGGCCGACCGCTCACTGGGCCGTCCTGGGCAAGACGCCGCAGAGCTTGGACGACTATGACGTGATCAGCTCCAGCACGGGAGCCCTGAGCAAGGCGGAGTTCTCCGACTGGCTCAAATCGTTCTCCTCAGGCACCGTGGAGCCCAAGGCGCTGCCGCGCGTGGCGGCCAGCCACTTCGTCCGATGCGGCGAGTCCTGGCTTGGCCTGTCCCTGCAGACGAAGCCGGAGTCCCAGGACGGCTTCCACCGTCCGTACACGATGACCTGGCACGTCTGCCTGCGCTGGGAGCAGGCCTCGAAGACCCCGATCTCCTACCGCGCCCTGTACGAGGCGCTGCTGAGGAAGGACTTCTCCGGCGAGAGCCCGTTCCGGCTCAGCCTGCGCGACTACGACCCGCCCAGGCTGTCCGGCGTCGCCAACGCGACGGCGCGCCGGGCGGCAGCGCTCCTGCTCACCGGCAGGCCCGTCTGCGTGGTCCGCTCGGAGCTCCCGATGGAGCAGCGGCTCGACTTCCTCGACGCCGTCGCTGCGCTCCTCCCGTACGGCATGCGCAGCGGACTCGCCGTCTCCACCTGGACCAACAGTGCCTCCAGGCACCGCATCCGGCTCTCCTTCGCCGATGTCGCCCCCGCCCACGGCGCCTGGGAGCTGCCCTGGGAGAAGGACGTTCCGTACGGTCTCCCCCCCGAGGCCCGCCTCTACGAGCAGGAACTCGCGCAGTACGAGCACGACGGCCTGGCCCGCCTGATCCGCCGCCTGGCCGCCCTTGACCGTCCGCTGGACCTCGACAGCGAGACCGACCGCGCCGAGGCCCTCGTGCGAGTACGCGAGCACACCGCGATCAGCTTGGCCTCCTCCGTGAAGCGGCTGCTCCCCGAGTCCCTCGACAGCCTCGCCGGCGCCGACGAGGCGCGGCTCCACGAGCTCAACGCCCATCTGTCGCAGGCACTCGACCGCGTCACCGACGACGACCGCCGGGCCTATCGCGACATCGTCAGACGGAACCTGACCCGGCTGCCCGACCGGCTGGCCGGCTCCCCCACCACGGAGACCTTCTTCGCGATCCTCCTGCGCCTCCTGTATGGCCCCGCTCTCCACCGCCACGACGTCGAGAACCTCAGCCACGACCTCGCCGGTCTCATCGAGGTCCCCCGCCCCCTCACCAAGGCGCTCAAGGCGGCATCCGCCCACTGCGAGCCGCTGGTCAAGCTGCTGATCGCCTTCTACATAGGCGACGCCAGGATGCGACAGCAGGTCGTCTCGACCATGACCGTCGACGAACTGCTCCACCTGATCGGGCGCTCCCGCGACACCATCGTGCTGAACGACGTCCTGCGCGAGCTCACCGGCCGCGACAGGAAGGAGGTCGCCCAGCAGCTCCACCGCCACCGCTACCTGGTCAAGCCGATCTCCGCCTGCCTCGGCGACGCCGGCCTGGAGCATCATCGCAGCATCCTGCGGCTCGGCCGCGACCGCCTGCTCCTCCCCACGGACATCGCACAGATCTTCGAGGCCCTGGACGAGGCCCCTCCCCAGCCGTTCATGCTCGCGATCATGGCGGAGAGCGGCCCGGGAACGGGTACGGCGCTGCTGGCGGGGCTGACCGCGCACGCGTTGAGACAGGAGGGTCTGGAAGGCCCGATCAAGCGGGAGATCGAGGACGGGCTCACCAGGATGACCGCCCCCGCGCTCACCCGCGTGCTGCGGAGCCCGCGCAGGCCCTTCGGCGGCTGGACCCGGGTGACGGCGTCCTCCCAGACCGACAGGATCCGCAAGCTCCAGGGCGCGATCCGACAGCAGTTCCCCACCCCGCTCACCGAGCGTGACGTGAAAGCGGCGCTCAACCGGCTCGACCACCCCGCCCGGCTGACGGACCTCCTCGCGATCATTGCGGAGAGCGGCCCTGGAACGGCTCGGGCGCTGATCTACTGGCTCGCCCAGCGCGCGGTCAACCAGCTGGGCTCCCGCCTCACCGCGGAGTCCCTCGCCGACATCAACCAGGGCCTGCAGCGGATGACCGGCCCCCGCCGCGCCCTGCCCCTGCCATGGCGCTCCACCCGAGGCCAGGCCTGACCCGCCCCTCTGCGAAGGCGTCGTCGGGCAGATCAGCCGGGAAAGGCGTCGGCGACCGGATCGAGTACGACGTGGCACCGACCTCTGCCGGCGGGGCCCGGCGTAGCCGATCCCGACGCGGAAGCCGCGCGGCTCGCCGGGCCCGCCGGCAGAGGGACGCGCAGCCCGTCGCGCATGGCCGCCACGCGCTCCTTGGACACGCCGATCTCCAGCAGCTGCTCGGAGATCTCCTCGCGCACGTGCTCGGGCAAGTCCCCGAACGCCCGCTCCGGCTCGCCCTCCTCCTCCGCCCGTTCCCCGTTCCCGGGCCCGTCGTCGTCCCCGGCGTTCGGGACGAGCCTGACGCGTACCTGGACCTCCCCGCCGTACACGGCCGCCACCCTCGCGCCGAGCGCAGCCGGCAGCAGCGGCACGGCCTCGGCGACGGCTTCTCCGGCCGGGGCGAAGGCCGCGGCGTGCTTGAGCGCGATCCTGGCCGCCCGCCCCTGGACCTCGTAGGAGACGTGCCCGAACGCGGCGGCCAGCGCGGGCGCCAGCGCGGCGGCGTGCGGCAACTCCCGCTCCAGCCGGCGCAGGCCCTCCAGGGCGAGCTTCGCCTCGGGGCGGAAGGTCAGCGCGCCGATCGCCTCGATGACCTCGGCTTCCTCGTGCGGGCCGCCGTACCTGACCTGGGCGAGCGCCAGCTCGGCGACCGCGCCGGGAGCGGTGGGCAGCAGCCGCAGGTAGTCGCGGACCCGGGCGGCGGCCTCCTGCGGCGTGGGGTCGAGCATCCGGTGCAGCCGGACGAAGAAGCGCAGGCCGATCGTGTCCCCGCCGCGCAGGAAGCGGCGCAGGCAGCCGTCCAGCAGCTCCCCGCGCGAGACCCGGCCGGCCGCCTGCAGCCGCTGGAGCAGGGACAGCCAGCGGGTGGGAACAGGCTCCAGGCGTTCCTCGCGCAGCACGCGGCCGGCGCCCTCGGCCTCGAAGATCCGCGGCAGCAGCGGGCCGATCAGCGGGTCGTCGGCGTCCGGGCGAGTCCGGAGCCAGGCGGTCACGAGCGGGTCGTGCTCGGGCGGCGGGGCTCCGCAGGCCCGCAGCAGCGCCAGCGCCAGCGGCGCGTTGCGGTCGTCGGCCGCGCGGATCTTCCCCGCCAGCCGGACGGCCGCGTCGGCCTGCCACCCGGCCGGGCGTGCGGTCAGCACCCGGACGACCTCCTGCACCCTGGGCCGGCGGCCGGCCAATTCGCGCCGGGTCAGCCAGGCGACCGCGGCGGCGGGGCCGGACAGGACGCCCGCTCCCACGATCCGCAGCACCTCCCCGTGCCCGCCGATGTCATCCCCCGCCTCGTCC
>NZ_SMKQ01000359.1 GCF_004348995.1 Nonomuraea terrae
ACTCCCGACCGCCCCATCCCGCCCGACCGCGGACACGTCTCCGGCCGAGACCTCACCGGCCCGCCGGCACCCGGCGCGGCGACGAACCGCGGCGGCTGAGGACACACCGGCCCTTCGGCCGGCACCCCACAAGAATCCAGCACCACGGCAGCAGACGACGGCGCCGCCCGGCGCAAGCGACCCGGCCGGCTCCCGGCAACCCGACGCGGCCCCACACCGCCAGCCCTCGGCACAGGACTCCCGACCGCAGCAGGACGGAGCACCGCACCGCGTGGCGTCATTTCATGGCTCGATACCAGGGCAGAACGCGGCGGAAGGCGCGGGTGCTCGGGTGGTCGCGCAGTTGCGGGACGTCCGGGTGGGCGAGCGGCTCCACGTGCCCGCGCTGACGATCAGGGCCGGTGACCGGCTGCTGGTCAGGGGCGCCAACGGAGCGGGCAAGACCACGCTCCTGCGCGCCATCGCCGAGCACGCCCGCGACACCGAGGTCGGCTACCTGGCCCAGGAGGTCACGTTCGACCCCGGCCTGACGGTCCTGCAGGCGTACGGCGGCCACGGTCACCCCGACGAGCGCCGCGCCGCGCTGCTGCGCACCGGCCTGTTCCGTGCCTCCGTGCTCGACCAGCGGGTGGGCACGCTCTCGGTCGGCCAGCGACGCCGGCTGGCGCTGGCCCGCCTGCTGGCCGGGGCACACGACCTGCTGCTGCTCGACGAGCCCACCAACCACCTTTCGCCCGTACTGGCCGAAGAGCTGGAGCGGGCGCTCGACGACTACCGGGGCGCGCTCGTCGTCGTGTCGCACGACCGCGCCCTCGTCCGCCGCTTCCGCGGCACCGTGATCACGCTGACAGGGGGACGCGTCTCTTGACCGCTCTGACCATGATCGAGGCGGGCGCGCCGTACGGCATCGCCGCGGGGCCCGACGGGGCGCTCTGGTTCACGCTCGTCCACGAGGGGCGCGTCGGCCGGCTGCTGCCCGGCTGCGACCCGGTCATCCACCAGCTCGATCCGGCCGACGGGCAGCCGACGGTGATCGAGCCGGGGCCTGACGGGGCGATGTGGTTCACCGAGGGGAAGGGCGACCGGGTCTGCCGCATCACCGCCGACGGGCAGGTGACGTCCTATGCGGCCTCCAGTCCGTACGGGATCACGGCGGGCCCCGACGGCGCCATGTGGTTCGCCGAGATGCGGCCCGGGAGGATCGGGAGGATCGGGGACGACGGGGCCCTGACCGAGTTCGCGGTGCCGGTGGAGGGTGGCATGCCCGCCCTCGTCACGTCCGGTCCCGACGGTGCGCTCTGGTTCACGATCAACCAGGGCGACGCCATCGGGCGGGTGTCGCCGGCGGGCCAGGTGACCGTTCATCCGCTGCCCACGGTGGGGGCCGCTCCGGTGGGCATCACGCTGGGTCCCGACGACGCGCTGTGGTTCGTCGAGATCGGCGCGGGGCAGGTCGGGCGGATCGACGTGTCAGGCAAGATCACCGAGTTTCCGCTCCCCGACCGGGCCGCCCGTCCCCACGCCATCATCACCGGCCCCGACGACGCCCTCTGGTTCACGGAGTGGGGCACCGGCCGCCTGGGCCGCATCACGCCCTCCGGCACGATCGACGAACACCCCATCCCCTGGCCACCCCAGGAGAACGACACCACCGCGCCACGCAACCCCGAGCCGCACGGTCTCACCGTCGGCCCCGACGGAGCGATCTGGGTAGCCCTCGAAGCCGGCGCCCTCGCCCGCATCTCCTGACCGCCCGTCCGAGCCATCCGGGACGATCACTCAGCCCCCCGCGAAGACACCACACCGTCCCCCCAGCCACGCCGTCTCCACCGGACACCCGCCCATCCCGCGCAATCGCACAAGCCGCCCCGCCTGACACCGGACCATCCCGCGCGATCACACCATCCGCCCCGCCTGACAGCGGACCGCCCGCGACGTGAACGCGCAAACAGACAACCACGGGCTCCTGGCCGCAGGCGCATCACTCAAAGACGCCCTCGACCAGGGCCTCCCTGGTCCCGGCGGCGGGCGACCGAATCTGTGGTCAGCAGGCTCTCAGAAGTGTCTCGCACCATGCTGGAGTTCTGAGAGACGTTTTGCGAGCCTTGGCCAGTGTAAATGCGCCCGTTTCCGGACTTTCGCAGAACTCTCAACTGGACATTTATGCGAGAGCCGAGCCACGCGGGCAGGACTCGTTTCAAGGGTCTGCATCGTCAGGCCGGTGGCCAGTTCCGCAAAGCTGCGTCGGCCACCTGTTGCAGGTCCTCGCATGTCGCGCCGCCGGCTGCCTGTACGGCCACGCCGTTCGCGATCGTCATGACGTAGCGGGCGATCTTCTCCGGGTCAGCGTCGGCGGGCAGGTCGCCCACCTGGACGGCCTGCCGGAACCGGTCGCGGAGCAGCGCCTGGCCGTGGGCACGCCACTCGGCCAGGGTGTCGCGGGCGACTCGTCCGGTCTCGCCGGCGGCCAGTGCGCCCTGGACACCGAGGCAGCCGGCGGGGAGCCCGGGCAGCGTGTTGGCGCGGGCCGAGCCGGCGAGGAAGGCCATGGCGACCTCGCGGGCGGTGGGTGCCTGCAGCGCCTCGGCGACGTAGGCACCTGGCCCTTCCGCGTAGCGCTGCAATGCCTTGCGGAACAGGTCCTCCTTGTTGCCGTAGGCCGCGTACAGGCTCTTGCGGGAGATACCCATGGCCGCGGTCAGGTCGGTGAGGCTGGCACCTTCGTAACCCTGCGCCCAGAAGACCATCATCGCCTTCTCGAGCGCCGCCTCGGCGTCGAACGCCCGTGGTTCATCAACGACCAGGTGCTGCTCGGCGGCCAGCCCGGCACCCGCGACGACGTCGTCACGGTCCTGAAGGGGATCGTCGACGCCGTTCCGGACATTCACTGGGAGGTCGACGAGCTGGTGTTCGACCGGGACGGCATCGCCGTCCGCGCCATCAACACGGGCACCCCGGTGAAGGAGTGGCTCGGTGTCCCAGCCTCCGGCGCCTCGTTCAAGATCGTCGAGTACGCCATCTACCAGGTCCGTGACGGCCGATTCGTCCAGATGACGAACCTGCACGACTCGGCCGAGATGCTCCGGCAGCTGACCGCGTGACCGCCGAGAGGCTCTGCCTGATCCGCCGACCAGCCAGAGCCCTCTCCGGGCGGCCAGTAGTCGTCGTAGGCCGTCCTGGCCGGCCGGCTGTTCATCGGTTCCTGCGGCGGCCGGCTTATCTGGAGTGACTCTGCATGTGTGGCCAGTAAGAGCCTGCTGACATCAGATTGGGTCGCCGATGCCGGGACCAGGGAGGCTCTGGTCGAGGGCGGGGTGGTCACATCTTTTCCGTCGAGATCGGGCCGTACTGGACGGTTGGTTACGCCGGCGCTGGGACGCCAGGCGATGGCGGTCGGGGTGGTGGGCCCTCGTCCGCGTCTACGAAGGGGCCGGGGGTCGGTGCGGCGGTGGTTCGAGCAGGGCGGAGGAGGATTGGGTGGTGAGCCAGTCGGCTGCGGTCTCCCATGACCAGCCCAGTTCACGTACGGCGTTCCAGGCGGACGTGCCGAAGTAGAACCAGAGGATCTCCTCGGCGCGGGTGCGGTCGATGTCGTCGCGGAGGACGGCGAGGTCGGCCAGTCGGGCGGCGATGCGGCCGAGGCTCGCGCGGTAGCGGCGGACGGCCAGTGCGGCGGCGTCGGCGACCGCCGGGTCGGACGTGCGGTTGTCGAGCAGCACCTTCAGGGTGGTGGCTTGGCGGCGGGTCACCTCGCCCGTGCCGTGTGCGGTGACGCGCAGGATCTCGCGGCCGTCGGTGAGCCGGGACACCTGGTCGAGCACCTCACGGGTGACCTCGTCGGCGGCACCGTCCTCGCCCAGGGCGCGGATCAGCGCGGGCTTGCCGCCGACGCTGGTGTACACGGTGTTGACGGCCACGCCGGCCCGCTCGGCGACGGCGGCGACGCTCGTGCGGGCGTAGCCCTGCTCGGCGAAGAGGGTGCGGGCCGCGTCGAGGATGGCCGCGTGGGTCTCCAGCGCGGCCTGGACCCTGACTCTTGAGACGTACGGACGCCGTGCCACACTTTCAGATTAACATCCCTCCATTGAAAGTAAGTTCATTCCTACGGATAGGGGTTCAGCGTGCTGATCGATCCCGCCGCACCTCCGGACAAGCCTGAGACCGCCCAGATGAAGGTCATCCACAAGGCGCTGCGCCGGGAGTTCCGGCTGTTGCCCGTGCTGGCGTCCCAGGTGGCCGGCCATGACACGAAGCGCGCCGGCGAGCTCGCCAGCCACGCGACGCTCGTGCTCGGCATGCTGCACGAGCACCACGAGAGCGAGGACACGTTGTTGTGGCCGTTGCTGCGTCAGCGGGTGCCTCTGGAGAAGCCGCTGGTGGAGACGATGGAGGAGCAGCACCACGTCGTCGCCGAGCTGATCGGCGCGCTCCAGGAGGACCTCCCGGCCTGGTCACGCGGCGCCGACACGCAGACCCGTGACCGCTTGGCCGACTGCCTGCGCCGGTTGTGGGCGGCCCTGGAGGAGCATCTCGACCTTGAGGAACGCGCCGTCCTGCCGCTCATCCACGAGCACCTGACCGTGCCCGAGTGGCTCGCGCCCCAGCACGCCGCCCTGGCGAACGGGCCGGCCGGCCTGACGGCGAAGCTGCTGCTCGCCGGGGTGGTCCTGGAGGACGCCACCGAACGCGAGCAGGCGTGGTTCCTGCACTCGATGCCGCCGCCGGCCCGCGTGCTGTGGCGCCTGTTCGGCAAGCGCATGTACGCCGCCCGCACGGCCGCCATCCGCCGAAGCGTCGCCGTTTAGCCGGGCGGCGAACACCGGCGCTGGAGGCGGGTTGTAGCCGGGTGACCGCGTGGGCGCGGCCGTCAGGTGGTGGGTGGGGGGT
>NZ_SMKQ01000035.1 GCF_004348995.1 Nonomuraea terrae
CCACGAGACCGCGCCGCCCTCGACGTCACCCCGGCCGACGCCCGCCTCCGCCGGCTCCGCGCCACCGCGGGGCACGATGCGGCCGGCCGCACTTCCCTCGTCATCTCCTCGGACCAGGGCCCCGCCGTCATCGGCTCCTTGGGGCCCGCCGTCGGCGGTCGCCCGGTCGGTGGCGGTTCCGTCGGGCGTGGTCCCGGTGGTGGCCGGGCGGTCGCGGGTGGTGTGTTCGGATTCTTCGTGGACGGCGAGGAGCCCGGCGCGTTCGGCGGCGTGGCGGGCCTCCGCGCGGGCGCGTTCGGCGAGGCCTGCCGCCGTGCGGGCCGCCGCTTCGGCCTCGGCGGCGAGCTCCTGCTTGGCCGTGACCGCGCGGGCCGCGTGCCCGGCCTGGTCGCGCAGGCGGGCGGCCGCCTCGTGCGCCGCCTGCGCCTCCGTGCGCAGGCGGTGCAGGTCGCGCCCGGACTGGTACGCCTCGCTCTCCTTGAGCCCGTCGATCTGCGCGGCCAGGGCGAGCTCCTGCGCCTCCTGCTCCCCCAGCCGCGCGGTGGTCGCGTCGAGCTCCCGCTCGGCCTCCTTGAGCGTCTCCCGCCTGCCCCTGACCTCGGCGGCCAGCGACTCCAGCGCCGAGCCGGCCGAGGTCACCGCCGCGGCGGCGGCGCGCAGCACCCGCTGGGCGTAGCCGCGCTGCCGGCCGGCGAGCCGTTCGGCCTCCGCCACGTCGCGGTCGAGCAGCCGCAGCTCCTCCCGCTGCCGGTCGAGCCGCTCGAACCCTTCGGCGATCTCGTGGATCTCGCCCTCCCCCAGCGGCGGCAGCGCGCTCGACAGCAGGTCGGACAGCAGCCCTGGGTCGAGCCGTTCGGACAGCTTGGGGGTGCGCAGCTGGCGCAGCGCGGTGAGCAGCGAGTCGTAGCGCTGCTCGTTGAGGCCGCGGTAGAGCGTCTGGCGCACGACCGTGCGGTACGCCTCCGCGGAGTCGTACACGGTGCCGGAGGCCCCGAGCTCCTCGGCGAGCTGGGCCCTGGTGAGGGGCTGCCCGTTCTCGCCGCTGAGCCGGATGCCGTCGGCGGTGTCGACCCGCGCCTCGGAGGTGAAGTACGCGGCGGTCACGTTCTTGGTGTGCACGGTGGCCTGCAGCCGGGCACCGCAGGTGAACCAGCGCCCGTCGCCGTGCCCGAACTCCAGCCACACGTACCCGACCCTGGTGGCGCCGCCGGTGCCGTCGCCCATGAGGTTCCAGTGCATGGTGCGCTCGGTGCCGCCGAACGTGGACAGCCGGCTCGGCTTGAGACTCGCGTCCAGCACGTACGGCAGCAGCAGCTCCAGCACCTTCGACTTGCCGCTGCCGTTGGGGCCGCGCAGCAGCACCCGGCCCCGGTGGAACTCGAACACCTCGTCGTAGTAGCGCCACACGTTGAGGATCCCGGCGCGTACGGGGATCCAGCGGGCGTCCACGCCCCGCGCGGCACGGGGCGCGGCGAGCTCGGTCACGGTCATCGGTCCTCCTGATCGTCCGGCCCGGGATCGACCCGGTAGCGGGCGGCGGCGGGCAGTGCGGCGACCCGCTCCCCCGTCCGGCGGGCCAGGCCGAAAAGGGTGAGCACCTCCAGCGCGTCGGCCGCCAGCCGCGGCCCGCCGCCGTCGGACTGGTAGGCCTTGGCCCACTGCGGGAAGCGGCGCAGCAGGTCGGCGGCCTCGGCGTCGAGGCGGGCCGTCGTGACGGGCCCGGCGGTGACGAGGAGGTCGAGCAGGAGCAGGGCGGCCACCTTGGCGTGGCCGCCGTCGTCGGGGAAGCGGGTGTCGGTGGCGATCGCGTCGGCGTCCACCAGCAGCAGGCCCTCGGCCCGCTCCTCCAGCACGAACCCGGCCTCCTCGGCCGCGCGGCGGATGAGCCGCCGGCCGGTCGCCGAGGCGGCGTACGCGGCCTCGGCGGGGGGCAGCTCGTGGCGGTAGACGACGGGCTCGTCCAGCAGGCGGCGGATGAGCGAGTGGCGGGCCTGCAGGGCGCGCTGGGTCGCCGTCTGTTCCCCGCCCTGTTCCTCGCCCTGTTCCTCGCCGCCGTAGCGGGACTCGGTGGTGAGCGAGCCGGGCAGGCCGCGGGCGTCGGCGCGCGAGGGCGGCACGGGCGCGGCGAGCAGCCTGATCACGAGCGTGGTGTCGACCCGGTAGAGCACCTTGGCGTCCTCGTCGCCGAGGTAGGAGTCGGTGACTCCGTCCATGGCGGTGAGGGCGCCGTAGTGCTCCAGCAGCTTGAGTGCGTCCGCGAACGCGGCCCGCTCGTCGCTCCTGACCGGGTCGAACGCCGGCACGCCCGGCTCGACCGCGGCCGCCTGGGCGACCCGCCGGGCCAGCATCCCGATGGTGGTGACCGGCGCGGCGAGCAGCTCGGCCGCGCACAGGCACAGCAGCGTGTAGCGGCGGCGGTCGAAGGGCGCCCCCGTGGCGCGACGGCGGCGCGCGGGCCGGGTGGCGGCGGGCTCGGACCTGACCTTGACCAGGCGGGCGTAGCCCTGGCGCGGCTCGACGACGAGCCGCCAGCCGCAGAAGTAGTCGAACCACTGCACGAGCGGCCGGCGGCGTTTCCTGATGAGGTCGAACGCGGCAGGGTCGTCGTGCCGGGACACGAGCGGCCGGCCGAGGAGGGTCCTGATCGCGCGGGCGATCTCCTCCTTCTCGGCCCTGACGAGCTGGTTGGCCAGACTGCTCATGCGCCCGCCGCCCTGACCGCCATCGGGGCCTCGCCGGCCGCCGCTCCTGCCGCCGCTCCGCCCGCCGCTCCGGCCGCCGTTCTGGTCGCCGTTCTGGTCGCCGTTCTGGTGGCCATCGGGGCCTCGCCGATCGCGCGGACGTCGACGAGGTAGTCCGGCCCGCGCAGCCATCCTTCCGGGGTGCGCAGCACCGCCACGGCCCCGTCGCCGGGGGCCCGCAGCATGATCTCCACCCGCCCGTCGGAGGTGACCGCCCGCCGGACGCCGGTCGCGTCGGGGCGCTCGGCCAGGGCCCGGCCGAGCAGGTCGAGGAGCCGGCCGAACGTGTCGTGATCGAGCTCGCCGAGCTCCGACAGCCGCAGCGCGCCGGTGGTCGCCAGCGCCGCCCAGGCGGCCTCCAGCTCGGCGCGTTCCTTCTCGGCCCTGGCCCGGCGCTCGGCCCGCAGCGCCGCCACGTCGCGGATCCGGCCGGTGCGGCCCATGCGTTCGGTGCGGCCGCTGGAGCGCAGCAGCGCCGACACCTCGACCGGCTCCGCCTGCGCCCACGGGATGCCGGGCGGGATCAGCTCGGCGTCGGCGTGGCCGAGGTGGGCGTGCCGGGCCGAGCCAAGCCCGAACGCGGCGTCCCACAGCCGGTGGGCGTCGTCCTCGCCGGGTGCGGTGGCGAACCAGCGGGCCAGCGTACGGAAGTCGGCGGCGGCGCTGGAGGAGCGGCGGCGGGAGTCGGTGATCCGGTCGAGCACCTGCAGCAGCGCCACGATGGCCCGCCGGGCCACGTCGTGCAGCAGGCGCACCCGCGGCACGGCGCCGGCCTCGCCGGGCGCGAACCACAGCAGCAGCCCCTCCCACCGCTCCCGCCGCGCCGCCAGCCAGTCGGCCGCGGGGTCGGCGCCCGGGGTCTGGGGAAGGTCGGCGCCGTCGAGCGCGCGGGCGTGCAGCACGCCGACGCCGTGCGCCGCCACCGCGCGCAGGGCGGCGGCGATGCTGTCGCCGCGCTGCTCCAGGTCGGTCACGAACTCCTGCAGGTAGGCCACCGTGGCGGCCTTGACCTCGTGGAACGTGGCCAGGTCGGCGCCCTCGACGCGCAGCAGGCGCTGCAGCTCGCCGTTGAACCGCCGGGTGTTGCCGCGCAGCGCGTCAAGGTGGGCCTCCAGCTCCTGCAGGCTCGTGAAGATGCGCCGGTTGCGGCCGGGGTCGGGGTCGCCGACCAGGCCGTCCAGCTCGGCCAGCCGGTCGGCGACGGCGTCGAGCACGGCGGTCTGCAGCGCGCCCGCCGAGGCCAGCACGGCCATCGCGTGCTGCATCCCGGCGAGGGCGGCCTCGCCGCGCCTGGTGAGCGCGTACTGCAGGTTTCTGCGTTCGTACTCCTCGGCGGTGGCGAAGGTGCCCGCGTGGTTGAAGATCACGTCGAGCAGGCCCCAGCCGGTCAGCTGCTTCAGCGTGCCGGCCAGGTCGTGCTCGCCGACCGGCGCGTACCAGCCCACCGCGCGCAGCCGCTCGCGCACCTCCTCCGCCGTCAGCGCCGTCTCCAGCCGCTCGTCGGCCTCGCCGAAGGCGTGGAGCACCGCGGTGTGCAGGTCCGCCCGCTCGGTGGTGGTGAACCGGAACATCTCGGGCGGCACTCGTGGCGGCTCCGCCATCACCCCGCTCCCTCCCCCCGGACGATTACAACGAGCAACCGTAGCGTCACAGGGCTTCGCGGCGACCGCTGTTTGCGAGCACATCACGGGGGTACGGCGCCACCATTATCGGAACCCGGGGGGACGGCAATGGCGGAGTTCGAGGCGACGCGCGGGATGCCCGCGGAGAGCATGGTCGTCTTCGGCGTCGCGTCCGACGTCGAACTCATGGACCGCTGGCTGCCTCAGGGCCTGTCGGTGCACGACACCGGGCCCGGCACCATCGAGGCCGACGGCGACCTCATCCCCGGCACGGGCCACCACGAGGGCCTGTTCCGCGTCTCGGAGGAGCAGCTCAGGGTCGAGTGGGGCGGGCGTGACCACTCCGACTACTCGGGCTGGCTGCAGGTTTCCGACGCGGCCAGCGGGACCAGCGAGGTGACCGTGCACATCAGCCTCCTCGACGAGCCCGACTCAGGGCCGCGGGCCGACGAGGTGCGTGAGCTGCTCGACCGCTCCCTCGACCGCCTGGCAGAAGAGGTCGACAGCCGTATCCACGACGCAGGATGATCTACCTTCGGCCGGAAACCACGGCCTGACAGGGCATGCCGCGGCGAGGACGGGAAAGCGCAGCACTAGCGGTACTGGCGGTTCAGATGTGACCGGGAATTTTACCCGTCATGGTATTCGTTCGACCCTCTGAGCTCCGCTACCCTGATTGGGACGTTTCCCGCAAACGATCTATTCGGCCGTCAATCTAGCGCGTCGGATCCTTTGCCGTCCACCCCTTGGAACCATGCGAATCCTGTCAAAACTTCTTTCGCCTGTTATGGCAGGCGCGCTCGCCATGTCGGGATTCACCGGCACGGCCGAAGCGGCGGCCCCTGGAAAGCTGGACCGTTTCTACGGCCAGCATCTGACCTGGGGAGACTGCGGCAGCGGTTTCGAATGCAGCAAAATGTCCGTACCACTGGACTATGCGCAGCCCGAAGCCGACCAGATTCAGATCTCGCTGATCCGCCTGCCCGCCACAGGAAAGAAGATCGGCTCGATCGTCCTCAATTTCGGCGGCCCCGGCGCGTCCGGTGTCGAGTCGCTGAAAGACAGCAACGGAACCGTTTCCCCTGCCGTTCGCGAGCATTTCGACGTGGTCAGTTTCGACCCGCGCGGCGTCGGCGGCTCCTCACCGGTGCACTGCATGGGCACCCTCGGCCTCGACGCCTACCTGTCGATCGACCCGACGCCCGACACGCCGCGCGAGGAGAAGCAGTCCGAGCGCTGGGACAGCACGTTCGCCAAGAACTGCCTGGAGCGTTCCGGCAAGAAGCTCCTCGCCCACGTCGGCACGGTCGACGCGGCGCGCGACATGGACGTGATGCGGGCCACCCTGGGCGACGCCGGCCTGACGTACCTGGGCTTCTCCTACGGCACCTACCTGGGCTCGCTCTACGCGGACATGTACCCGAAGCGGGTGCGGGCCATGGTGCTGGACGGCGCCGAGGACCCGTCGCTGGACATGGACGCGTTCACGGAGGACCAGGACCGCGGTTTCCAGATCGCGACCGAGTCGTTCCTGCGCGACTGCTTCAAGTCCGCCGACTGCCCGTTCCGCACGCGCTCGGTCAAGGGCGCGCTGGACGAGCTCGACAAGCTCTACATGCGGGCCGACGACGCGCCGCTGCGCAACACCCGCGACGCCCGCCAGGTGAACGAGGCGGTCGTGCGGGCGGCGGTGGACTTCTCGATGTACCAGACGTCGTCGTGGCCGCACCTGCGCCAGGCGCTGACGGACGCGTTCAAGGGTGACGGGACGAAGCTGCTGCGCCTGGCCGACGTCGGCAACGGGCGGCGCTCCGACGGCACCTACGACAACGACTTCGAGGCCCTCATGGCCATCAACTGCGTCGACCACCCCGAGGCGCCATGCCCGCACTGGCCGGTCAAGGGCACCCGCTACCCGAAGAAGGTGCGGGCCGAGGGCTCGCCCCCGATCGTGGTCGTGGGCACGACGCGTGACCCGGCGACGCCGTACAAGCTGGCCAAGTCGCTGGCCAAGCAGCTGGCCAACGGCGTGCTGCTGACCAACGACGCCGACGGCCACACCGCCTACGGCGGGTCGTACTGCCTCGACCGGAAGATCGACGAATACCTGATCAGTGCGAAGCGCCCGCAGGACGGCGCCTGCAAGGCGTAACTCCCCCGCGCTCAGCCACCGGCCCCGCACCGTCCCACACGACGGTGTGGGGCCGGTGACGTTCGGGTCAATCCCGGGAGCGCCTGCGCTGCGGCGGTGACATGACGGGGCAGATTGGGCGGACGTACCCGGAGATTCCCGCCCGAGGAGCCCATGGAGTCGCTGCTGGTCCTGCACGCGGTCGCGGCCGTCTGCGCTCCCTGGCTCGCCGCGCGCCTGGGCCGCGCCTCGTTCTTCCCGCTGGCCGTTCCCCCGGCCGCCGCCTTCGGCTACACGGTGTGGCTGGCGGTGCGCGGCCTGCCCGCGCGGGAGAGCCGGCCGTGGGCGCCGGTGCTGGGTCTGGAGCTGTCGTTCCGCGCCGACACCCTGGCGGTGCTGATGATGGCGCTGGTCACCGGCGTGGGCGCGCTCGTGCTGGTCTACAGCGTGCGCTACTTCGGCCGCGGCGACGACGGGCTCGGCCGCTACGGCGGCGCCATGGTGGCCTTCGCCGGGTCGATGCTGGGCCTGGTGGCGGCCGACGACCTGATCCTGCTGTACGTCTTCTGGGAGCTGACCACCGTCTTCTCCTACCTGCTCATCGGCTACGACCCCGAGAGCCGGGCCAGCCGACAGGCGGCGATGAAGGCGCTGACGGTCACCACGTTCGGCGGCCTGGCCATGCTGGCCGGGTTCGTCCTGATCGGGGAGGCGGCCGGCAGCTACCGGATCTCGGAGATCGCCGCCCGCCCGCCGGACGCCGGGCCGGTGGCCCTCGTGCTGGTGCTGACAGGGGCGCTGGCCAAGTCGGCGATCTTCCCGTTCAGCACGTGGCTGCCGGCGGCGATGGCCGCGCCCACGCCGGTGTCGGCGTACCTGCACGCGGCGGCCATGGTGAAGGCCGGGGTGTACCTGGTGGCCCGCCTGGGGCCGGTGTTCGGCGACGTGATGGTGTGGCGGACGGTGGCGGTGCCGCTCGGGCTGGTGACGATGTTGCTGGGCGGGTGGCGGGCGCTGCGCGAGACGGACCTGAAGCGCCTGCTCGCGTACGGCACCGTCAGCCAGCTCGGATTCCTCGTTGCGCTGTTCGGCTCGGGGAACCAGGGGGCGGCGCTGGCCGCGGTGGCGATGCTGCTGGCGCACGCGCTGTTCAAGGCGTCGTTGTTCCTGGTGGTGGGCATCGTCGACCACGCGGCCGGCACGCGGGAGCTGGGCGAGCTGAGCGGGGTGGGCCGGCGGATGCCGTGGGTGTGCGCGGCGGCCGTGCTCGCGGGCGCGTCCATGGCCGGGCTGCCGCCGCTGGCGGGGTTCGTCGCCAAGGAGGCGGCGCTGGAGGCGTTCCTGGAGGATCCGTTCGCGCTGGCGGGCGTGGTGGCGGGGGCGGCGCTGACGGCGGCGTACACGCTGCGGTTCCTGTGGGGGGCGTTCGCCGCGAAGCCGGGCGTGGCGGCGTCCGAGGTGCACGGGACACCGGCCGTCATGTACGTGCCGGCGGCGCTGCTGTCGGTGCTGGGGCTGCTGCTCGCGCCCCTGGCCTCCTCGTACGCGGGCGCGATGTCCGGCTACACGGGCACCTTCCGCGACCCTGGCCACGAGACGCACCTGGTGCTCTGGGCCGGTTTCTCTCTCCCGCTGCTGCTGTCGGCGGTGGCGCTGGCCGCCGGGGTGGTGCTGTTCCTGGCCGGCGAGCCGGTGGCGCGGGTGGGGGCGGCACTGCACGCGGTGGACTCCTCGCGGCTGTTCTGGGCGGTCGTACGGCGGCTCGACCGGTTCGCGGTCCAGGCCACCGGGTTCGTCCAGCGCGGCTCGCTGCCCGACTACCTGGTGCTCGCGCTGGCGACCACGGTCGGGGTGGGCCTGTTCTCCGTGACGTACGGCGGCGCGCCCCGCCTGGGCCTGCCGGTCGTGGCCTGGCAGCGGCTCGAGCAGCCGATCGTGGCCGTGCTGCTGATCGCGGCGGCGGTGCTGGCCCTGTTCACCCGGGCCTACATCGCGCTCGCCGTCGTCGTCGGTATGACCGGGTACGGCGCCGCGCTGCTGTTCCTCGCCCACGGCTCCCCCGACCTGGCGCTGACCCAGTTCCTGGCCGAGACGCTGAGCCTCGTGATGTTCGCGCTGGTGCTGCGGCGGCTGCCGATCGAACCTCCGAGGGGACGGCTGCGCTTCCGGTTCCGCCTGGCGCTCGGGCTGGCGGTCGGCGTGGTGGCGACCGGCGGGGCCATGCTCGCGATGAGCGCGCGGACGACGCGGCCGGTCGGAGAGCTCATCGGCGCGGCGGCCGAGCGGCAGGGCATCCGCAACATCGTCAGCGCGATCATCCTGGACGTCCGCGCCTGGGACACGATGGGCGAGAGCGCGGTGCTGGTCGTGCTGACCCTGGGCGTGACGAGCCTGGTGTTCCTGCGGCGCACGGCGTACCGGATCGAGCGCGTCGGGACGCGGGCACGACGGGACCGGGGGCCGCACTGGCTGGCCTCCACGCTGCCGCGCGGGCAGTGGGCGCTGGCGTTCGAGGTGGTGGCCACGCTGACGTTCCACACGGTGCTGGTGCTGTCGGTGTTCCTGCTGTTCATCGGGCACAGCGGGGTCGGCGGCGGGTTCGCGGGCGGCATCGTGGCCGGCCTGGCGATCACCGTGCGGTACCTGGCGGGCGGCAGGAACGAGCTGGCCGCGGCCGTGCCGATGCACGCGGGCGTGCTCATGGGGGTGGGGCTGACATTGTCGACGGGCACCGCGCTGGCCGGGTTGCTGTTCGGCCGCGCGGCCCTGGAGATGCTGGCCACGGACGTGACCGTGCCGCTCGTCGGCCACCTGCACCTGTCCACCGATCTGATCTTCGACCTCGGCGTGTACGTCTCCGTCGTCGGGATGGTGCAGGACGTGCTGCGCGGCCTCGGCGCCGAGCTGGACCGGCAGATCGACGCGGAGAGCGAGTCGTGAGCATCTCCCTGCTGCCCTTCCTGGCCTGTGGCGCGCTGATCGCCGCGGGTGTGACCCTGCTGCTCGAACGGAGCCTGGTCCGGGTGCTGACCGGCGTCATCATGCTGGGCAACGGGGTCAACCTGCTCATCGTCACCTCGGGCGGCGACGCCGGCCACCCTCCCTTCGTCGGCACGGCCGGCATGGCCGACCCGCTGCCGCAGGCCATGGTGCTCACCGCCATCGTCATCACCCTCGGCGTGACGGCGTTCCTGCTGGCGCTGGTCCACCGCACGTGGCAGCTGTCCGGCAGCGACGAGGTCCAGGACGACACCGAGGACCGCCGGATCCGGCTGCGCTCGCGGCGCGGCGAGCTCAGCGACGCCGTACGCGCCCGCCGCGACGCCTACCGGCGGCTGGTGGCCGAGCAGCGGGCCGAGCTGGCGCACCTGGAGGCCGAGCAGGCCGAGCGGGAGCGGCTTCAGGAGGCCGACCTGGAGCAGCGCATCTCCCGCGTGCACACGGAGCTGGAGGAGTGGTCGCGCGGGCTGCGCGAGGCGGGGGTGCCGGAGGAGGAGCTGCACCGCCGCCTGGAGGAGGCGGGGCTGCGCGCGGAGCAGGCCGCCATGGACAACCAGGAACGCATCGAGCAGCTGCGCCGGGAGCACACGCGCGGCCGGGAGGAGCAGGCGGCCAGGGAACGGGATCTGCGCAGGCGGCTCAAGGCGCGCCAGCGGGAGGCGCGCCGCCAGATGCGGGCGGCGATCAGGGACGAGCGGGAGCGGCAGGCCCTGGCGCAGGACCCGGAGCTGGAAGGCGAGGACTGACCCGTGTCGCTGGAGAGCCTGATCTGCGTGCCCGTGCTGCTGCCGCTGCTGGCGGCCGGGGTGAAGCTGGCCATCGGAGGGCGGCTGCGCCACGTGCAGGCGCTCATCAGCCTCGGCACGCTCTGCGTGACGCTGGCGGTGTCGGTGGTGCTGCTGGTCGCGGCCGACCGGCACGGGCCGCTGGTGACGGAGATCGGCGGCTGGGCCGCACCGGTCGGGATCAGCCTGGTGGCCGACCGGCTGTCCACGCTGGTGCTGGTGGTCTCGCAGGCGGTGACGCTGTGCGTGATGACGTACTCGGTGTCCAACGCCTACGACCGGCAGGAGCACGACGCTCCCATGGCGATCTTCCATCCGGCGTTCCTCGTGATGGTGGCGGGGGTGAGCGACGCGTTCCTGTCGGGCGACCTGTTCAACCTGTTCGTGGCGTTCGAGCTGCTGCTGAGCGGCTCGTACGTGCTGCTGACGTTCGGCGGGACGGAGTCGCGGATCCGGGCGGGGGCGACGTACACGCTGATGGCGCTGGCCTCGTCGATGTTGTTCCTGATCGCGCTGGCCATCACGTACGCCGCCACGGGGACGCTGTCGCTGGCGCAACTCGCCGTGCGCTTCGGCGGCCTGCCGGAGCAGGTGAAGCTGCTGGTGGAGCTGACGCTGCTGCTGGTGTTCGCGATCAAGGCGGCGATCTTCCCGCTGTCGGCGTGGCTGCCCGACTCCTACCCGACGGCGCCGGCCCCGGCGACAGCGGTGTTCGCCGGGCTGCTCACCAAGGTCGGCGTCTACTCGATCATCCGGCTGGAGGCGCTGCTTTTCCCCGGCGGGCCGGTGGCGGGGCTGCTGATGTGGATGGCGCTGGCCACGATGCTGGTCGGGGTGCTGGGCGCGGTCGCGCAGACCGACATGAAACGCATGATCTCCTTCACGCTGGTCAGCCACATCGGCTACATGGTGTTCGGCGTCGCGTTGTCCACGGTGGCGGGCCTGGCGGGCGCCATCTTCTACGTGGTGCACCACATCACCGTGCAGACCACCCTGTTCCTGGTGGCGGGCATGATCGAACGGCGCACCGGCACGACGTCGGTGAACCGGCTGGGCGGGCTGATGAAGGCGACGCCGCTGATCGCCGTGCTGTTCTTCGTGCCCGCGATGAACCTGTCCGGCATCCCGCCCCTGTCCGGGTTCCTGGGCAAGCTCATGCTCGTGCAGGCCGGGCTGAGCGCCGGGGGCTGGCACGCGTTCATGCTGGTGGCCGGCAGCCTGGTGACGAGCCTGCTGACGCTGTACGCGGTCGCGAAGACGTGGGGCAAGGCGTTCTGGCGCCTGCCGCGCGAAGACCGGGTGGGCACCGTGGTGGAGAGCGAGGAGGCCACCGGTGAGGAGCCGACCGTGACGACGGTCGCGCTGCCGGCGGCGCTGCCGCTGTCGGTGACGGCCCTGGTCGCGCTCGGGCTGGCGTTCACGGTGCTGGCCGGGCCGCTGTCAGGGCTGGCGCAGCGGGCGGCCGGCGAGCTGATGGCGCGCGATCCGTACATCTCGGCCGTCCTGGGGAGGCAGCGGTGAACCCTGAGCGGCTGGCGCCGCGGCTGTTCGGCCGGCGAGTGCCGCTGGTCCTGGTGGCCTGGCTGGCGGCGGTGTGGGTGACGTTGTGGGGCGACCTGTCGGTGGGCAACGTACTCGGCGGGCTGGTGGCCGGGCTCGTGGTGACATGGCTGCTGCCGATGCCGGTGCTGGACCCGGGGTTGCGGGTGCGGCCGGTCGCGCTCGTGTCGTTCCTCGTGTGGTTCGCGTGGGACCTGGTGCTCTCGACCGCGCGGGTGGTGTTCTGGGTGGGGCATCCGGGCCGGCCGCCGTCGCAGGTCGTCCGCACGCCGCTGCGGACGACGTCCGACTCCATGGTGGTGCTCGTCCTGGTCGCGCTGAGCACGGTGCCCGGCACCCTCGTCCTGGAGGTGGACGGGCAGGAGCTGGTGGTGCACGTCCTGGGCCGGCGGGGCGACGCGACGCAGATCGCGCGGGCGGACGTGGCGGATCTGGAGTCGCGGATCGTGCGGGCGTTCGGCACCCGCCGCGACCGGGAGGAGCTCGGATGACGGCGGTGTACCTGGTGACGCTGGTGCTGCTGGCGTGCGGGGCGGCGGCCTCCCTCTACCGGCTGGCGCGCGGGCCGTCCATGCTGGACCGGGCGGTGGCGCTCGACGTGCTGACGGCGCTGTCGATGTGCGGCGTGGGGGCGTTCGCCGTGGCCAGGGACGACTACTCCGACCTGCCGATCCTGCTGGTGCTGTCGCTGCTGGGGTTCGTCGGCGCGGTGTCGCTGGCGCGGTTCTACTCGGGGAGATCCCAATGAGCGCGTTCGACGTGGCGGTGGCGGTCTGCCTGCTGACAGGCGCGGCGCTCGCGCTGACGGCGGGCGTCGGGCTGATGCGCTTCGGCACCACTCTGGACCGCATGCACGCCGGGACGAAGCCGCAGATCCTCGGCGTGCTGCTGGTGCTGCTGGCGATGTGGCTGCACCGGCCCTCCTGGGCCTACGCCGGGCCGCTGCTGCTGGTGGGGGCCGCGCAGGTGGTCACCGTGTCGGTGGCGGCGTACATGGTGGCGCGCGCCGACTACCGGGGTCGGTCCGCCGGCGACGACGGCTCCTCGGGCGAGTGATCCGAGCGGTTGAGCGCCGCCTGCCCGAACCACGTCCACAGCGACAGCGCGGCAAGCGCGCCCGCGGTGATCCAGGCGAGCACCGCGTCGAACAGGTAGTCGATCACGAACATGGTGGACGTCGTCATCGACACCGCCAGGGCCAGCGCGCCGAAGATGCCGTAGAAGTTGGAGCGGCGTACCAGGATCTCCTTGCGGCCCTGGCGGAACAGCACGCGGTGCTGCGCGGTCGGCGCGATGTAGCAGATCGACGCGAGCGCTGCGCTGACCAGCGCCGCGTAGTACAGCCACCGGTCGGTCTGGTCGAGCCGGGCGAAGGCGGAGGAGAACGGCACCGTCAGCAGGAACGCGAACAGCACCTGCACCCCGGTCACCGCGACGCGCGCGCCCTGCAACAATTCCACGAAGTTCCGGTCCGCGCGCTCCTCGTGCGACTCGTTCTTCACGTGTCCCTGCCTCCCGCCCTGCAAACGAGAGACTTCTTCTTCCTTGCCAAGAGAGGCTAAAACCTCGGCATCAGGATCTTGTCCGGTGTGATGGGCAGTTCGCGCACGCGGTGGCCGGTGGCGTGGTACACCGCGTTGCCGATCGCGGCGGCCGTGCCGACGATGCCGATCTCGCCGATGCCCTTGCTGGCCATCGGGTTGAGCTCGGCGTCGCGCTCGTCCAGCCAGACGGCCTCCACGTCGGGCACGTCGGCGCAGGCGGGCACGTGGTACTGCGCGAGGTCGCGGCGCAGGAAGCCGCCGAACTCCTCGTCGGTGAGCGTCTCCTCCATCAGCCCCATGCCCATGCCCATCGTCATGCCGCCGATGAACTGCGACCTGGCGAGCTTGGGGTCCACGATGCGGCCGGCGGCGAAGACGCCGAGCAGGCGCGGGACGCGTACCTCGCCGGTGACGGAGCTGACCCGCACTTCGACGAACTGGGCGCCGAAGGCGTGCCGGGAGAACGCGGCGTCCCCCCGGACCTCCTCGGTGGTGTCGGCGAGGCCCTCCTTGCCGTCGCTCTTGAGCTCCTCGCAGGCGCGCACGATCGCCGACCCCCACGACGCGGTGCCCATCGAGCCGCCCGCGACGGGCGCCTCGGGCAGGTCGCTGTCGCCCAGTTCCACGTGCACCCGCTCCGGGGCGACGCCGAGCGCCTCCGCCGCGATCCTGGTCAGCGCCGTACGCGCGCCGGTGCCGATGTCGGCGGCGGCCACCTGGACGAGGAAGTCGCCGTCGTCCTCCACCACGGCCCTGGCCTTCGACGGCCGGCGCCTGGCCGGGTAGGTGGAGGCGGCCACGCCGGTGCCGATCAGCCACTCCCCGTCGCGCCGGACGCCGGGCGTCGGGTCGCGGTGCTCCCAGCCGAAGCGGCGGGCGCCCTCGCGCAGGCAGCCCACCAGGTTGCGGGAGCTGAACGGCAGCCCACTGTCGGGCTCGGTCTCCGGCTCGTTGACCACGCGCAGCTCGACCGGGTCCATGCCGAGGGCGTAGGCGAGCTCGTCCATGGCGGACTCCAGCGCGTACATGCCGGGGCACTCGCCGGGGGCGCGCATCCACGACGGGGTGGCGACGTCCAGGCGGACCAGGCGGTGCGCGGTGCGCAGCGCGGGCGTGGCGTACATGATGCGGGTCGGGGTCGCGGTCTGCTCGGCGAACTCCTCCAGCGTGGAGGTCTGCTCGTACGCCACATGCTCCAGCGCCGTCAGCCGGCCCTGGGCGTCCGCGCCGAGCCGCAGCCGCTGGATCGTGGGCGTGCGGTAGCCGGTGACGTCGAACATCTGCTGCCGGGTCAGCACGATCTTGACCGGGCGGCCGACCACTCTGGCGGCCATCGCGGCCAGCACCGCCTGCGGCCGGGTGGTGCCCTTCGAGCCGAAACCGCCGCCGACGTGCCGGGACACCACGCGCACCCGCTCCTTCGGCAGGCCGAACACCTGGGCCAGGGTGTCCCGGCTCAGGGTGGTGCCCTGCGCGGTGTCGTACACCAGGAGCCCGCCCTCGTCGTCCCAGCAGGCCAGGGCCGCGTGCGGCTCCATCGGGTTGTTGTGCAGGACGGGCGTCTCGTAGACGACGTCCACGACGGTGGCCGCCTCCGCCAGGCCGGCCTCGATGTCGCCCTTCTCGCTGTCGGTCGGGTAGGCGGGGTTGACGTGGTCGGGCTTGTAGAGGCCCGGATGGTCGGCGCGCAGGCTCACGTCGTGGTCGTCGGAGTCGTAGTCGACGCGGACGACCGCGGCGGCGGCCCGGGCGTTCTCGTAGGTGTCGGCGACCACGGCGGCGACGATCTGGCCGCGGTAGGCGACCTCGCGGCTCTGGAACAGCGCCAGCTCCCCGTCGGCGCCGGAGGCCAGCGGCGGCGGGTCCTCACCGGACAACACGGCGAGCACACCCGGCATCGCCAGCGCGTCCTGGGCGTCCACGTGCCTGACCCGGCCCTTGGCGATCTGCGACTGCACGGGGAAGGCGTAGGTGACGTCCTCCACCGGGTACTCCGCCGCGTACGTCGCCAGGCCGGTGACCTTGACGCGACCCTCGATGCGGTTCACGATGCCAGCCCCTCCAGCGTGGAGACGATCAGGTTGCGGGTCAGCGGCACCTTGTACGCGTTGCGCGGCAGCGGCCTGGCCTGTTCGAGCTCGGCCTCGGCGGCCCGCAGGAACGCCTCGCCGGTCGCCGGCCCGCCGATCAGGGCCTGCTCGGCGCGCTCGGCCCGCCAGGGCGCGTGCGCCACGCCGCCGAGCGCGATGCGGCAGCCGGCGACCACGCCGTCGTCGCCGACGTCCAGCACCGCGGCGATGGACACCAGCGCGAACGCGAACGACGCCCGCTCGCGGACCTTGCGATAGACCGTGGCGCCGGCAGGCGGGGGCGGCAGCTCGACGGCGGTGATCAGGTCGCCGGGTTCGAGCACGGTGTCGCGTTCCGGCTCCTCGCCGGGCAGGCGGTGCAGCCCCGGCATGGGGATGATGCGGTCGCCGCCCGGCCCGGTCACGTGCACCTCTGCCTCGAGCGCGGCCAGGGCCACCGCCATGTCGGACGGGTGGGTCGCCACGCACGCCTCCGAGCTGCCGAGGATGGCGAGGTTGGTGTGGTCGCCGGCGATCGCCGGGCAGCCGGAGCCGGGGCGGCGCTTGTTGCACGGCCTGGTCACGTCCTGGAAGTACGCGCAGCGCGTGCGCTGCAACAGGTTGCCGGCGACCGTGGCGACGTTGCGCACCTGCCCGGACGCCCCGGTCAGCACCGCTCTCGCGAGCATGGGGTAACGGGCGCGGATCATCGGGTCGACCGCCAGGTCGGTGTTGCGCACGGCCGCGCCGACGCGGACGCGGTCGCGGACGGACTCGATCGTGTCGAGCGGCAGGCGGCTGACGTCGACCAGCCGCTCGGGCTCGGCCACGCCCAGCCGCATGAGGTCGACCAGGTTGGTGCCGCCGCCGAGGTACATGGTGCCGGGGGCGTACTCGCGCACGGCCTGGGCCGCGCTGTCCGCGCGGGTGTAGTCGAAGGGCTTCACCGGGCCACCTCGGAGATCGCGCTGACGATGTTGACGTACGCGCCGCACCGGCACAGGTTGCCGCTCATGCGCTCCCTGATCTCCTCGGGCGTCAGGTCGGGATCGACGAGGATGTCCTCGGTGACGGCGCTCGGGCCCGGCTCCCCCAGCATCCCGGCCGCCGAGCAGAGCTGGCCCGGCGTGCAGTAGCCGCACTGGAAGGCGTCGTGCTCGATGAAGGCCGCCTGCAGGGGGTGCAGCTCGTCGCCGTTCGCCAGCCCCTCGACGGTGGTGACCTCGGAGCCGTCCACCGCCACGCCCAGCGCCAGGCATGACAGGGCCCGCCGCCCGTCGATCAGGACCGTGCAGGCGCCGCACTGGCCGTGGTCGCAGCCCTTCTTGGCGCCGATGAGCCCGAGGCGCTCGCGGAGCAGGTCCAGCAGCGACATCCGCGGGTCGACGTCCACCGTGCGTGGTTTGCCGTTCACCTGCAGGGTGATTTCCATAGGCGCACGACTACCCGAGGGGCAGAAGGGACAACCCCTGACCGCGGTAAAGCCGATGGTTCCGGACGTTTCAGGCGTTCGTTTCGCCGGAACGCCGTCGGGTAGCCGGGCGGCATGGGCTGGGCAGCGGGCGCGGAGATGGACGAGCCGGCGGCGATCCTCACGGTCAACGCGGGCTCGTCGAGCCTGCGCCTCGACCTCGTCCAGGGCGGGAGCGTCCTGGACAGCGCGCACAGCGAGCGAGCCGCCGACCCGGGCTCGGCCCGCGAGGAGCTGGCCTCGTTCCTCGGCGGCCACTTCGACCGCGACGTCCGCGCGGTGGCGCACCGCGTGGTGCACGGCGGCGACCTGGTGCCGCAGCCGTCGGTGGCGGACGACGAGACGGCGGACGGGCTGCGCGGCCTCGTCCCCCTGGACCCGCTGCACCTGCCGCCCTCGCTGGCCCTGCTGGAGGCGGCCCGCGAGCAGCTGCCGGCCGTCCCGCACGTGATCTGCCCCGACACCGCCTTCCACGCCGGCCTGCCGGACGCCGCCGCCACGTACGCGCTGCCGCGCGAGTGGCGTGAGCGGCACGGGCTGCGCCGCTACGGCTTCCACGGCCTGTCGTACGCCTGGGCCGCCGACCGGGCCTCGGAACTGCTCGGCCGCCCGGCGGACGAGCTGGACCTCGTGCTGACGCACCTGGGCGGCGGCTGCTCGGTGTGCGCGGTGTCGGGCGGGCGCAGCCTGGACACCTCGATGGGGTTCACGCCGCTGGACGGGCTGCCCATGAGCAAGCGGTCGGGCAGCGTGGACCCGGGGATGCTGGTGTGGCTGCTGTCGGAGGGCCACCTGTCGGTCGAGGAGCTCGCCGAGGGGCTGGAACGCCGTTCCGGCCTGCTCGGCCTGTCGGACGGGCGCTCCGGGGACACCCGCGACCTGGTCGCGGCCGAGCGGGACGGCGACGAGGCCGCCGCGCTGGCGCTGCGCGTGTTCGCCCACCGGGTGAGCCGGGAGATCGCCGCCGCGGCCACCTCGCTCGGCCGGATCGACGCGCTGGTGTTCACCGGCGAGATCGGCTGGGACCAGCCCGAGGTGCGCGAGGCCGTGTGCCGCCGCCTCGGCCTGCTCGGCGTCGAGCCGCCCGTGCTCGGCAACCGTAACGACGACGGCGCGGTCAGCGCGGACGGCGCCGCCGTGCCTGTCCTGGTGGTGCAGGTGCGGGAGGAACTGCAGCTCGCCCGCGAATGCCTGCGGGTCCTCGCGGAGGAGGACGACGCATGACCGACCTGGAGGAGATGCGCCGCGCCGCGCTCCCGCTCATGGGGCCGGAGGACCTCGGCCCGCTGCTGGAACGGGTCGGCGAGGCCACCTTCGTGCTGATCGGCGAGGCCAGTCACGGCACCCACGAGTTCTACGCCTGGCGGGCCGAGCTGACCCGCCGGCTGATCGCCGAGAAGGGGTTCGGCTTCGTCGCGGTCGAGGGCGACTGGCCCGACTGCCGGCGCGTGCACCACGCGGTCACCACCGGCGCCGACCCCTTCGACGCCCTGTACGCCTTCGAACGCTGGCCGACGTTCATGTGGGCCAACGAGGAGGTCGTGGACTTCTGCCGGTGGCTGCGGCGCTGGAACGCCGGCCGGCCGCCCGGTGAGCGCTGCGGCTTCCACGGCCTGGACGTCTACAGCCTGTGGGACTCGCTGCACGCCGTCCGCCGCTACGCCGCCGCCCACCTGCCGGAGCAGATGGAGACGGTGATGGAGGCCCTGCACTGCTTCGAGTCCTACGGCCACGACGCGGAGCGGTACGGGCTGGAGACCCGCCTGGTGCCGGACAGCTGCGAGGACGAGGTGGTGAGCCTGCTGGCCGCGGTGGCCGGCACCGCGCCGGGCGGCGAGGGCGGGCTCGGTGTGCGGCAGAACGCCGAGGTCGTGGCCGGGGCCGAACGCTACTACCGGGCGATGGTCCGCGGCGGCCCCGACTCCTGGAACATCCGCGACGTCCACATGGCCGACACCCTCGACCGGCTGGCCGAGTTCCACGGGGCCAGGGGCGTGGTGTGGGCGCACAACACGCACGTCGGCGACGCCCGCGCCACCGACATGGCGGCCGCCGGGCTGACCAACCTCGGGCAGCTGGCCCGCGAACGGCACCGCGAGGACGTCGTGCTCGTCGGTTTCGGCACCCACCGGGGCACGGTCATGGCCGGCGAGCGGTGGGGCGCCCCGCATCAGAGCATGCCGGTGCCGCCCGCGCGCTCGGCGTCACTGGAGGCCCTGCTGCACGAGGCGCTGGGCGGCCGCGACGCCCTCTTCCTGGTGCCGCCCGCCGGACTGCGGGCCGAGTGGTACGACGAGCCGATGGCGCACCGGGCGATCGGCGTCGTCTACCGGCCGCAGCGGGAGCGGTGGGGCAACTACGTGCCGACCATCGTGGGCCGCCGCTACGACGCCTTCCTCTGGGTGGACGAGACCACCGCCGTACGCCCGCTGCACGGCGAGCCCGCCGGGGACGCCGAGCCGGAGACCTTCCCGACGGCCATGTGAGCGGGTTTGTCGGTGGGTGGTGGTTGGATCGGTGCCGTGGAGGCTTCGGTCGAGCAGCTCGTCTACGTCCGCGACGACGCGTACACCGTGGCGCGCATGAGCGCCGACGGCGTGCCCGGCTTCGTGGCGACCGGGCGGGCGCTGGCCGGGGTGCAGCCGGGTGAGACGCTGCGGCTGCTCGGCGACTGGAGCACGCACGCGCGTCACGGCAGGCGGTTCGCGGTCACCGGGTGCGAGCGGGTCACGCCGTCGTCGGTGCGGGCGATCCGCGTCTACCTGGGGTCGGGGCTGATCCGGGGCATCGGGCCGCGGCTGGCGTACGCGATCGTCGACCACTTCGGGGAGAACACCCTCAAGGTCATCGACGCCGAGCCCGAGCGGCTCACCGAGGTGGTCAACATCGGGCCGCTGCGGCAGGCGCAGATCGTGCAGGCGTGGCAGGAGCAGAAGGCCGTCGCCGCGCTGATGGTGACGCTGCAGGGGCTCGGCGTCAGCCCGCTGCTGGCCGCGAAGATCTACCAGGTGTTCGGCTCCGACGCCGACGAGGTGCTGGCCACCGACCCCTACCGCCTCATCGGGCGGGTCCGGGGCATCGCGTTCCGCGTCGCCGACAAGATCGCGTTGCAGGCGGGGGTGCCCGAGCGCAGCCCGCAGCGGGTCAAGGCGGCGCTGCTCGACCGGCTGGAGGCGGCCGGCAGCCGCGACGGCCACTGCTACCTGCCGGTGTCCGCCCTGGTCAGGCAGGCGGCCGAGCTGATCGAGCAGGACCAGGATCTGGTGCGGCCGGTGGTCGACGCGCTGGCGGCCGAACGGCGGCTGGTGCTGGAGGCGGCGCCCGACCAGCCGGGGCAGGTGGTGGCGTACGCGAAACACGTCCACAGCCGCGAGGTCGCGCTGGCGGCGCAACTCGCCGCGCTGCTGCGGGCCCGCTCCACGCTGCCGCTGCGCGCGTACCGCGAGGATCCCTCGCTCCACGACGACCAGCGCGCCGCCGTCACCATGGCGCTGACGAGCACGGTGTCGATCATCACCGGCGGGCCGGGCTGCGGCAAGAGCCACACGGTCAGGGCCATCGCGACCACCGTGCGGGCCGCGGGCGGCTCGGTGACCCTCGCGGCGCCGACCGGCAAGGCCGCCAAGCGGCTGTCCGAGCTGACCGGCATGCCGGCGATGACCGTCCACCGCATGCTCGCCCAGCAGGAGGCCGACCCCGACCCCGAGACGCTGTTCGACGAGCGGCCCGCGCAGGCCGACCTGGTCGTGGTCGACGAGGCGTCCATGCTCGACCTGCATCTCGCCACCCGGCTCACCGCCGCGGTGCGGCCGGGCAGCCACCTGCTGCTCATCGGCGACAGCGACCAGCTGCCGAGCATCGGCGCCGGCGACGTCCTGGCCGACCTGCTACGGGTGCCGGCGGTTCCGCGCGTGCAGCTCACCCACGTCTTCCGGCAGGCGGCCGGCAGCGGCATCGTCGACGCCGCCCATCGCATCCGGGCCGGGCGGCTGCCGGCGCTGCCGGGCGGGGGCGGGTTCTGGTTCGAGGAGCTCGACGATCCCGTGCGGGTGGCCGAGCGGGTGGCCCACCTGGCCATGGTGGCGATCCCCCGCAAGCAGGGCGTGCCGCCCGGCCAGGTGCAGGTGCTGTGCCCGATGCGCAAGGGCGAGACGGGCGCCACGGCCCTCGCACGGCTCATCCAGGAGCAGCTCAATCCGGCGGCCGACGACAAGCCGGAGCACTGGTCGGGGTCCACGGTGTTCCGGGTGGGCGACCGGGTGATGCCGATCCGCAACAACTACGACAAAGGGGTCTTCAACGGGGAGACCGGCACGGTGACGGCGGTGGTGCTCGAGGAGCGCGCGATCGAGATCCGCACCGACGACGGCGACAGCGTGCGCTACGGGTTCGACGAGCTCGACGACCTGACCCACGCGTACGCGATCAGCGTGCACCGGTCGCAGGGCAGCGAATACCCGTTCGTGGTGGCGCCGATCGTGGCCGAGTCCGGCGGGATCATGCTGCGCCGCAAGCTCCTCTACACCCTGGCGACCCGCGCCAAGGCGTGGGTGGTGCTGGTGGGCCAGCGCGAGGCCCTGGAGCTCGCCGTCCACCGCCTCGGCCAGCGCCGCAACACCGGCCTGCCCCGCCGCCTGGCCCTCACCCTCGACTCGTGACCCCGTCATCCGCCCGCGTGACACAATGGGCGGCGATGTCAGGGGATCCTCTGGAGCGGGCGACCGCTTCGCTTCGCGGGCTGCTCGCGGGTGACGCTCTCGGGTCGCAGTTCTTCGTTCCGGGCAACCGGGGGGCACTGGCGGACCGGGCCCTGCCGCCGGAGCCGTGGCAGTGGACCGACGACACGGAGATGGCCTGCTCCATCCACCGCGTCCTGGCCGAACGCGGCCGCATCGATCAGGATCTGCTCGCCGCCTCCTTCGCCGCGCACCACGACTTCGACCGCGGGTACGGACCCGCGACCGGGCGGATGCTGCGCCTCGTCCGCGCGGGCGGCGACTGGCGGGCGCTGGCGGCCGAGCTGTTCGACGGCAAGGGGTCGTGGGGCAACGGCGCGGCCATGCGGGTGGCTCCGCTCGGCGCGTGGTTCGCCGGCGACCTGCCCCAGGCGGCGGCGCAGGCGCGGCTGTCGGCCGAGGTCACGCACACGCACCCCGAGGCGGCGGCGGGCGCGATCGCCGTCGCGGTGGCCGCGGCCGTCGCCGCCGGCGATCCCCGGCCCACGCCGGGCGGGCTCATCGACCAGGTGCTCGGCCACACACCGCCCGGCCGCGTCCGCGACGGGATCGCGCAGGCGCGGAAGCTGCTGACGATCAGCGACCCGGTGCTCGCCGCCCGGGCGCTCGGCAACGGCCGCGAGGTCTCCGCCCAGGACACCGTCCCCTTCACCCTGTGGGCCGCCGCCCGCAACCTCGGCGACTTCACCGCCGCGTTCTGGACGACGGCGGCGGCCGGCGGCGACGTCGACACGACCTGCGCGATCGTCGGCGGAATCGTCGGCTCCCGCACCCCGCCACCCCGGCAGTGGCTCGCCCGGTCGGAGCCTCTCCCGCCGTGGGCGCACGTGTAACCGGCCGCTACGAACCGCGAGTCACCGTTCGGACGCGGCGGGCCGGACTGAACGGCACGGATGCGCTCGACGTCGAGCCTGGCCGTCCGGTCGAAGCGGTAGACGCCGTTCCGGGTCAGCTGTGTGTAGCAGTAGCCGAACATGTCAGGCTGTCGCGGCCGATCGTCGCGGCGGTGGCGATCTCCACGTGGAACGACTTCCTGCGGCCGTACCTCGTGGCCAACGGCCCCGACCTGATGGCCCTGGCCCGTCGGGCTCCCGAGCGTGATAAGCGGTTACGGCGTGGTCTTCGCCAAGAACATGGCGAGCCCCTCCTGGCCGCGCTGCCCTTTCTTCCCGTGGCAGATTTTTTCACCGCCGGCCGAGGTCAGCGGCCGGCTACCGGTGGCCGGGCGGGAAGGTGCGGTCGTAGGTGAGGGTGAACGTGCGCCTGACCCAGCCGGCGCCGCGCGGGTCGCCGTCCGGATCCGGGATCACGCGGTCGAGGATCGAGGCGCGGACGCCGGCGACGTCCGCCGACCTGTCGCGCCGGGCGACCACGTGGCCGGCGTCGAGGACGAACTCGACGACGTGCGCGTACTTCCAGCCCGGGGCGAAACCCATGTCGGCGTCCGCGATGAGGTCGCGCCCGGCCAGCAGCCGGCCCGAGAACGGCACCGCCACGTCCAGCGGGGCCGCCGTGAACGAGCCGTCGTCGGCGTTCTCGGCGACCTGCGTGCCGAACACCGTCATGCCACGGCCGATCGGGCGCCCGGCCACCGTGGCGTGCGGGCCCAGCGTCAGCTCCCGCAGCGCCAGGCGGTCGTTCTCGGTCGTGTACGAGCAGACGTACCCGCGGTAGCAAGCCGTGTGGAACGGCCCCGGGATGAGGTCGTGCTCGACGGGGTCGAAAAGCGGATCTCCGTCGACGGCGGCCAGGGCGTGGCTGCAACCGTCGATGTCGATCGTGTCCGGGATTTGCGCGGTCACCGAGAGAAACTCTCATGCCCGCCGGGCGTGGCGGGAACGTTGAGACTCTTTCGTAATCCGCTTGGCCGCACGACCGGTGCAGGGCACCATGACATCGATGGACGAGCGGCGCATGACGCGCATTTCCAAGTACCTGGCCCGGCATCTGCGCCACGATCCGCACCGCATCGGGCTCGTACTCGATCCCGCCGGCTGGGTGGAGGTGGACGCGTTGCTGCGGGCCGCCGCCGAGCACGGGTTCCCGATCTCCGCCGGGGAGTTGCGGGAGGTCGTCGCGTCCAACGACAAACGCCGCTACACGCTTGAGGACGGGCGGATCCGGGCGAACCAGGGGCATTCGGTGCCGGTGGACCTCGGTCTGCCGGTGACCGAGCCTCCCGAGGTGCTCTACCACGGCACCGTGGGGCGGTTCCTGGCGGCGATCCGCGACGAGGGCCTGCGGCCGATGAGCCGGCACCATGTGCACCTGTCGCCGGACCGGGAGACGGCCACGCGGGTGGGGTCGCGCCGGGGCGTGCCCGTGGTGCTGGTGGTGGCGGCGGGCCCGATGCACCGCGACGGGCACCCCTTCCGGCGCAGCGCGAACGGCGTCTGGCTGGCGGACCACGTCCCGCCGCGTTACCTGCGTTTCCCGTCCTGAGCCCGCACGCACCCGGCCGCGCGGGCCGCCGTCAGGGGCGGTCGCGGAGGGTGGCGCGGGCCGCCATCAGGGCGAAGCCCAGCAGGTTGAGGCCCTGCCAGGCCGACGGCGAGGCGGCCTGTTCGTCGGTGGCGGTCAGGCCGATCCCCCACACCCGGTCGCGCGGGCTCGCCTCCACCAGGACGCGGTTCCCGGTGCCGAGCAGGAAGTCCCTGAGCTGCGGGTGCTGCCCGAACTTGGCCACGTTCCCGCGTACGACGATCTCGAAGCGGCGGGCCCGCCAGGTGTCCTCCTCGAAGCCGCGCACGGTTCGGCCGAGGTCCTTGGCCTCGCCCGGATGCCCGGCCGCGAGGATCAGGGCGGCGCTCTCCCCGTCGCCGAACAGCCACGCCTTGTGCACCATCATGTAGTGCTCGGCGGAGGCGTACGTGTGCCCGTCCTCGGTGAAGGTGATCGGCCACCACTGGCTCAGGCAACCGGGGCCCACGCCGCCGTCCCGTGCGGGCTGGTGGCCCCAGAAGAAGAGGTATTTGAGGCGGCGGCCGGACTTCTCCGCGGCGATCGCCTCGTCGACCGTCATGGGCAGGGGCAATTCGTCTGACATGTCGCCCACGGTGCCACATCACGCCCGTCAAGATCGCGTGCTTTTGCCGTCAAGGACGGGTAAGTACGGTGGCCGTCCTGGGCACTGTTACGGTAGGGCCCTGCGCCCGGAGCCCGGCCGGAGGATCTCTCGAGGGCGCTACACCGAGGAGCGAGTCATCGTTGGCTGAGTACAAGGGCGACCCGGTGGTCGTCATCGGCCTGGGCCGGTTCGGCACGTCGCTGGCGCTGGAGCTCACCCGGCGCGGCACCGAGGTCCTGGCCATCGACAACCGGCCGAAGATCACCCAGAGTCTGGCGGGGCAGATCACCCAGATCGCGACCGCCGACGCCACCGACATGGAGGCGCTGCGCCAGCTCGGCGTGCCCGACTTCTACCAGGCGGTGGTCGCGGTGGGCAGCGACATCGAGGCCAGCATCCTGACCACGTCGCTGCTGGTCGAGCTGGAGATCAACGACATCTGGGCCAAGGCGATCAGCACCCAGCACGGCCGCATCCTGAGCCGCATCGGCGCCCACCACGTCGTCTTCCCCGAGCACGACATGGGCGAGCGGGTGGCGCACCTGGTGAGCGGTCGCATGCTCGACTACATGCAGGTCGACGAGAACTTCGCGCTGGCCAAGACCACCCCGCCCAAGGAGTACGTCGGCGTGCCCCTGGGCAGCTCCAACCTGCGCCGCAAGTACGGCGTCACCATCGTGGCGGTCAAGCCGTCAGGCGAGGAGTTCACGTACGCCACGGCCGACACCGAGCTGTCCTACGACGACGTGGTGCTCGTGTCCGGCCGCACCGAGCAGGTCGAACGGTTCGCCGAGCTGCCGTAGCGCCGCGGGCGGAGCCCGTTGGCTAGGCTGGCGACGGAGGCCACTGATGCGCACACGCGATCTCGCCGTCGAGTTCCCGACGGTCACCATGGACACCCCCGCGATGGAGGCCGCCAGACTGCTGGCCGAGCAGGACCTTCCGGGGCTGATCCTCGTCGACGACGAACTGCGGCCGCTCACCATCCTGCCCGGCACTCAGGTGCTGCGGCTGGCCGTGCCGGGCTACTGCCAGGACGACCCGGCGCTGGCCCGGGTGGTGGACGAGGCCCACGCCGACCAGTTCCTGCACCGGCTGGACGGCAAGACCGTCCGCCAGTGCCTGCCGGAGCAGCCGCGCGAGCTGCCCGTGGCCGACACGAAGGCCACCGTGCTGGAGCTGGCCGCGCTGATGGCCCGCACCCGCAGCCCCGTCGTCGCCGTGGTCGAGAACGAACGCCTCGTCGGAGCCGTCACCCTCCAGGCGCTGATGGACCGCGCTCTGGAGCTCTGACAAGCGCGCGCCCCCGTCCGGGCACGACGGGGCGCGGTCGTAGGGTGGGCATATGGTGAAGACCGCCGCACGACAGCCCGTACCGGCCCGGCGCGCGGACGCCGAGCGCAACATCGCCGCGATCCTGGAGGCGGGAACGCGGCTGCTGAGCGCCGATCCCACGGCCAGCGTCGCGGACATCGCGAAGGCGGCGGGGGTCGGCCGGGTCACCCTGTACGGTCACTTCCCGTCGCGTGAGGCGCTGGTCGACGCGGTGCTCGACCACGCGGTGCGCATGGCCGACGACGTGCTGGAGAACGAGTCGATCGACGCAGCGCCGGCGCCGGAGGCCATGGCGCGGCTGCTGCGCTCCGCGTGGGAGATCCTCGACCGGCACCGCCGCCTGTTCCTGGCCGCCGACCGGGTCCTGGCCACCGAGCGCATCCGCGAGCACCACGAGCGGCCGCTGCGGCGGGTCGAGCGGCTCATCGATCGGGGGCGGCGCGACGGCGACTTCCGTACGGACCTGCCGCTGCCGTGGCTGGTGACGGTCTTCTTCTCGGTCGTCCACAGCGCCGCGCAGGAGCGGGAGGCGGGGCGGCTGGCGGCGGACGAGGTCGAGCGGGTGCTGGTCCAGACGATGCTGTCACTCCTGCGCCGCGGCGAGTAAGCGGGATGTCGCAGGCGACGTCCGCGGATTATGCTTCGTTGATGATGCATGTTCCACGGGCGGTGAGCCCGTAGATGCCGTCGCTGGGGCTGGCGCACCGGCATCTGACCGGCGTGACGGTGATCATGGTCTGCGGTGAGATGGACGCCACCAACCGGGGGCAGATCGAGCGCTACCTCAGCGAAGCCCGGCGGGCGCCCTCCGACGCGGTGGTGTTCGACCTCTCCCAGGTGCCGTTCATGGACAGTTCTGGCCTGCACGTGCTGCTGACGTGCGCCACCGACTGTCTCCGACATGGTGGCGCGATCCATCTGGCCGCCGTGCAGCGTCTGCCCGCCCGGCTCTTCGAGATCACCGGCGTGGTGGCGCACATCCCGATCCACGAAACGGTCGACGACGCCGTCGCCGCCGCGCTGGCACCGTTCAAACGCTCACTCTGACACCCGGACATGAAAGAGAGCCGGCGGCTTCAGCCGCTCGGCTCTCACAGGGCTGGACTACCACCAGAAGTCGTCGTCCCAGTGTCCCCAGCCACCCCACCACCTGCGACGGCGGCGGCAGGAGCGGCGGCGACGCCAGCGGCGCGGGCATCCCCCTAGGTGGAAGCCAACCTGGGACACATGCGGACTAGCCATGGTTCCTCCCCCGTTGGTTGATTTCCAAAAACGACGCTAGCACCCAAATCGTGACAAATCATCCAATATTCACTCATTTCACATAGCCTTGACGGGACCCCTCAATCGACCACGTAACAGCAAAATTGGTTGATTTTCGAACTACATCGGGCGCAGATCAGGAACCAGGAGGTCACGGCGTCCTTCACCCCGACATCCGGCATCCGCGAGCCTCCGCGCCCGGCCCGCTACGCAAAGCCCAGGTCGGCCCACCCCCGCCCCCAGGGTGCGCGCCGGTCACGTGAGCCGCGGCGAATCAGGGTCGCGGCGCCGGCTGCGTGCCGGCGTGGTGCCAGGCGTAGGCGCTCAGGGACAGTCCCGCGAGGGTGACCGCGGCCCCGGCGAGGTAGAGGGCGGGCAGGCCGAGGCCCGTGTCGATGACGCGGCCCCCCAGCCACCCCGCGAAGGCGGCGGCGAGCTGGTAGGCGGAGGCGTTCACCGCCATGGCCAGGGTCGGCGCGGCGGCGGCGGTGGCGAGGACCCGCGCCTGCATGCCGGGGATCACCGCGAACCCGAGCGCGCCGACGGCGAACACCATCACCGCGGTGGCCGCCATGCTGCCGCTGACCGCCCACATCACGACGAGCCCGGCCGCGAGCGCCGCGAGCAGCCCGAGCTGCGAGCGCCGGGGCGCGCGGTCGGCGAGCCGGCCGCCGGCGAGGTTGCCGGCCGCCGCGCCGATCCCGTACACGAGCAGCAGGACGGCGACCGCCCCGGCGGCGAACCCGGTGACGCCGGTGACCAGCGGCGCGAAGAACGTGAACACCATGAGCAGCCCCGTGTTCGCCGGCGGTGACGGCGATGGCGAGCCGCACGTCGCGGCCGCGCAGGACGCGCAGCTCGGCCACGGCGGAGGTGGCCGGGGCGGCGTCGCGTACGTCCGGCACGAGCCGCGCCACCAGCAGGAACCCGGCCGCGCAGCAGAGGGCGACGGCCAGGAACGCGGCCCGCCAGCCGTGGCGCTCACCGATGAACGTGCCGATCGGCGCGCCCAGGATCATCGCCAGGTTCATGCCGAACACCAGCCGCGACACGGTGGACGCCCGCCGGTCCGGTGACGCCGTGGCTACCGCGATGACGATCGCGTTGGCGAAGAACGTCGAGGTCACCAGCGCGGTGACGATCCGGGCGGCGAAGAGCACGGGATAGGACGGCGCGAGCGCGGAGCCGAGGTTGCCCGCGATCGCGATCGCGAGCAGGACCATGACGAGCGGCTTGCGCGGGAACCTCGTGGTGAGCGCCGTCAGCAACGGCCCGCCGGCGACCATCCCGATGGCGTACGCCGTCACCAGCAGCCCGGCGGCGGGGATGGAGACCGCGAGGTCGCCGGCGACGCCGGGCAGGATGCCGGCGATGACGAACTCACCGGTCGTGATGCCGAACACGCACACCATCAAGGACGGCACGGCCACAGGTCTCATGGCTTCCGCTTTCTTTACAGGTCAGTACAGAACTGGCGCAGCACAAGAAGGCACCCCCTTGGAGGGGATCAAAGAGCGGCGACGGCCCCTTCGACGACGTCGAGCAGCGCGTCGCGGTCATCGGTGACCTTGGCGAGCACGCGCAGCCCGTAGTAGGCGCTCTGGAAGGCCCGCGCCACCTGCTCCGGCGGCCGGCCGGACGACAGCTCGCCGCTGCTCTGGCCGACCCGCACCAGCCGGAGCACGGCCTGCTCCAGGTCGGCGAACTGGCGGTGGACGAGCGCGGCGACGGACTCGGTGCGCCCGCTGGACTCGGTGGCGGCGTTGAGCGCGAGGCAACCGCGGCGGCCGGGGTCGCCCATGTCGGCGTCGATGACGCCCAGCATCAGCTTCCGCAACCGTTGCTTGACCGGTCCAGGCCGGTCGAGCATCTCGAGCTGGGCCTGCGCCCAGGTGTCGGCGTAGCGGCGGATCGCGGCCTCGTACAGGTGGTGTTTGCTGCCGAAGGCGTTGTAGAGGCTGCCGCGGCCGAGCCCGGTGCGGGCGCACAGGTCGTGGGTGGACGTGGCCTCGTACCCCTTCTCCCAGAACACCTCCATGGCGGCGTCGACCACTGCCTCATCGCTGAACTCGCGCGGCCTTCCCATGGCGGAAGGCTAGCGCGTTATGTACACATCAGTAAAGAACGGTCAGCCGGTCGAGGTGGTAGCGGACCACGGCGAGCGCCTCGGCGGGCTCGCGCACGCCGACCACGAGGGCGGAGGCGAGCCCTTCCAGCAGGGCGAGCAGCACGACGGCCTCGCGCCCCGGGTCGAGGCCGGGCCGCAGCTCGCCGTCACGCACCCCCTGGGCGATCAGCTCGGCCACCCGGCCGTGCAGCCATCGGTCGCCCTCGCGAAGGTCGCCGATCAGCTCGGGCGCGGCCACGGCGCGCGCCTCGAACGCCTGCCCCGCCCGGCGCTCGGCGCGGCGGCGGGCGTCGAGCGGCAGCACCTCGGCCGCCATCGACAGCAGGAACGCGCGCACCGGCCGCTCCCCCGCCTCGCCCATCCCGGCCAGGATCCGCTCGGTGACGCGCTCGCCCAGATAGCGGACCACGTAGCGGAGCATCTCGTCCTTACTGCCGAAGTAGTGCTGCACGGAGCCGAGCGACATGCCCGCCTCGGCCGCCACGTCGCGCAGCTTCGCCTGGTCGAGGCCGTCACGGCCGGCGATGCGCAGCACGACCTCGGCGATGTGCCGCCGCCGCTCCTCGTGGTCGACCTTTTTCGGCATATCCCTCCTTTTGTCATACCGTGGTATTAAAATACAGCGGTATGGCAACGATAGCGTTCTTCGCCCCCCTCGGCGCGGGCCACGTCAACCCCCAGCTGGGCCTGATCGCCGAGCTCGTCCGGCGGGGCCATCGGGTCACATTCGCCACCGACGAGTCGAACGCGCCCCGCGTGGCCGAGACCGGCGCCGAGATCGTGCCCTGGACCTCCACCTGGGAGTCGCTCGACACCGGCGACGCGCCGCAGATGCACGGCAAGGAACTGGTCCGTGCCATGGGCCTGCTGCTGGAGGAGACCAGGGCGGCCCTGCCCCAGCTCGACGGGGGCGAGCGGCCCGACCTGGTCGTCCACGACGGCACGATGTGCTGGTGGGGCCGCATCCTGGCCGAACGCTGGCAGGTGCCCTCGGTCGAGACCTGGCCCAACCTGGTCGGCAACGACCACTGGTCGATGCACCACGACTACACGACGGTCAACCCGCTCAGCTTCGGCTTCCTGCGCACCGGGGTGCGCCTGGCCCGGTTCCTGCGCAAGGAGGGGTTCGGCGACGTGCGGGCGTTCATGCGGGGCGACCGGGCGGCGGTCCGGCTGGTGATGCTGCCGCGGGCCTTCCAGTACGCGGGCGAGACGTTCGGTGACGGCTACGTGTTCGTCGGGCCGGGCCTGAGCGAGCGGGCCGGCGAGGGCGGCTGGGAGCCGCCGGGCGACGGGCGTCCGGTGCTGCTGGTCTCGCTGGGCACCGCCTACAACCACCGGCCCGATTTCTACCGAACGGTGCTGGACGCGGCGCGCGACCGGCCCTGGCACGTCGTCCTGGCCGTCGGCGGAGTGGACCCGGCGACGCTCGGCCCGATCCCGCCCAACGTGGAGGTGCACGCGCGCGTGCCGCAACTGGCCGTGCTCCGCCACGCCCGGGCGTTCGTCACCCACGCGGGCATGGGCAGCACGATGGAGAGCCTGCATTTCGGCGTCCCGATGGTGGCGGTGCCGCAGATGGCCGAGCAGCGCGCCAACGCCGACCGCATCGCCGAGCTGGGCCTGGGCCAGGCATTGCCCGCCGACGGGGTCACCGGCGCGGCGCTGTGGGAGGCGATCGAGGGGGTGGCCGCCGACGAGCGCGTACGCGAGCGGCTGCGCTGGATGCACGGCGAGCTGGCCGCCGCCGGAGGGGCCGGGGCGGCGGCGGACGAGGTGGAGAGGGTGCTTAACTGAGCACGGCAAATCCGGATCTTCCGCGAAAGGTCATCCTTGGACTACGAACGACAGCCGTACCGCAGGTGCGGCCGCAGCGGCCTGCTCCTGCCCGCCGTGTCCCTCGGCCTGTGGCACAACTTCGGCGAGGGCAAGACCCTCGAAAGCCAGCGTGCGATCCTGCACCGGGCGCTCGACCTCGGCATCACCCACTTCGACCTCGCCGACCGCTACGGCCCGCCGATCGGCGCCGCCGAGGCCGCGCTCGGCCGGATCCTGCCCAGGTCGCTGCGCGACGAGGTGGTCATCACCACCAAGGGCAGCAACCCCATGTGGGACGGCCCGTACGGCAAGGGCAACTCGCGCAAGCACCTGCTGGCCACGCTCGACCGCTCGCTGGCCCGCCTCGGCCTCGACTACGTGGACATCTTCTACCTGCACCGTGAGGACCCGGACACCCCGCTGGAGGAGCAGCTCGCCACGCTCGACCACATGGTCCGCACCGGCCGCGCCCTCTACGTCGGCGTCTCCAACTTCTCGCCGGAGAGCACGGCCGAGGCGGCGCGGCTGCTGCGCGACCTCGGCACCCCGCTCCTGGTGCACCAGCCGCCCTATTCGCTGCTCGACCGGCGGATCGAGGATTCCCTGCTGGGCGTGCTGGAGCGCGAAGGGGTCGGCTGCGTGGTGTACTCGCCGCTGGCGCAGGGCCTGCTGACCGACCGCTACCTCAACGGCATCCCGGCCGACTCGCGGGCGGCCGAGGGCCGCTTCCTGACGCCGGACCGGGTGACGCCGCAGGTGCTGACGTTCGTCCGGACGCTGGCGGAGCTGGCCGAGTCCCGTGGGCAGACGGTGGCGCAGCTGGCGCTGGCGTGGGCGCTGCGCGACCCGCGCGTCACGTCGGTGCTCGTGGGCGCCTCCAGCCCCGAGCAGCTGGAGACGAACGTGGCCGCCGTGGACCGGCTGGACTTCACCGATGACGAGCTGGCCGCCATCGACCACGCCGCCAAGGAGGCCGTCGCCGGGTGAACCGGCGGCGGCCCGTGGGCGTGTTCATGGTGTGAAACGTGCCGGTTGGATCGGGCTCACGGCCGCCGCCGTCGTCGTGGCGTGCGCGGCGGCCGTCGTCGTCCCGTACGCGGTGGGCGAGGAACGGCCGGTGCCGAGCACCTGTCCCGCGCGATGGGGCTCCGAGCAGATCGGCGGCTGGGTGCCGGCCGCCGCCGACCTGGACGAGGTCGAGGACACGCTGGTGCCCGGGGAACCTGTCAGCGCGCTGATCTGCGTCTATCCGGGCCAGAACGCGGGCACGGGCGGCGAGCCGCTGGCCGGGTCGCGGACGCTGACCGATCAGGCCGCAGCGATGGCGCGCGACCTGGCCCATCTGCCGGTCGCCCGGCACCTCCCCGGGCGGGCGTGCACCCTGAGGGGCGGCCTGCCGACGAACTACCTCCTCCGGTTCGCCTACCCCGACGGGCGCGCCCTGTGGGTGGGCAGCGCCGAGGAGCCCAACTCCTGCGTGACGACCACGAACGGCACGGCCGAGACACCCGCGTACATCGGGCCGGGCCTCGCGGCCGCGTACCGCGAAGGCGTCTGGCGGCTCCCCCAGCGGGCCGACCCGTGTGCCGGCGTGCCGGGGCGGCGCGGGCAGGGTGAGTCGCTGGTGCCCGGGGAGCCGGTCGAGGTCCTGGTGTGCGCGCACGGCCGGAACGGCGACCCGCGTCCGGCGCCGAGCCGGGCGGCCGGCCGTCCGTGATGAACGGCCTGCTCGCGAGCGACCTGAGCGACGGCGCCCACGACCTGCTGACCCGCCTGGCACCGCGCTGAGCCCGCCGGCCAGGAGCCAGGCGGCGGGCACCACGACGTTCCCGTCGTCACGGACCCGGATCAGCAGGACGCGGCCGTCCGGATCCGGTGACACGCGCGGAAGCCTTGCCGGCTTCTCATAATTCGCCCCTTTTCTTCCGGTGGAACGGTCGCTTCTCCGCCCTAGTGGTCAATTTTTCTTGGGGATCGCGGTGCGGGGTGGTTCGTGGCGTGAGGGGTTCCGCTCACCTACGTTTTCGGCTGCAGATCACTTCTGTGTGTAACCGAAAGGGGACTCCATGTTCCGTCGTACCCTGGCGGGCGGGCTCGCACTGGCCGCCGCCGGTCTCGTCCTGGCCACCGCCCCGGCGGCGAACGCCGAAATCTACGCCCCGTACACGAGGGCCGCGGCGATCGTCAACGCGAACGGCATGCTGATCAATTCCAAGAACATCATCCACTCGCGGCGTGCCGCGGCCGGAACGTACTGCGTGCAGGTCAAGAGCCGGGTGGACGTGGCGGATTCGCTGATCCAGCTCACCCCGCGGCACGCCAGGCGACTGCCCTTCATCGCCTACCGCAGCCCGTCGGCGGTCTGCGGCAACCAGGAGAACACGGTCACCGTCCAGGTGTACAGCACGATCACGAACCGGCCCGCCGACGGCGGCTTCGATCTCGCGATTCTCTGACCGATGGCGATCGTGAAAACCATCCACCGCCTCGCCGCGGGGGCGCTCGCGGGCGCTGCCGTGCTGACGTTCACGGCTCCCGCCGGGGCCGACACGCCGTACGCCCAGGCGTCGGCGCTGGTCGCTCCCGACGGTTCGCTGGAGAACGGCACGAACATCATCCGCACCTGGCGCGTCGGGGCCGGCGACTACTGCGTCGCGGTCGACCCGAGCGTCAACCTGGAGGAGACACAGGCGGTCCACGCGACGCCGGCGGGCCACGACCACGCCGTCCGTGTGCTGTCGGTTCACGTCGGTGCGCCGATGTGCGGGAACTGGCGGGTCGACGTCATCGGGGTTCACAGCAGGGACGTGCGCGACCGCGGGCGTGACACGGCGTTCTACCTGACCGTCTCCTGACGTCCTGAAGGGCGCCACAGCCGCGCCGGCACCGCGAGGACGGTGCCGGCGTGATCCCCGGGCCCGGCCGTGAGACGTGATCCCCAGGCCCCCGGCCGTGAGAGAATAAGAGAACACACAGCCCTCTCCGCTTCGGCGAGAGGGTTTTTTCGTGCCCGCGTATCCGTGGTGAGGCTCTTCCCGCGGCGGGCGCTCCCCCTTCTCACCCGTTCAAGGAGTGCTCTCATGGACCTCGGTCTGACCTGCCCGCGTTTCCTGTGGCCCGGCGGCGACGCCGCCATCGGCGAGCGGTTCGCCGCCGTCGCCGTCGGCGCCGACCGGGCGGGCCTGCGCAGCCTGTGGGTGATGGACCACCTGTTCCAGATCCCGAACTTCGGCGCGGTGGAGGACCCGATGCTGGAGGCGTACGGCGCGCTGTCGTACGCCGCCGCGCTCACCTCCCGGGTCACCCTGGGCGCGCTGGTGACCGGCGTCGGCCACCGCGAGCCCGGCCTGCTGGTGAAGCAGGTCAGCACCCTGGACGCGCTCTCCGGCGGCCGCGCCGTGCTGGGCATCGGCGCCGGCTGGTACGAGGCGGAGGCCCGCGGGCTCGGCCTGCGCTTCCCGCCGGTGGCCGAACGGTTCGAGCGGCTGGAGGAGACGCTGCGGATCGCCCGGCTCATGTGGAGCGACGCGGACGGGCCGTACGAGGGCCGCCACTACCGCCTGGAACGGACGCTCAACGCGCCGCAGGCGAACCCGCCCATCCTCATCGGCGGCAGCGGCGAGAGGAAGACCCTCCGCCTGGTCGCCCAGTACGCCGACGCCGGCAACCTCCTGTACGGCGCCGACGTCCGGCACAAGCTCGGCGTGCTGCGCGCCCACTGCGAACGGCTCGGGCGGCCGTACGAGGAGATCGAGAAGACCCTGCACATGCGCATCGCCGAAGGGCAGAGCATGGAGGAGAGCGTCAAGCGGTGCGCGGACCTGGCCGCCATGGGCATCGACCACGTGATCGCGGCCGTGCCCGACCCGGCGGACGGCGCGTGGCAGGCGTACCTGGCCGAGCTGGCCGAGCGGATCGCCCCCATCACTCCGGCCGGTCGCTGAGACCCTCCAAGAGCGGCAGGCGAAGGACGAAGCGGGCGCCGGTGTCGGAGTCCTCGACGGTGAGGGTGCCGTTGTGGACCTGGGCGATCTCGCGGGCGATGGACAGGCCGAGCCCGGTGCCGCCGACGTCGCGGCTGCGTGAGGCGTCCAGGCGGGTGAAGCGCTGGAAGACGATCTCACGCTGCTCGGGCGCGATGCCGGCGCCGTCGTCGAGCACCTCCATGACGGCCGTTCCGTCCTCGCGCCGCACGGTCACGGCGATCCGGCTGTCGGCGTGCCGTTCGGCGTTGTCCAGCAGGTTCGTCAGCAGCCGGGCCAGCTGCAGGCGGTCGCCGGAGACGACCACGCCCTCCCGCGTCGAGGTGGTCACGTGCTTGGCGCGCGCCCGCGCGGTCTCGTCCCTGACGAGACCGGCCAGGTCCACCGGCACCCGCTCGGCGGTGACCTGGGAGTCGAGCTTGTTCAGGGTGAGCAGGTCGGCCACGATGGCCTGCAGCCGGTCGAGGCTGGTCAGCACCTCGCCGCCCACCTCGCGCCACTCGGTGTCCTCGGGGTGCAGCAGGGCCCCCTCGATCTGGGTGCGCATCGCGGTGATCGGGCTGCGCAGGTCGTGGGAGGCGTCGGCGGCGAACCTGCGCTGCTGCTCCATCGCGGCCTCCTGCTGCCGCAGCGCCGTCTGGAGCCGTTCCAGCGTCTGGTTGGCGGTCCGGGCCAGGTCGCGGATCTCGTCGTCGCACTCAGGGACGGGGATCTGCATCCCGCCGCCGCCCGCGCTGATCTCGCCAAGCCTCCTGGTGATGCCGCTGACCGGCGCGAGCGTCCTGGAGACGACGCGGGAGACGCCGAACCAGGTCAGGCCGACGAGCAGCAGCGTGACGCCGATCTGGAAGAGCAGCGCCTCGAGGCTGACGTACCAGGGGATGGCGGGGCCGAAGGCGTAGACGACCCATTCGCCGTCCGACTGGAAGGCGACCAAGGTCACGACGAGCTTGCACGCCTCGTGGAAGGCGGGCAGGCCGCAGATCTCGGCGCTGTCGTTCGCCAGGCCGCGGCGGGGGAGCGCGTTCAGCTGGCGCGGCTCGCCGGACAGGTTGGGCGTCCACGCGACCAGGCGCCCGGCGGCGTCGACCACCTGGATGCCGTCGAGGCCGTCGGCGTCGAGGATCCGGGGCAAGGTGTTGCGCTTGACCATGAGGAGCACGCGTACGGCCTTGCCCGACACGTCGTGCGCCCGGATGTCGGCGACCTCGCCGCGGATGCCGAACAGCACGAACGCGCCGACGACGATGTTCAGCAGCAGCATGGCGATGCTGGCGAACAGCGCCAGGCGCGTCCGCAGCGAATGACCCAACCGTGTGCTCACGCCCCGTCCCCCGGGAGACAGAAGACCACGGGGGCGGCTTTCACTGCTAATTCCGGGAGATTCCTACATAAAGGGCATGACAAAATCGCCGCGGCCGCGCAACCGGCTGTCACGATGAGTGAGCCGAGGGCCGTCACCGTCACGAACCGTATGCTGACAAAGAGTCAACCCGCCATTCGTGATTTTTCCTCACATGCGCACCTTGAAGTACATGTGCCCCATCGGCATAGTGGACGGGTCACAGACGTAGCCAGTCGTGGCGGACATTCTTCGGGGGGCGGTACCGGATCACGGCTGCCCTAGCGCACCAGAACGCGCGGAATTGGACATGATGCATGAGTTCGCCCCCGCCGATTCGTACCAAGCTGCTCAGGATCCTGCTGCTTCCGCTGGTCTCCATGGTGGCGTTATGGGGGTTCATCGCGTACTCCAGCGTCGATGAGATCAGGACGGTCTCGCAGACGCAGGACCGGTGGGAGGCCATCGGCGCGCCGGTGCTGCAGCTGATCGTCGAGCTGCAGCGGGAGCGGCAGCTCTCGGCGGAGGCGCCGGGCAGCACGGCGGCCCACCGGCCGCTGGCCGAGCAGCGGCGGGTCACCGACGGCCAGGTGGCGCGGCTGCGCGAGGTGATCGGGACCGTGGCCGCCGACCCGGACAGCGGGCAGCAGCCCGAGCAGGTACGGGCGATGGTGCAGGCACTCGACGGGCTGCAGGAGCTGCGCGCGTCGGCGGACGGCGGCGTGCTGGCGCCGCCGCTGACGATCATCCAGGCGTACGACGGCCTGATCGCCGTGGCCAACCGGCAGTTCAACGACCGCGACGTGCTGAGCGACGTCTCCTCCTTCCAGGCGGTGCGCGGCATGGCCGCCTACAGCACCGCCGCCGAGTACCTGGGCCGCGAGCACGCCGTGCTCACCAGCACGATCGTGCACCGCAGGATGACGCCCACCGACCGGGCCGCGTTCGTCGCCGCGATGACCGGCCGCCGGCTCGCCTTCTCCAACGCGGGGCGCGACGTGGGGCCCGAGCTGCGGGCCAAGTACGACACGCTGGTGGCCAGCTCGGCGTACCAGCGGCTGGAGGCCGTGGAGGACCTGCTGTTCTCGTGGGACACGGCCGGCACGCCACCGGTCGGCGCGCTCGCGTGGCGCGGCGACGCCGAGACCGTGCTCGCCGCGATCAACCGCGACACCCAGACGGAGCTGGCCCGCGTCCAGGCCGAGAGCGAGGAGCTGAAGACGGGGGCGTACCTGCGGATCGGCCTCGTCGTGCTGCTGGGGCTGGCCGCGGTGCTGCTGTCGCTGGCGCTGTCGTTCCGGTTCGGGCGTTCGCTCGTCGACGAGCTGACGCGGCTGCAGAGGTCGGCGGTCGAGCTGGCCGAGCAGCGGCTGCCCCGCCTGGTCGAACGGCTGCGCCGCGGCGACGACGTGGACCCGGCCGCCGAGGCCCCCGTGCTGGAGCCCGCCGCCACGGCGGAGGTCGACCGCATGGTGGAGGCCTTCTCCGCGGTACGCCGCACCGCGGTCGAGGCGGCCGTCGGCCAGGCGGCCCTGCGCAAGGGCGTCGGCCAGGTCTTCCTCAACCTGGCCCGGCGCAACCAGGCGCTGCTGCACCGCCAGCTCGCGCTGCTCGACACCATGGAGCGCCGGGTGGAGGAGCCGGAGGTCCTGGAGGACCTGTTCAAGCTCGACCACCTCACCACCCGCATGCGCCGGCACGCCGAGAACCTGATCATTCTGTCCGGCGCCTCCCCCGCCCGCCGCTGGCGCGACCCGGTGCCGCTGTTCGACGTCGTACGGGCGGCGGTGCTGGAGGTCGAGGACTACACGCGCGTCACCGTGGTGCCGATGCAGCACCCCGCGCTGCTGGCGGGCGGCGCGGTCACCGACGTGATCCACCTGGTCGCCGAACTGGTGGAGAACGCCGCCGTCTTCTCCCCGCCGGACACGACCGTGCACGTGCGGGGGATGACGGCGGCCAACGGCTTCGCGATCGAGGTGGAGGACCGGGGTCTCGGGCTGACCGAGGCCGGTCTCGCCGACCTCAACGCGCGGCTGGCGGACCCGCCGGAGTTCGACCTGGCCGACAGCGACCGGCTCGGCCTGTTCGTGGTGGCCCGGCTGGCGGTGCGACACGGCATCAAGGTGGTGCTGCGCCGCTCGCCGTACGACGGGACGACCGCGATCGTGCTGCTGCCCAGCACGCTGCTCTCCCCCGCCGAGCCGCCCGCGCTGACGCCCGTCCTGGCGCTGACTTCAGCCGGGCCGGCGGGGCGCGCCAGGCCGCCGCGCGCGCTCAGCGCGGCGAGCGCGCCGTCCACGACAGGTACGGACCCGGACGTGCCGTCCAGGCCGCCGCAGGGCGGCGGGGTGGCCGTCGCCTCGGGGCCGCAGCCGTCCACCTGGTTCGAGCCCGGCCCGCCACGACGCCCCGCGCCCACCGAGCCGGGCCCGTCACCGGAGCGGCCGGGGCCGCCGGCCGGGTGGAGTGTCACGGTGCCCGCTCACGAGGCGGACGAGGACCTCGACGGGCTGCCCATGCGGATACCGCAGGCCAGCCTCGCTCCCCAGCTGCGCACCGACGCCCGCGCCGACCGGCGCGTGGCCGCGGAGCGTTCGCCGGAGGAGCTCGCACGGATCATGGCGTCCATGCAACGCGGCTGGCAGCAGGGCCGCAGCCAGGCGGGGCAGGAACACGACGCGCGCAACGGAAAGGACGACCATCCCGATGCCCGATTCCAGAAGTGAACTGAGCTGGCTGCTCGACGACCTCGCCCAGCGCGTCCCCGGCGTCCGGCACGCCATCGTGCTGTCCGCCGACGGGCTGGCCATGGGCGCCTCGCGCGACCTGACCCGGGAGGACGCCGAGCACCTGTCGGCCATCTCCGCGGGCAGCCACAGCCTCGCCGCGGGCGCCGGGCGGCACTTCGGCCTGGGCGGCGTACGGCAGACGATCATCGAGCTGGACGAGGGCTTCCTGTTCGTCACCGCGGCCGGGCAGGGCGCCCGGATGGCCGTGCTCGCCTCGGGCGACGCCGAGCTGGGCCTGGTGACGTACGAGATGGCGCTGATGGTCAAGCGGGTCGGCGAGCACCTGAGCGCGCAGCCGAGGGGGGCGGCACCGGCACCCGTCTGGAACGGCGCGGGCCGTGACAGGTGAGGATCCCGGGCCGCTGATCCGGCTGTTCGGGCTGACCGGGGGCCGGGCGCGCCCCCAGGGTGAGATGTTCGACCTGGTGGCCATCGTCACGACGGTCTTCGGGGCGCGCCCGCCCGCGGACCTGCAACCGGAGCATCACGCCGTGCTGGCGCTGTGCCGCCGGCCCAAGCCGGTGGCGGACGTCGCGGCACACCTGCGGCTGCCGGTCAACATCACCCGGGTGATCCTGGGCGACCTGCGGCGCGAGGGCCTGGTCGGCATCGAGCGCCCGCGCCCGGCCGCGCAGACGATCGACGAACGCATCTACAGGGAAGTGCTGGATGGGCTACGCAGCCTCTGAGCCGGGGACCACCGCGGTCGCCCCGGCCCTGGCCATCAAGATCCTGGTCGCCGGCGGATTCGGCGTCGGCAAGACGACCATGGTCGGCACGATCAGCGAGATCCGCCCGCTGCACACCGAGGAGCTGCTGAGTGACCGGGGCGTCGGCGTGGACGACACCTCGGGCGTCGAGGAGAAGATCACCACGACGGTGGCGCTGGACTTCGGCCGCATCACCATCCGCGAGGGGCTGTGGCTCTACCTGTTCGGCACGCCGGGGCAGGACCGGTTCTGGTTCATGTGGGACGAGCTGGCGCTCGGCGCGCTCGGCGCGGTCGTGCTCGCCGACACCCGCCGGCTGCAGGACTGCTTCCCGGCCGTGGACTACTTCGAGCAGCGCGGCATCCCGTTCGTGGTGGGAGTGAACTGCTTCGAGGGCGCCCGCCGCTACGACCCGGACAAGGTGCGGCGGGCGCTCGGGCTCAACCCGTCCATCCCGATCGTGCTGTGCGACGTGCGCGAGCGCGCGTCGGTCAAGGAGGTGCTGACGACGCTGGTCACGTACGCGGTCGAAGGGCCCTGACCCCACGGGCTACCCGGGGCGGCTGTGGGCGTGGGTGTTGCGGTAGTGGGACGGGGCGACGCCGTACGCGCCGACGAACGCCTGGCGGAGCGTCTCGGCCGAGCCGAAGCCGCAGCGGGCCGCCACGGCGGGCATCGTCAGCGACGTGCCGGCCACCAGGTGGGCGGCGGCTTCGAGGCGGGTCCGGCGGACGTACTGGCCGGGGGTCTGGCCGAGCTCGGCGAGGAAGAGCCGGGTCAGGTGGCGGGCGCTGACGCCGGCCACCGCGGCCAGGGCGGTGGTGGACAGATCGTCGCCGAGGTGGCAGCCGACGTGGTCGACCACCCGGCGGACCAGGTCGTTGCCGGGCGGCGGCGCGGCGGTGAACATGCTCATCTGCGCCTGGTTGCCCGGGCGCTGGAGGTAGATCACCAGCTCGCGCGCCACCCGCCGGGCCAGTTCGGGCCCGTGGTCCTCCTGGATCAGCGCCATCGACAGGTCGAGCGCGCTGGTGACGCCCGCGGAGGTGACGAGGTCGCCGTCGCGGATGTAGATCGGGCCGGGGTCGACGCTCACCTCGGGGTGGCGGGCGGCCAGGTCGCCGGCCCAGCGCCAGTGGGTGGTGACGCGGTGGCCGTCCAGCAGCCCGGCGGCGGCCAGGATGGCGGCACCGGTGCAGACGGACGCGACGCGCCGGCTCTCGCGGGCGATGCGGCGCACGTGGGCGACGATCAGCGGGTCGTCGGCGGCCCGCCGGTGCCCCCAGCCGCCGGCGACGACCACCGTGTCGAAGGGGCCGGTGATGCGTTCGAGCGCGTCGCCGCCCGCCAGGGCCAGCCCGGTGGGCAGGGTGATCTGGCGCGCCCCCGGAGTGACGAAGGCGGTCCGGTACGGCTCCCGCGGCGAGCCGATCTTGTTCGCCATGCCGAGGCTGGTGGTGACGGCGGCGATCTCGATCAGCTCGGCGTCGTCGTAGCCCACCACGACGACCAGACGCTCGTTCACGCGCCGAGTGTAGTCCGACAGGACATGCCTCCCAATATTTACGACATATCACCGCAGCGCCTCGGCTGTCGGCGGCGCCCTGCTCCAGCATCATGAGCATGACCGACACTCCTCACGCCCGGATCGCCCCCGCCGAGTCCCCCGCCGAGTCCCCGGCCGTGCCCACGCACCGGTCGTCGCCGGGCCGGGTGGTCGCGGCGCTCGCGAGCCGCTGGCCCACCTGGTGCGGGCTGGCGGCCACCGCGCTGAACCTCGCGGACGCGCGGGACGGCCGCGCCCTCGGGTTCGTCGTGTACCTGGCCGCGCTCATCTACCTCGCCACGGCGGTGATCGACCGGCCGGGCATGGTGTGGGTGCTGTTCGGGCTCTCGGTGGTGGCGGTGACGCTGCTGAAGGTGTTCGACGTGGATCCATGGCCGCTCCTGATCGCCAGCGCGGTCACCGTCGTCGTCCTCGGCCTGACCGCCGGGCTGCTGCGCCAAGGTGGGCTCACCGCCGCGCAACTGCCCGCGATGCTGGTCTTCGGGGCCGCCGCCGTGTTCGCGCTGTCCCTCTCCCCCGAGGCCGGGGGCGCTCTCGTGGCGGCGGCCCTGATCGGCCACGCCGTGCAGGACGTCGCCGTCTGGCGGGCCGGCAAGGTCGTGGCGCGCTCGATGGCGGAGTTCTGCGCGGTTCTCGACTTCACGCTGGGGGCGGCGATTCTCGCCCTGATTCTCCTCCCGCTCGGCGGCTAGACTCCGGTCATGAAGGCCGCAGTACGCGCCGCCTACGGACCGCCGGACGTGGTGCGCGTCGCAGAAGTGCCCGAACCGGCGGTCCAGGACGGTGAGCTGCTCGTCGCCGTGCACGCGACGACGGTCAACCGCACCGACTGCGCGTTACGCGCGGCGAAACCGTTCTTCTGGCGGTTGTCCACCGGGCTCGTCCGCCCGAAGGTCGCGGTTCTCGGCAACGAGTTCGCGGGCCGGGTGGCGGCCGTCGGGCGGGAGGTCACGGCGTTCAAGGCCGGTGACCGGGTGTTCGGCTACAACGACGTCGGCTGGGGCGCGCACGCCGAGTACATGACCATCTCCCAGCACGGCACGGTCGCTCTCATCCCCGACGGGCTGGCGTACGACGAGGTGGCCCCCGGCCTGGAGGGCGCCCACTACGCGCTGTCGATCATCCGCGGCGCGGGCGTCCGGGCCGGGCACGACGTGCTGGTCAACGGCGCGACCGGGGCCATCGGGTCGGCGGCCGTCCAGCTGCTCCGGATCGCCGGGGCCCGGGTGACCGCGGTCTGCGAGCCGGTGCACGCCGGCCTGGTGAGCGGCCTCGGGGCCGAGCGGGTGATCGACTACACGGCCGAGGACTTCACGAAGGACGCCGGGCGCTACGACGCCGTCATCGACGCGGTCGGCAAGAGCACGTACGGCCGGTGCCGGCGGCTGCTGAAACCGCGCGGCGTCTACGTCGCGTCGGACCTCGGGCCGCTGTGGCAGAACCCCTTCCTCGCGCTGGCCGGCCCGCTGCTGGGCGGCAGGCGGGTGCGGTTCCCGCTGCCGAGGAACGACGCGGCGACGGCGCGGCATTTCGCGGAGCTCATGGCGTCCGGCGAGTTCCGGCCGGTGATCGACCGGTTCTACCCGCTCGACGACATCGTGGCGGCCCATCGCTACGTCGAGACCGGCCGGAAGACGGGGAACGTCGTCATCACCGTCTCGCGATGAGCTCGGCCTGCCGCGTGACCGCGTCGGTCAGCGCCGCGTCGGCCGCCAGCGCCGGGTCGAGGAAGCCGAGCACCGTGCGCGCGGCCTCCCCGAGAGGCCCGGCGGCGGTGGGGGCCGCGTCGTCGCGCACCGGCACGCCGCCGCCGCGCAGGTGCAGCAGCCAGGCCGCGACGACCCGGACTGCCCCGTCCGGCATCCGGCCCGCCGCCCGCTCGGCGCGCAGCACCGGCAGGACGCGGACGGGCACCTTCCGCGATCCGTCCTCGGCGATCTTGGCGAGGGTGTGCCGGATGCGCGGGTTGGCGAGCCGCTCCAGCAGCGCCGCCCGGTAGGCGGCCAGGTCGGGGCCGGGCAGGCCGAGGTGGCGCGTGGCCTCCGCCCACCACTCGGCCAGCCAGGCGCGGCAGGCGGGATCGGCGACGGCCTCGGCGACCGTCGTGTGCCCGCGCACGGAGCCGGCGTAGGCCAGCAGCGAGTGGCCGCCGTTGAGCAGCCACAGCTTGCGCCGCTCGTACGGGGTGACGTCGGTGACGAACCGGGCGCCCGCCTCCTCCCAGCGCGGCCGGCCCGCCGGGAACTCCCCGCACAACATCCACTCGGCGTACGGCTCGGCCACCACGGGCGCGCCGTCGGCCCGTCCGGTCGCGGCGGCCACCACGGCGGCGTCCTCCTCGGCCGGGTACGGCGTGATCCGGTCCACCATCGCGGTCACGTACGACGCGGCGCCGGTCAACCCGGTCAGCCCAGCCAGCTCGGCCAGCTCGCCGACCACCCGCTCGGTGACCTCGCCGTTGCCCGGCAGGTTGTCGCACGACACGATCGCCACCGGCCCTCCCCCGGCGCGGCGCCGCGCGGCCAGCCCGGCCAGCAGACGGGCGGGCGCGGTGCGTACCGGGGCCTCGGGGCCGGCGCGCAGGGCGGCGAGATCGGCGCGGACGGCGGGCAGCCCGGTGTCGAGCCCGCCTCCGGCGGCGCGCGCGTAGCCCGCCTCGGTGATCGTCAGCGTGACCACGGCCGGCTCCGGCCGCCGCCAGTGGCGCAGCCAGGCGTCGTGGTCGCCGCCCGGGTGCGCGGCCGACAGGGAGCAGATCACCTCGTACGCGTCCGCGTCCGGGCCGCGGGTGACGAGGGTGTAGAGGCCGTCCTGGGCGGTCAGCCGCTCGGCGATGCCGGTGCTGCGGCCGGTGAAGGCGGCGATGCCCCAGCGGTCGGCGTCCGGGGCGTGCTCGGTGTACCAGGCCTGGTGGGCGCGGAAGAACCCGCCCAGCCCGAGGTGCAGCATGCGCACGGGCGCGGCGGGACGGCCGTCGGCGGCGCGGGACAGGGGCTTCACACGTCTCCCTGGGGCGATCTTCCGTCACCTCCACCGTAGCCCGGGTCGGCAGCACTGAGTTGAGTCGATTGACTTAAAACGATGGGACGGCTTGAATGGGCCTTTGGTCCACGATCGTGGGAGGCATCGTGAGCAACGCCGATGTGCACGTACCGGATTATCCGTTCAGCAACCCCACGGCGCTGGAGCCGCCCGAGGAGTGGGCGCGGTTGCGGGAGGGGTGTCCCGTGGCGCCGATCCGGCTCCCGAGCGGCGACCAGGCGCTGCTGCTGACCCGCTACGACGACGTGAAGCAGGTGTTGTCCGACCCCCGCTTCACCCGCGACCTCGACGCGCCCGACGCCGCCCAGGTGACCGCGAACGAGTCCGGCGGCGTGTTCGGCGGCATGTCGAGCATGAGCAGCGACAACCACAAGGCGTGGCGGCAGCTCATCGGCAGGACGTTCACCGCCAAGCGGGTCTCGGCCATGCAGCCGCGCATCGAGGCGATGACCGGCCACCTGGTCGGCGAGATGGTCAAGCAGGGCTCGCCCGCCGACCTGGTGAGCTCGCTCGGCTTCCCGCTGCCGGTGTGGGTGATCTGCGACCTGCTCGGCGTGCCCGACTCCGACCGCGACAAGTTCGCGTACTGGTCCGACACCATGCTGAGCCTGACCAGATTCACCCAGGACGAGATCGACGCGGCGCAGGCCGACTTCGAGAGCTACCTGAAGGCCCACGTCGAGGCCAAGCGGGCCGAGCCGGGCGACGACCTGATCAGTGAGCTGATCTCCATCGTGGGCTCGCTCGACGGGCGGCTGACCGAGCAGCTCATGATCGGCACCGCGAAGGGACTGCTGGTCGCGGGGCACGAGACGACCGCCAACATGATCGGCAAGATGGTGGCGATGCTGCTGGCCGACCGTACGCGCTGGGAGCGGCTGCTGGCCGACCGCGCGCTGATCCGCACGGCGGTGGAGGAGAGCCTGCGCTTCGACGCCAACCCGGGCTTCGGCATGCCGCGTTACCTCAGCGAGGAGGTCGAGGTCGGGGGCGAGCGGCTGCCCGCGGGGACCACGGTCGTGTGCAGCATGGCCTCGGCCAACCGCGACGAGCGGCAGTTCGCCGACGCCGCCACCATGGTGCTCGACCGGCGGCCCAACACGCACGTCGCCTTCGGCGCGGGCCCCCACTCCTGCATCGGCCAGGCGCTGGCCCGCACCGAGCTGCAGACGGTGCTCCAGGTGCTGCTCGACCGCCTGCCCACGCTGCGCCTGGCCGAGCCCGCCGAGGCCCTGACCCGCCGCGAGGGGCTCGTGGTCGGCGGCCTGCAGGCGGTGCCGGTCGCATGGTGAACGTCGCCCGCGCCCGCGAGTCAGGCGGGCGGGCCGGCACGACCCGGGCGGCGATCCTCGACGCCGCCGAGCGGCTGTTCGCCGAGAACGGCGTGGCCGCGGTGTCCAACCGGCAGATCAGCGAGGCGGCCGGGCAGGGCAACCACTTCGCGGTCGGCTACCACTTCGGCACCAAGGCCGACCTCGTCCGCGAGATCGTCCGCCGGCACGCCGCCGCCATCGAGCACCTGCGCGTGCGGATGCTGGACGAGGTCGCCGGCTCCTCCGACCTGCGTGCCTGGGTGTCCTGCCTGGTGCGGCCGTTCACCTGCCACCTCGACTCGCTGGGGGTGCCGAGCTGGCGGGCCCGCTGCATGGTCCAGGTCACGACCGAGCCGGCCCTGCGCGAGATCGTGATCGACGAGACGGTCGCGACGCCCGCCATGCGCGGCACGCTGGAGGGCCTGGGCCGCGCGGTGCCCGGCGTGCCCGGCCACGTCCACCGCGAGCGCTCCGACATGAGCCGCGTGCTGATCGTGCACACGCTGGCCGAGCGTGAGCAGGCCCTGCACGAGGGCGGCCCCACCACGCGCACCTCCTGGGAGGCGACCGCCGTCGGCCTCATCGACGCCGTGGTCGGTCTGTGGCTCGCCCCCGTCACCGCACTCCCCGACGACCCCTCGACGACAACGGACACCTGAATGCGCGGCCTTGCGAACCAGAGCATCGTCGTCTGCGGCGGCGCCACCGGCATCGGCGCGGCGACCGCCGAGCGGCTGGCCGAAGAGGGCAGCCGGGTGCTGATCGGCGACGTCAACGCCGCCGGCGCCGAGGCCACCGCCAAGCGGATCACCGCCGCCGGCGGCACGGCGGTGTGAACCGAGTTCGGCTTCAAGGCCGCCGGGCTGGCCGGCACCCGCAGCATCCGTCTGGGCAAGCCGTCCGACCTGGCCGCCGCGGCCGCGTTCGTGCTGTCCGGCAACGCCGAGTGGATCAACGGGCGGACCTGGTCGATCGACAGCGGCGGCTCGCTCCACGACTGAGAGCCGGTTCAGACGCCGTCAACCGGCGCGAAAGCGCCTGCGTCCGGTCTCCGCCGGCATGGAGAACGGCGTCCACGCCGCCGCGTTCACCTCCCGATGACGCCTGGTGACTGACCTGCCGCGGCGTGCAGGGCGGCCAGGTGGCCGAACACCACCGCGGGGCCGATGGTCGAGCCCGGGCCCGGATAGGTGCGGCCCATGACCGAGGCGGTGGTGTTGCCGGCGGCGTACAGGCCGGGGATGGGGGCGCCGTCCTCGCGCAGCACGCGGGCGTGCTCGTCGGTGAGCAGGCCGCCCTTGGTGCCGAGGTCGCCGGGGTGCACGCGCATCGCGTAGAAGGGGGCCTTCTCCAGGGGGCCGAGGTTGGGGTTGGGTTTGACGCGCGGGTCGCCGTAGTAGCGGTCGTACGCGGTGCGGCCCCGGCCGAAGTCCTCGTCGACGCCGGTGCCGGCGAACCCGTTGAACCGCTCGACGGTCGCCCGCAGCGCGGCCGGGGCGACCTCCATCTCGGCGGCCAGCTCGCCGAGGGAGCCGGCCTTGAGCAGCAGGCCGGCGTCGTACCACCGCTGCCGACCGGCCAGCAGCGCGGCCGACAGGTAGCGGCGGGCGTGGCGGGCGTCGGTGACCAGCCAGGCGGGCAGCTTGCCGAGGGCGAGCAGGTCGTGCCCGAAGTCGATGTACGACGCCGACTCGTTGGTGAAGCGCCGCCCTTGCGTGTCCACCACGATCGAGAACGGCATCGAGCGTTCCCACAGGACGAAGTTGGGGTGACCGTCGGGGCCGATCACGGCCGAGCCCCACCAGGCGTCGTCCATCAGGGCCAGCGCCGCCCCGGCCCGCGCGCCCAGCTCGATCGCGGTGCCGAGATCGCCTTCGGGGGCCGAGGACCAGCCGGGGACGCCGTGGTGCTTCTGCCGCCACTCGGGGTTGTGCGCGAATCCGCCGGCGCCCAGGATGACGCCGTTCCTGGCGCGTACGCGGAGCGAGCGGCCCTCGCGGGAGACGACGGCGCCGGTCACGCGGCCGTCCTCCATGATCAGCTCGGTCAGGGGGGACGACAGCCAGACGGGGGTCTGCTGGTTGCGGACGACGTACATGAGGGAACAGGCCAGCGCGCCGCCGGAGCCGAGCAGGCGCTTGCCGGTCGCCACGCCGCCCAGCGTGCGGAGGACGAGGCGGGCGCCGCGGACGAAGCCGTCGGGGCTGGACCAGGCGCGGGAGAGCTGCCACACGTCGTCGGTCATGACGGGCACCGGCAGGCCGTCCAGCGCACGGGAACGCTCGGCCCACGGCCCGAGCAGCTTGGCGTCGAACGGCCTGACCTCGATCGCCCGGCCGATCTTGCCGCCGGGCCGGTCGGGGTAGTAGTCGGGGTAGTCCTTCGAGCGGGCCCAGCGCACGCCGTGCCGGTGCAGGAACCGCACGACCTCCGGCGCCGTCCTCAGGAAGGCCAGCTTGCGTTCGCGCGAGGAGGCCGGGCCGACGTCGCCGATGACGTCCTCCATGTACGCCAGCGCCTCCTCCAGGGAGTCGTGCGCGCCGGCGTGCCGCATGAGGGGGTTGTTCGGCATCCATAAGCCGCCGCCGGAGATGGCGGTCGTGCCGCCCCACTTGTCGGTGCTCTCGACGAGCAGCACGTCGAGCTTCCTGTCGGCCGCCGTGATGGCCGCGCTCATGGCCGCGGCGCCGCTGCCGGCGATCAGCACATCGACGATCTTGTCCCATTCCTCTGCCATCGCGGCTCCTTTGCTCGAGCGTGCACGGTCGAACGGGCGCTTTCCGACGGATGCGGGAGGCGTTGGAAGCTGCAGCGTAAGTCGGCCAACTTGTTAAATCAAGTGACTTATCAGGACTTCTGGCGCTTGACGGAGCGCCCGTCAGCGCTTACGTTTCCGGCGATCGGTGAAAATATCGTCACATATCCGAAACTTTCTGAAACGTCCCCGGCATCCCCCCGGAGGTCAGCTCGGTGAAGCCCCTGCTCATCGCCCTCGCCCTCATCCTCGCCGCCCCCTTACCGGCCCACGCCCACCCGAGTCAGCCCCGCGACCTGCGGGAGCTGGCTCAGCGGCACGGCATCAAGATCGGTTCGGCCGTCGACGTCGCCGCGCTGCGCGCCGAGGCCGACTACCGCAAGGTCCTCAACCGCGAGTTCAACCACGTCACCGCCGAGAACGCGATGAAGTGGGAGTCGGTCGAGCCGCAGCGCGGCGTGTACACCTGGGCCGACGCCGACGCCGTCGTCGAGAACGCGCGCCGCAACCGCCAGCAGGTCCGCGGGCACACCCTCCTCTGGCACAACCAGCTGCCCGCCTGGCTCACCTCCGGCGTCGCCGACGGCTCCATCGGCGCCGCCGAGCTGCGCTCGATCCTGCGCGACCACATCACCACCCAGGTCGGCCGCTACAAGGGCAAGATCAGGGCCTGGGACGTGGTCAACGAGGTCGTGGAGGAGGACGGCACGCTGCGGCAGAGCATCTGGCTCACCCACCTCGGCCCCGGCTACATCGCCGACGCCTTCCGCTGGGCGCACCGCGCCGACCCGCGCGCCAAGCTCTTCATCAACGACTACAACCTGGAGTGGAACCAGCCCAAGATCGAGACCACGCTGTCGATCGTCAAGGACCTGCAGGCCGAGGGCGTGCCGATCCACGGCGTCGGCTTCCAGGGCCACCTCGGCATCCAGTACGACTACCCCGGCGACTGGGCCAACGTCATGCGCCGCTTCGCCGACCTCGGCCTGGAGATCGCCATCACCGAGCTGGACGTGCGCATGGTGCTGCCGGTGACTCCCGAGAAGCTCGCCACCCAGGCCGACTACTACCGCCGGGCGCTCACCGACTGCGTCAGCGTCAGGGCGTGCGAGGAGATGACCCTCTGGGGCTACACCGACCGGCACTCGTGGGTGCCCGGCTGGTTCGAGGGCGAGGGATCCGCCTGCGTCATGGACGAGAACCTCGCGCCCAAGCCCGCGTACCACGCGCTGCTGGCGGTGCCCCGCCAGCGCCGCTAGCCGCGTCCGCCCGGGCCCGGTTCGAGGCGCTGCAGGAGGCCGTGGACGAACCGGGCCCGGTGGGCCGTGCCGCCGTACGGGAAGTCGACCGTCCAGTGTTGCGGTGCGGGGCCGTCCATTTGGACGGCGCCGGGGAAGCTCGCCCCCACGTCGGCCACCACGCACGCCCACGGGACGAGCTCGGCGAAGGTCAGCGCGGCGGCGCCGGAGGGCCGTACGAACCACTGGTTCCACAGCTGCCCGCCGGGACCGAGCAGCACCTCGAACTCCAGCCCCGGCCAGGACGGCAGCGGCCAGCGCAGCACCTGGCAGCGCAGGCTCCCCGCCGTCCTGCTCCCCCGGTACGGCGCCGGCCCGAGCGCCCGGCGCACCGCCGCCGCCCCTCTGGGCGCCCTCGACGCGTGGGCCGTGCGCGTCCAGTGGGCGTGCGCCGCCCGAAGCTCGCCCCGGGACGCCCCCATGGCCTCCAGCGCCTCCTCGACCCGGCCGGGGTTGAGATCGCGCATACGATGCATCAACGCCAGCTCGAACTCCCGCACCCCGAACGCCATGCCGTCCAGCTTGCCAGCCCCCCGTCACCTGTCGCTGATCAGGGCTTTGACGATGAGCTGTTCCTCGCCCGCGGGCCCGTCGAGGCGGAGTGACACGTCCCAGACGCCGCTCATCGAGAACAGCTCTCCCTCGGCCAGGAAGCGGCCCGGCCGCTGTTCGCGGGCGGTGATTTCCGGCGTGGAGTGGCCCATCTCCGGCATGACCGCCGACACGGCCACGGTGTCGGCATCACCCGAGTCCACCACCACCTCCATCGAGACGCGGCCGGTGACGGGCTCCTCGATCAGCACGGTGGCGGCGTAACGCGTTCCGGTGGTGCTCGTGCGGAGCGGCTCCGCCGCCGCGTTCCGGCCCGCCACGAACAGCGCCACCGCGGCCGCCACCAGCACGGCCACGACCGCGAGCCGCTTCATCGGGCGCTCCCCGCCGCCGCGACGTCCACGGTGAACGGCGCGGTCACGATGCGGTCCGCGGTCGCGTACTGGGCCCAGGCCAGGTAGCGGCCCGGCTCGGGGAAGCTGAAGGTGAAGCGCAGCGGGGAGCCGGGCGTGCCCATCTCGTGGACGTGCCCCATGAACGCGCCGTCCTGGCTGCGGACGAGCAGATGGCCGGTCATGCCGAGCCAGGGCCGTACGTCGCCGGGCGCGTCCAGCTCGATCGTGGCCGGCCGCCCCGCGACGGGGGCCGCCGGCCGCAGCCGTGGCGCCGCGGCCGCCGCCTGGATGCTCTCGCCCGCCGGATCACCGGCGGGGTGCACCGTGAAGGCGCCGGTGAGGAGCTGGCCGCCGGAGTCCTGGCGTTCGACCTCCGCGTGGGCGAAGTAGCGGCCGGGGCGGTCGGCGCGCAGCCGGACCTCCAGCCGTCCCGGCGCGGTGCGCAGCGGGTGGACGTGGCGGAAGTACCGTCCGTCCTCGCTGGTGACGACCACGTGGGCGATGGCCTCGTGGTGGACGGCGAGGTCGTCCACGGGCCGCCCGGTGGAGCCGTCGACGAGGTCGAGCCGCAGGGTGAACTCCTCCCCCTCCGCCGGCCGGTCCGGCACCGTGGCCACCTTCCCCTGCGCGAACGGCCGCCCGCCCACGGGCGTCGCGGCCGTGGGCGCGGCCCCGTCGGGCGGCGGCGCAGGCAGGGCTTGCTCGAACACGACGACCATGGCGGCCACCGTCACCCCGGCCGCGGCGCCCCCGGCCAGCAGCATCGCCGTGCCCCTGCGGGCGAGGCCGCCGGTGAGCACGCCGCCGACCAGCAGCGTCCCGGCGAGGAACAGACCGCCGTAGATGAGGAAGTCCCCCGCCGAGCCACGTTCGACCAGGACGCGGAAGGGGATGACGGCGACCTCGTCGCCGGCGCGCAGCGTCAGCTCGTGCGGGCCCGTCCTGGTCACCGTGAGCTGCGTGTAGCGCGGGTCGCGGGGCGCCGCCTCGGCCGTGCCGGTCACCGTACGGCCGTCCTCGACCGAGCGGACCCGCAGGCCGATCCGCAACGGGGTGACCGGTTCGTACGCGACCACCCCGATCCGCAGCGGCCCCGGCACCCGGGACGTCCCCTTGATCACCACCGTCAGCTCGGCGCCGGCGATCGTCTGGGCGATGCGCAGGTCGGCCCCGGCCGTGACGTTGTGCGCAGCGGCCGGGGCCGCCATCGCCAGCAGCAGCACGGCGACGAGGCAGAGGAGTCGGATCATGCCCGCTCGGGGGCGGCGTTCGGCAGGAACAGCGCCCCGAGCGCGAGGCCGATCAGCCCGGCGATGATCGGCGCGCCGGTCCACAGCTCCGGCACGGCGGGCAGGCCGCCGCCGGTGGCCGAGGCGACCCCGATGAACAGCGTCCAGGTGGCGAACGCCGACAGCCCGGCGAACGCCCAGTACTCCCCCCGCCGCGACGCCGACGGCCGCAGCCATCGGATCAGCAGGTCGCTCACCGCGCCGCCGGCCACGAACCCGAGCAGCATCGGCAGGTTCTCGAACTCCGTCTGCGCGCCCGGCATGAGGACGGCGATCGCGTACATGAGGGTCACCGACCCGAACGGCAGGTTCCAGCGGCGTACCAGGAGCAGGACGGGGGCGAGCAGGACGACGTTGGTGAGGACCATCGCGGCGGCGAGCCGGTCGGCGCCGGGCCCGTCGAGCAGGGAGAACGCCTCCACGACGCGCTCGGCGCGGTACTGCATGGCGTCGCCGTACATGAGGAAGAGCGACACCAGCGTGGTGGCGAACGCCAGCCCGATCAGCGCAGGCAGCAGGCGGCCCAGCGACGGCCGTTCGCCCACGTCGGGGGCGCTCCACGCCGAGCGCAGCGGCGTGGTGACGATGAGGAGCATCGTCACGATCAGCCCGAGATGTGAGGGGCTGAACAGGATGTCGATGGTGGTCTCGATGCCGAGGAACGTGTGCCACATCATGTCGACGAAGCCGAAGGCGGCGAACGCCGGGATGGCGAGCAGCCCGGCCAGGTAACCCTTCGGGACGGCGGCCAGCCCCTGCCGCCCGGCGCGGACGCCCCGCCACGCCTGCCAGAGGATCCACCCCGAGACGACGGCGAATCCTGAGTAGAACACGGCGTGCCAGGGCGTGAAGAACGTCTCCAGCTCCGCCAGGTTGGTGTGAGCCCAGGCGTCGATCATCAACCCGATGCCGAACCAGACCCCGAGCAGCGCTGTGACGAGGTCTGTTCTGGGCGACACCCATGCGCGAGGTTCCCCGGAATCGGCCAGTAATCGGCGCATGCCCGTGTGCGCGACAGCCATCGTGGCTCCCTTCTGTCGGCTCGAATCTATCCACCCGAGGCGGGGTGCAGGCGGGCTCAGGGGAACGCGACAGCGCCGTCCGGCCCTTCGGCCGTTCGCCGGGAAATGTTGCGCGTTATCGGCCTCGCCGACGGAAGGTTTACCCTGTTGACCCCGCTTGAGACGGACGCCTCCTCTGCGGGATGCTGGTACGTCAACGGCGGTTGATTTCTGCTCGGGGGTCGGATGAGGTCTTTGCGGGTCCTGCGCTGGCTGCCCTTCGTCGTGATGTTCGGCGTGGCCCTGACCGATGTGCTCGCCGGCCGGTCCCTGGTGTTCCTGCCGCTGCTCACGCTGGGCCCGGCCTTCGCGTCGGTGTCGGGCGGCGTACGGCGCACCGCGATGGTGGGCGCGGTGGCGCTGGCCATCTGCGTGCCCATGGCGATGCACAACGGCCTGCTGTTCACCTGGGAGAACAACCTCACGGTCGTCAGCATCGCCGGGGTGACCGCGGCGAGCATGCTGGCCGCCCGCCTGCGCCTGAGGCGGGAGCGCGAGCTGGCGAGTGTCCGGCAGGTCGCCGAGGCCGCCCAGCGGGTGCTGCTGCGGCCCGTGCCCCGCAGGGCCGGCGACCTGAGGGTGGCGCTGTCGTACACCTCCGCGGCGGCCGAGGCCCAGATCGGCGGCGACCTGTACGAGATCGTCACCACGCCGCACGGCGTGCGCCTGCTGATCGGCGACGTGCAGGGCAAGGGCCTGGCCGCGGTGGAGACGGCGGCCTGGGTGCTCGGCGCGTTCCGCGAGGCCGCCTACGACCAGGCCGACCTCGCCGACATCGGGGAACGGCTGGAGGTCAGCCTGGCCCGCCACCTGGGCCCCGAGCAGTTCGTCACCGCGATCATCGCCGAGGTCCGCGACGACGAGCTGACGCTGGTGAACTTCGGCCACCCGCCGCCGCTGCTCGTCCTCGCCGGCGGCGAGCCGCGCACGGTCGAGCCGCCGGAGGCCGGCCTGCCGCTCGGACTGCGCGTGTTCGGCCCGGGTGTGCCCAAGGCGCATCGTGTCCCGTTCCACAGCGGCGACCGCATCCTGTTCGTCACCGACGGGGTCATCGAGGCCAGGAACGCGACCGGCGACTTCTACCCCCTCACCGAACGCGCCGGGCTCCTCACCCGCGACGACCCCCAGGAGGCCCTCGACGCCCTCCGCGCCGACCTCGTCGCCCACGCCGGCGG
>NZ_SMKQ01000360.1 GCF_004348995.1 Nonomuraea terrae
AGGGTAAGATGTGTATAAGAGAAAGTGGTGGGGGCGGCGGTGGGTGGCCGCCGCCCCCGGGTGGAGGTGAGGGTCAGATGCTGGCCGGGTCGTCCGCGGTGCGGAACAGGTCCTTGTGCAGGTAGGCGATCTGGAACTGGTCCGCTCGGCCCTCGATCGCGGCGGCCCTGGTCTTCACCCGCAGCAGGGAGGTCGGACTGCTGGAGGTGAAGGAGCCGATCTCGATGTCGTCCGGCAGCGGCTCGCCGGGCCGGACGACCTGCAGGGCCCACGCCTGCGCCTGGACGTTGTGCTCGCACAGCGGGATCCCGCTGATCGCGACGCGGCTCGGCACGGCCGGAAGGAACGGGACCTGCAGCCAGGCGTCGTCCCACGGCAGGCCCAGCTCGTGCGCGACGTCGCCGACTGCGCCTTCGTACGTCGCGGCCAGCTTGTCGAGGCTGGAGCCGTAGCTGTCGACGTACGCCTTGACGCGCCGCACGATGGCCTGCGGCGTGAGCTCGACCAGGAGGACGGCGTCGTCCGCGTGCCAGCCCTCGGCCATCTGCTCCAGGTCCCCGGCCGCGTAGTAGCGGCCGTAGCCCAGTTCGCCGACCCAGGTGATGTCACCGGCGATGGGCCGGGGGGCGTTGACGACGGCCAGGCCCTGCGAGCGGATGAGGTGGTCGTGCTCGCCCCAGCCGGGCATCCCGGCGAGGACGTACCGCTTCGCCAACGTGACTTCGGTGGTGGTGGTCATTGCTGTGGTCCCTTCGAGCAGTCGTGCAGGAGGTGGTCGTCCATGAGGGCGTCAAGCGCCTGGATGACGCTCTGGCCGTGGCCGGGCTGGGCGCCGCTGGCCCTCTCCCGGCCGAGGGGGCAGGCGACCGCGATCGTGAAGTTGTCGCGGTCGTGGAAGTAGCCGTGGCGGCGGGCCTGCCGCGCGATTGCCGCGCGGCCGGTCTTCGTGTTCGGGCTCGGGGCGGTGTTGCGGGTCACTCGTCGCCCTCGTCGTCCATGTCCGCCGCTTCGTCGGCCATGGACTCGTAGAGGCCCAGGTCAAAGCCGCCGTCTTCGCGGAGGATCTCGTTGAGCAGGTCGGCGACTTCTTCGCGCGTCGGGAGCGGGCCGGCTACCGGCACGTACACCGCGCACGAGCCGGGGCACCTTTCGCCCGGCGCGGTGCCGCAGTGCCTGCAGGGCTTCTTCGCGGGGACGGTGTCGAGGACGTCGAACACGCGCTCGCCGGTCCAGCCGGACCACTTGCCCTGAACGGTCTCCTCGACCTCGCCGGTGTCGGGGTTCTCCTCCTCGACGATCCGGTTGCCCTTGCGGCGCGCCAGGACGCAGATGGGGTTGGCGTCGGGCAGGACCGTCCGGCCCTCCCGCGCCCAGAAGAACGCCGAGTTGACACGGGTCGCGTCGGGCCGCTGCGCCATCATGCCGAGGGCGTTGCCGAGGGTGCGGTGATCCATGACGCGGCTCGCGTACACCCGGAAGGCGTCGATGAGTTCGGTCCGCTGGGACAGGAGCGCCGCGGCGCTCTCCCTCGCCCGGATCGCGGCCGACTTGTCGGCCTGCTTGCGTGCCTTGTATGCCTCGCGCTGCTCGGGTGTGAAGTCGGCGCGGGGACGCCGCCTCTTCGTGGTCGTGCGGGCCGTGGTTCCCATGGGTTGGCCTTTCTGCTTGCTGTTTCGCTTGCATGACGGTGCTGGCCGTGGGTCTGGCCAGCAGTCGAGAGGGTCAGGCGGCCGGGCGGGGGCCGAAGATGTCGGCGCCCAGCGCGTGGAGTCGGGTCTTGGTGTTCCCGCCGTGGAACAGGTATTCGGCCCGCTGCTCGTCGACGCCGAGCAGGCGCCGGGCCCGGTTCGCCGCGGTGATGGTCACGTGGTCGTAGTTGGTTTCCACGGCGTCGACCAGGTCGTTGGGCTCGGCCAGCAGGAGGTGCAGCCACCTGAAGGACTCGTGGTCGGGCACCTCCCTGCCTCCGATGAGCAGCTTCCCGGAGGGGTCCGTGGTGGCCAGCCACCTGCCGCCGGTCACCTCGCAGACGTAGCCAGCGAGGCAGAGCCCGGTCGCGCACCGGTTTCGCCCACACAGGACACGCCAGTTGCCCTGGTACCAGCGGGTCGACGGGGTGCCATCCGTCCCCTCACTCGGAACGAACACGCCGTCCTAGTCGATGCGTTCCAGTGCTAGCCGTGTCCAGAGACCCGTCTTCCGAGGTCGGGGGCAGAGTGTTTACGCTGGAGAGGGGAAAGGTGTCGGGCGGAAGGGTGACAGGAGGCCGCCGTGACCGTCCTCGCGATCTTTCTTCTCGTCATTGGGACGATCCTCGTCCTCCTGGGGACGATCCTGATCGGCCTCGGTGCGACCCTGGTCCTGCTGGGGATCGTGTTGATCGCCCTCGGGGCCTTCTTGCTGATCCGGAGAGCACTGAGACGCCGCAGCCGGTAGCTCGGTCGAGATCCACACCTGATCAGGCCGAGTCGCGTAGGCGATCAGCTCTCCGGAACTCGAGCTCGTAGGATCACCCGCGACCAGGCCGCCGAGGGCACCAATTGCGCCCAACCACGTGGCGAGACCACCACCAACACGCCCGCCGACTGGGAGCGCTGCGAAACCGAGACGACTGCTGCGACGCCTGCGACTCCTGCGGCGAGCGCCTCCGATAGCCCACCGGCCCACCCCGGACGTGCCAGAACAGGGGCCGTCGCGCAGGTCGACGGATTGGCGAGGACTCTGATCATGAGAGGGCCTTTCATGAGTGGGAGGGGTTGCGCCGAGGCCGGTGGGCGCCGGTCGGCCGGGGATGGATGGTCAGGAAGCGGCGGCGGAGGCGGTGCCGTCGTAGTCGGCCGCCCACGCGCGCATGCGGTCGATGAACTGTTCCCAGGTCCGGGTGTCGCCGGTGCGGGAGAGGCTGCCGCTGCTGGAGGAGCGGCCGTCAGTGAGCTTGACGATGTTGTACGTCCAGCCGCGCGGTGTGGCCCAGCAGTGGAACAGGGTCTTGCCGTCGTTGCACGGGATGTACGCCACCTTCATGTCGTCGCCCATCAGGTGGAACTCCTGGAAGGCAGTCACCGCGGCCTCGGTGGCGAGAGCGGGGCGCTCGGCCTCGAACCGGCCGAAGCCGGGGATCTCGGCCTCGTATCGGCCCTTGCCGAAGGTCCTCATGATCACGATGTCGGTCAGTTTCGCCATGGGGATTGGCTCCTTGTCGGTGAGGAGTGGGAGTGCCTGAGGCAATCAAGATTGCTTGCGTCAGGCACGGTCGGTCACATGTACTCGCGAATCCACGCGAGGCCGGTGTTGTCCAGCTCAAGCTGGGCGCGGGTCACGGTGACGTAGGCGAGCATCGCGTCCGGACGGGAGATCCGGCCCGGCTTGCCGTCCTGGGTGGGCTTGGGCTCGGGGAAATCGTCCGCGACCAGCACGCGGTGCCACTCGCGTCCCTTCGCCTTGTGCGCGGTGGACACCGTCACGTCGGCGCGGTCCTCGGGAACGAGCCGAGACACGGTGTCGATCACGACGTCGGGACCGTGCTCGTCGATGAGGTTGACGAACGGCCGCAGGTCGGAGCCCTCGTCCTCCTCGACATAATCTTGCAGCTCTCCCCAGTTCTTGAAGGCGAACAGCTCGGGGTGAGAGCAGCCGCGCCCGGCCTTGAGCTGCATCGCCGCCTCGGCCAGCTTGCGGATCTGGTCGCCGCCGCCGACGAGCGCGACGCGACGGCCGGCCTTCAGCTGCTTCATGACCTGGGCCATGGCTGCGCCGTTGGTGCGGCAGAGGATCGCGTCCGGCTCGGCCAGGGTGGTGAGGCGGGAGTTGATCTGCTCGAACCCGCGCAGACGCAAGGGCGCCTGCAGGTACTCCAGCCACAGGTTCGCCTCCTCCGCGACCGCCTCGCCGAAGGGGAAGCTCTGGGAGAGGGTGAGCCGCACGCCGTTGAACTTGCTCATGGCGTCTTCGGCGCCGCGCCATCCGTAGATGGACTGCGAGGAGTCGCCGACGAGGACCAGCTGGGCGTGCCGCTGCAGCTCGACCATCTTCGCGACAGGTGGATTGGAGTCCTGCGCCTCGTCCAGCATCACGTAGTCGTACTGGCTGAGCTGCGGGTCAGACAGGCACCAGATCTTGAGGTAGCAGTCGTGCGAAAAGGGCAGCTGGCCGCGCGGGTCGAGGATGTCCTGCCATGCCTTCTGCGCGAGCAGCGGGATCTCGGCGGCGAGGGTCTGCATCGTCTCGGGGTCGTCGAGGCCGGGGATGCGCGGGACAGGCTGGTGGAGGATGTTGGTGCGGGCGCTGCGGGTGAACGCGGTGACGGTGGCCATGACGATCCGGGCGACGACGGCCGGGGGGATCATGGCGGTCGGCGTGTAGATCGGGCTGTTGATCTTCAGCAGGCGGGCCACGTCCTCCGACTTCATGCGGGACGCCTTCAGCCGGTGGGCGTACTTGCGGCCGACCGCGCCGAACGCCAGGCCGTGCGAGGTCTTGCAGGTGACGGAGTCGGGGAACGACTTCTGCGCCTCGACCTGGATGCTGTTGTGCGTAGGGATGCAGCCAGCCGTTAGGAACAGGTGGTCGTCGGCATCGATGGAGATGCAGGTCGCCTCGGCCGGCGCGGCCTCCCGAACCTCGACGATCTTCCGGGGTGTCTGCTCGTCACGAGTACGCGGCATCCATGCCTCGGCCTTGCGAGGAAGCCGGAAGGGACACACACCTACGGCTAGGCCGTGTCTTCAAATGATCACAGCCAGAGCATCAGGCACGCGATAGTGACGACCGCGGTGTATGACGTCGCGGTCTTGTCGTAGCGGGTGGCCAGAGCGCGGAACTGCTTGAGCCGGTTGAAGCAGCGCTCGACGAC
>NZ_SMKQ01000361.1 GCF_004348995.1 Nonomuraea terrae
GCCCCGCCCCCATGGCCAGCCGCAGCGCCCTGAACTTGGCCGAGATCGATCCGTCGGTGACCCGCATGTACGTGTCGCCCCGCTCGGGGTCGTGCAGCGTCATGTACGCGATGTCGGTGGCCAGCAGCTGCCTGGCCCGGTGCACGATCGCCTCCAGCACGGCGTCGAGGTCGCGCAGCGCGGCCAGGTCGCCGGCGGTGTCGTAGAGCGCCGACAGCTCGGCCTCGCGCCTGGCCCGCCGTTTGAGCAGGTCGCGCACCTTCAACGCCTGGACCTTGGCCCGCTCCAGCTCCTCGATCGCCGCCGGATCGGCGCCCGCGGCCCGCGCCTGGATGATCGGCCCCTCGAACTCGACCGCGGAAGCCTCCCTGGCCAGCAGCTCCAGGTATTCGATCACTACCGGGCCGTCCAGCCGCCGTCGATCGGCAGGGAGACACCGGTGATGAACGACCCGGCCGGGCCGCACAGGTACGCCACGAGCTCGGCCACCTCGTCCGGCTCGATCAGGCGCTTGATCGCGGCCGGCTCCAGCATGATGTCCTCCACGACCGCCGCCGGCGCGATGCCGTGCACCCTGGCCTGGTCGGCGATCTGCGCCTCCACCAGCGCCGTGCGCACGTACGCCGGGTTGACGCACGTCGAGGTCACCCCGTGAGCAGCCCCCTCCAGCGCGACGACCTTGGAGAACCCCTCCAGCGCGTGCTTGGCCGTCACGTACGCCGACTTGTACGGCGAGGCCCGCAGCCCGTGCACCGACGAGATGTTCACGAACCGGCCCCAGCCCCTGGCGTACATGCCGGGCAGCACCTTGCGCGCGATGAGGAACGGCGCCTCGACCATGACCCGCAGGATCGCGGAGAACACCTCGGGCGGGAACTCCTCGATCGGCGCGACGTGCTGGAACCCGGCGTTGTTCACCACGATGTCGACCGGCTCGTCGGGCAGCGACGCCACGAAATCGGCGGAGCTCAGGTCCGCCACCACGGCCGCGCCGCCGATCTCGGCGGCCACCTCCGCTGCGGGCTCGGCCCGCATGTCGACCACCAGCACCCGGGCCCCCGCCGCGGCCAGCCGCCGGGCGCACGCCGCTCCGATGCCGCCCCCGGCCCCCGTCACCAGCGCGGTCCGCCCCGTCAGATCCTTCGCCATATCCCGAACCCTAGGCGTTCGCCCCGCCGCGACGCATGGGTGCCGCCGACATAGATAGGCGAGGGGATATGTGGATCAAGGGCATCTGGTAAGGTTGTGCGCATGATCACGCATTCGTTCCAGTGGTGGCCCGCCTCCTAAGGCGGACCTCCAGCGAATGCGCACACGGCCGCCTCGACGAGGCGGCCGTCACCATTGTGGTGGGTGTCCCCCCGTCGAGCACTGACGAGAAGGGACGCTCATGGTCTCCACCACCGGCACCACCTGGCCGGCGCTGCTCACCGCGCTGCTCGAAGGCGTGTCGCTCACCTCCCGCCAGGCCGCCTGGGCCATGGGCGAGATCATGTCGGGGCGGGCGACCGACGCCCAGATCGCCGCGTTCGCGGTCGCGCTGCGGGCCAAGGGCGAGAGCGTCGCCGAAGTGGCCGGGCTGGCCGACGGCATGCTCGCCAGGGCGGCGGCCATCCGCGTCTCCGGCGAGCCGGTCGACCTGGTCGGCACCGGCGGCGACCGCGCCAACACCGTGAACGTCTCGACCATGGCCGCCGTCGTGGCCGCCGCCGCGGGCGCCAAGGTCGTCAAGCACGGCGGCCGGGCCGCCTCGTCCGCGGCGGGCGCGGCCGACGTGCTGGAAGCGCTGGGCGTGGCCATCGACCTGCCGCCCGCCGCCGCGGTCGCCGTGGCGGAAGAGGTCGGCATCACCTTCTGCTTCGCGCCCGTCTTCAACCCGGCGCTGAAACACGCCTCGGGCGCGCGCCGCCAGCTGGGCGTGCCCACGGTCTTCAACTTCCTGGCCCCGCTCACCAACCCCGCCCTGCCGCCCTCCCAGGCGGTCGGGGTCTTCCATCCGGCCATGGCGGAGGTCATCGCCGGGGTGCTGGCCGAGCGCGGCGGATCGTCGCTGGTCTTCAGGGGCGACGACGGGCTCGACGAGCTGACGACCACCGGCCCGTCCGCCGTCTGGGTCGTACGCCGGGGCAGCGTGACGCGTACGACGTTGGACCCGCTGGACCTGTCGATCCCGCGGGCCCGGCTCGACGACCTGCGCGGCGGCGACGCCCGGCACAACGCCGGCGTGGCCCGCGCCGTGCTCGGCGGCGAGCACGGGCCCGTCCGCGACATCGTGCTGCTGAACGCGGCCGCCGCGCTGGTGGCCGCCGACGGCACCCCGCCGGTGGCCGAGCTGACCCCGGCCCTGGGCGGAGCCGTCAAGCGGGCGGCCGACGCCGTCGACTCCGGCGCCGCCCTGGCGCTGCTCGACCGCTGGGCCGAGGCCACGCGCGCCGCCGCGGCGCGCAGGTAGCTCAGGGGCGGCTCAGGGCCGGGTCATCGACAGCACGTCGAGCGCGGCGTCGAGTTGCTCCTCGGTCAGGGTGCCGTCGGCGACGTGGCCGCGCTCGATCACGACCTGGCGGATGGTCTTGCGCTCCCGCAGGGCCTGCTTGGCGATCTTCGCGGCCTCCTCGTAGCCGACGTACCGGTTGAGCGGGGTGACGATCGACGGCGACGACTCGGCGTACTCACGCAGGCGCTCCACGTTCGCCGTGATGCCGGAGACGCAGCGGTCGGCGAGCAGCCGCGAGACGTTCGCCAGCAGCCTGATCGACTCAAGGATGTTGCGCGCGATGACCGGCAGCTGCACGTTCAGCTCGAAGGTGCCGGACGCCCCCGCGAACGTGATCGCCGCGTCGTTGCCGATCACCTGGGCCGCCACCATGGCCGTGGCCTCGGGGATCACCGGGTTGACCTTGCCCGGCATGATCGACGAGCCGGGCTGCAGGTCGGGCAGGTTGATCTCGCCGAGCCCCGCCCGCGGCCCCGAGCCCATCCAGCGCAGGTCGTTTGCGATCTTGTTGAGCGACACGGCCACGACCTTGAGCTGGCCGGACAGCTCGACGATCGAGTCCTGCGCGCTCTGCGCCTCGAAGTGGTCGCGCGCCTCGGCGAACGGGATGTCGGTCGCCTCGCGCAGCTTCCTGATGGCCTCCTGGGCGAACCCCGGCGGGGTGTTGATGCCCGTGCCCACGGCGGTGCCGCCGAGCGGCAGCTCCAGCACGTGCTCCAGCGCGGCCAGGACGCGGACGACGGCGTTCTCGATCTGCGTGGCGTACCCGCCGAACTCCTGCCCGAGCGTCACCGGGGTGGCGTCCATCAGGTGCGTGCGCCCCGACTTCACCACGCCGTCGAACTCGACCGCCTTCTCCCGCAACGTCTCGGCCAGGTGCCGCAGCGAGGGCAGCAGGTGGTAGGTCACCTCGGTCGCCGCCGCCACGTGGATCGAGGTCGGGAACACGTCGTTGGACGACTGCGACGCGTTCACGTGATCGTTGGGGTGGACGGGACGGCCCAGCCGCTCCTCGGCCAGGGTCGCGATCACCTCGTTGGCGTTCATGTTGGACGAGGTGCCGGAGCCGGTCTGGAAGACGTCGATCGGGAAGTGGTCGTCGTGCTCGTTCTCCGCCACGTCGGCCGCGGCCTGCGCGATCACCTCCGCCAGGTCCTTGTCGATCACGCCCAGCTCGCCGTTGACCTCGGCGGCCACCGCCTTGATCAGGCCCAGCGCGGCGATGTGGGACGGCTCCAGCGTCCGTCCCGAGATCGGGAAGTTCTCCACCGCCCGCTGGGTCTGCGCACGCCACCTGGCGCCGGCCGGCACGCGTACCTCGCCCATCGAGTCATGTTCGATTCTGAACTCGCTCATGACGTCCAGTCTGTCCCACGCTCGCGCACCAGAGCCGGAGCCGGGCCGGGCTCTGGTTTCGCGAGCGCCGGGATCAGCTGGTGATGAAGGCGACGATCAGGATGGCGATCACCACGGCCGCGGCGGCGGCCACGCCCATGAGCACCAGCATGCCGTTGCGGCTGCCCTTGGACTGCTTCTCCGGCGGGCCGGCGATGGAGAACAGGTCGGTGCCAAGGCCGTGACCCGCGTACGGCCCCTGGGGCGCCCGCTGGTTGCCCTGCTGGTTGCCCTGTTGGCTGCCCTGCGGCTGCCCGCCTCCCGGCGCCGGGTAGACCTGCTGCCCCGGCACGCCACCTTGCGGAGACGGTACCCGCCTGGTCGTCAGCGCCCCCTCGTCGACCGGAGGCCGCCATCCGCCCTGCTCAGGACCGGGCACCGGCCCCTTGGGGCGCGAGACGCTGATCGTCCGATCCGGATCGAACCCCGCCTCACCGGACGTATCCGGACGCGGACCGGCCGCGGATCCGCCGGCCCCGGAAGCGGGGTGACCGGCCGCGCCACCTTGCGGCGCACGCCCGGGCGGTGAGATGTGCGGCACGGTAGCCGCCCCACCTTCCGCCGCCTGCGGCCCTGACCCGGGCCCCTGCGGCCCAGAAACGGGCCCTCTCCCTTGTGGCCCTGACACGGCTCCCGGCGCTTGCGGGCCTGGCGCCTGGGGGCCCGAGACCGGCCCCGGGCGAGGGGGCGTTCCCTGCCCCCCTGGCACGTGACCGCCGGGGTTGGGGCCGCCGGGGTTGGGGCCACCGACGTAATGGGCGCCGCTACCGGCGTGCGGCCCGCCGGGTCCTCCGCCTGCGGGTCTGCCGGGACCCGGCATCCCGGGACGGGGAGCACCCGGCGTCGGCGTGCCTGGCCCGGTGGGGGGCGGGGCGCCGTGGCCGGCGGGAGCCACTCCGGGC
>NZ_SMKQ01000362.1 GCF_004348995.1 Nonomuraea terrae
TCACGCCGAACGACTCCCCGGACTGCTCGACGGCTTCCTGCACCATCCGCACTGCCCGTTCCTTCAGCTCCGGTGGATAACGACGCTGGGCGGGGTGCGGGGAAGTGGATCGACCTGACATGGACTCCATCCTTTCCAACCGATGAAGTCTCCATCAATCCCGGCGCAGTTCAGTGGCGTTCGTAGTCGCGGGCCAGGCGGCGGTGCTTGGTCGGCCAAGCCAGCGAGCGCTCCACCACCAGTGTCGGCGCCCTTGACGCTCTGGGAGTCGATAACACCGGCCGTCGGCTCCGGGGAGCGGCCCTCGGCGAGGCGGACCTGCCGCCGCAATGCGACCAGGATCTGCCCGGTCACCCTGAGCTCTTCCCAGCGGACGAAGTACCAGTACACGGTCTGCCAAGGTGGATAGTCGAACCGGCCACGTGTGTTCGGGGCGGGTAGCAACGGTTCGATCAGCGTCCAGTGGGCGTCAGTGAGGTCGGAGGGGTAGCGACGCTCGCGAGGCACCAGGAAATGATCGAATCATCGGCACGCTGACCAGGCCAACACGCCGACCGTTGTCAACTGACATCACCCCCTTCTCAAACACGCTCTCAGCTCGTTCACTTCACTGCGGCTTCCACCTGAGTGCCGACTCAATTCTGCAATGCATCCTGGCCTTTACCAGTCGCAGTCCACATGCGTCGATCTTGATATAATGAGCAAACCTTCTTCCCCGGTCAATCCGTGTCATCGCCGTATGTTCGACACGAGGTAAGGCCACGTAGAAATTCCGCGAATGAATTAGCAATGCGCCTCGGCACCCTATCTTCATCGACGTACGACACGGAAGGCTCACCCAGTGGTCCGCATTCAGAATAATCGAGCATCACCGTGTCGTGCCCAGCGGATGGCGTCAAGCCGAAGACGACGCCAATCTCGGGATATTTCCATTCAGCGATCATGCTGGGCGACATGACGTCCACTCCGCTTGTACCTCCAATCCCCCAGATCACATCGACGCACACATGGTCCGGCGCCCACGACGTAGCAAATTCGGTGGGGAAACAACGATTCCGAAGTACGCCGCCATTCTGCACTATAATCAGATCGATGTAGCTCTTCGGTAGTCGAACTTTAAGCACATCCTCGGCCCGTCGAATCATCCCGGCATCCACCGGCGGGCCAACGTACTCAGATTCATAAGCCTGGTCGAAAATCATGAATTCAGATTCCGCTCTAGATGAGTGAGTCCGATCGCCCGTAAATAGCCATAGCCGATCGGCGATCGGGAAATCGGGACGTTCGCCATGTTATCTTATCAGATCACCACAGCCATCGGGTTCGGTTAGGAGGGTCTCGTTGACCGTTCGCATAAAACGATCAACGAGACCCTCATTTTTGTTTACTCTCGCACTTTGGGCTTAATTCTCTAGCATATTGCGAAACCACCGGTATGGCCGGTTTTGCTGTGAACGGCCATATCGACGAGCTGCATCACTCCGCAATTCTGATGATGATTCCAGGTCCACTTTCCCTTCCGGTATGCCGCCGTGATACCGGCCGCCTTGTCTGCTGCTGCGAAATCCTTTTTCCTGTCACCGGTCAAGGCGATGACGACATCTGGCGTTTTCGGGTCTCTCCAAGCGCTAAAGTCCGGAAATCCTTGGGCATCGAACGGCACCCCCGTGACCGGGTGATTTTTGCCGGCGAGATGAGCATTAATCGGCCCAACGGGCTGTCCGCCTGTGGCACACGGACATGCCGTGGTATGGCCATTTACCGAGCCCCCGCAGTTGTGCACGAGCACGGACGTTTCGCCTGCGGACACATAGTACGTGTGCAAGCCCGCGACCGTGAGGTTGTGGACACGTTGCTGTGCAGTCCATCGCTTGATCGCCTTGACCTGTACCAGGGTGCCGGCGGAGGTGCGCAGCCACATGCCGGGCGCGAGTTTCCCGGCATCGACCCACTTACGCAGCTCAGGAACCCAGAAGGGGTGCTGGCTGGTGGCTATGATGACGCCGGTGTCCCGGCCCTGCTTTCCGTCGGTATCGATGGTGACCTGGACTAGGTTCTTTTCGCCGTCGCCCACGATGAGGTCGATGACCTGCTTGGCTTCCGTTTTGCCGGTTTCCGGATCGGTGGCGAGAACTTCATCCCCGATCTCGACATCTTCGATCGGCTTGCGGGTGCCGTCGGCCATGAGCACTTCGGTATCGGGCGTGAAGCTGTTCTTGCAGCGTATCAGTTTGCCGATGAACTTTCCGGAATCGCCAGCCATGGGCACCATGCCGGCCAGGGCCCATGCTGCTTCCTCGGTATTGCCTTCATTCAAAGCATGGAGCGCAAGCAGGATGTCGGCTGGCGTGCCGACGACTGGCATGTAGCTCAGGAGTTCGAGCTCCTTCTTACCCGGAGGCCGCCCGTTTCGCGTGTCTCCGTCCAGAGCTATTCCGGCGCGAGATGCCTCCCACTCATCGATTTGGCCGTCTTTGTTGTCGTCTTTCATCGCCGGGTTGTAATCCGGATGGGCGTTACTGACGGGAATCGTCTTACCAGCGGAGGCTGGATTGCATTCGACGCTGGCGTTGTCCCAGCAATCAGACGGCTTGTACTCGGGGTTATGCCAGGGACGCGGCTCATGGCCGTCGTGCTCGATGCCTGTGATCGGATTGCCGCCGGTGAAGGAGTACCGGTTGGCGGTCCAGGGATCAAGGCTGAGGCTTAGGTCGTCGAGGGCGCCGTTGTAGCTGTCGAGGCTGAGGAAACGGTTGAGGCCGGGGTTGTAGTCGCGGAACCCCATGTCATACATGCCGGTGGAATTGTCCCAGCGCTTGGCGTTGAAGCGGTAGGGGTTGTACTCCTCTTTGGCGGTGGGGTCAGTTGGGTCGGGTTTGTCGACGCCGGTGAAGAGTTTGCCGTCGTTCTTGCCGTAGGCGGTGTAGCCGTAGGTGGCGCGGGTGTCGCCGTTCTCCTTGGTGATCTGCTCGACGTCGGTGTGCGGGTTGTAGCCGTAGTAGGAGGATTCCTCGGTGTTGTCGGCGTTGACCTTCACCTGAGACAGGCGCTCGCCCCACGGTGAGTATTGGAAGGACTTGGTGAGCTTGCCGGCCACCTCCTCATCCAAGACCTCCGCTGAGAGGCCGAGGTAGGAGTAGGTGGTGGTTTTGGCGGAGGCGGTGCCTTCCTTCTCGGTCTTGGTGGTGGTGCGGTCGAGCGGGTCGTAGGTGTAGCTGGTGACGGTGTTGGTGGTTCCATCACTGCCGAGCTTCTCGTGCTTGGTGACGTGGTCGAAGCCGTCGTAGGTGTACTTCTCCCACGTCTTGCCGCCGCCCTGGACGGTGCGCAGCCGCCCATAGGGGTCGTAGGTGAAGGTGCTGGTCTGTCCGCCGGTGATGGAGGTCATCAGCCGATTGCGGTCGTAGGTGAAGGTGGTCTTCTTGCTTAAGACCTCCTCCTCCCAGACGTTGCTGTTGGCGTCATGGGAGTAGGTTTCGGTGTCCGCGGCGCCGCCGCCTACCGGAGTTTTGGTGACCTTGGAGATGCGGTCGCGGGGGTCGTAGGTGTAGGCGTAGTCGTGTTCCAGGTAGGCGCCGGGGTTGTCGGCGTTCTGGATCTTGGCGTGGTCGGTGGCACGCTGCAGGTTGCCCTGGTAGCCGATGGTGTGCTCAGCCACGACCGCGCTGTTGGGCTTCTTCTCGATCGATTGGCGCAAGACGCCGGACAGGAAGTAGTCGTAGGCGACGGTGTTGCCGTTGGCCTTCGTCTCGGTGAAGCGCTCACCGCGTGAGGTGTAGCTGTAGGTGGTGGTCTTCGGTGCCGGGTCGGTGGCCGACTTCTTGTTGACCACCTCGTCCACCAGGTCGCGGACGTCGTAGCGGTAGGTGGCGAGGGTCTTGTCGTGGGTGCGTTCGACCACCGCGCTGTTCTCGTTGTAGCGGTACCCCGTGGTGTTCTTCAGGGTGCCGTCCAGGTACTCCTTGATGGTGGCGATCTGGTTGAGGTTGGTGTAGGCGACGTCCCACACGTCGATCTTGGCGGTTGGGGAGGCGTCCTCGATCTTGGTGACGTTGGCGTTGACGTCGTAGGTGTAGGTGAAGTCCTTCTTCTCGGTGTCCGTGTCGCCGCTGTTGTCGCGGACCACTTTGACCGCGTCCGCGGCAACGGTTCCGTTGGCCTCGTCGGTCAGGGTGACGCTGTTCGTGGTGCCGGCGGTGAAGGTGTAGGAGCCGAGTTCGACCCAGGTGCCGGGGTTCTGGGTCTGGTCGAGGGTGACGGTGGCCTCGCCGTCCTTATGCTTGATCTTGTACTTGGCGTTGGTGGCCGTCGCACCCGACGGGTACTGCACCTCCACCTTGTACGTGCCGTCCGACGGCGTGGTCAGGTTCCAGGTGAAGGCGGACTCGCCGGTGCCTGCGGGGGCGGTGGCGTAGTCGTAGCCGACGAACCCGGTCGCCGCTTCGACCTGGGGGCCGAGGATGTTCGACGACGAGCTGCCGCTGCCAGCAAGGGCCCAGCTGCCGGTGGTGGTGACCTGGCCTGTGTCGGAGTTGTCGTTCATGACGACGTCGAGGCCGAGCGGGACGCCGTCGTCGGAGTGGGTCTTGAGCTTGCCGTCGGGGTAGTAAGACCAGTCCAAAGCTCGCTGGCTGGAACCGCCCGCGCTGGTGACGGTGCGGTTGGTCTGCAGGCCCAGCTCGTTGTAGTCGTAGGTGGTCTTGATGTCCCACGGGTCGGTGGTGGTCTTGGACCAGCCGTTGTCCCAGTAGGTCATGGCGGTGACGTTGCGGATGCTTTGTCCGTGGGAC